>CAZCOV010000287.1:0-8293 GCA_964499975.1 uncultured Thermoanaerobaculia bacterium
CGCGAGCACGAATGCCACGTCCTTTTTTTCGCGCTGGACCCCGATCTTTTCCAGCTTCCGCCCGGGCACCCACGAGACCTCACTTCCCGTATCGACCAGGAGCTTCGATACGATGACCGAGCGCGTCCTGTCGACCGGATTCTCGAACTTGCAACGGGTGTAGAACGTTCCCAGGGTGAACCCTCCATCATGTCTCCTCCGGAGCCCATGGTACGAGAAAAGGGGACGGCCTGCCAGAGGCTCGACCCAAGTGGGACGTAGGGTGCTTAACGATTTTCGGGCCTTGAGCCGAGCGCTCGCACAGAGGTTGATTTGTGAGCCAGAGATCCTGAGAACCACGCCGGGTTCAAAGAAGGGCCCCCGAAAACCGTGAAGCAGCGCACGGAGCGCGTAGGGTGGGCGTCAGCCCACCGTTCTTCCGCTCTGCCCCCCTTCTGGGCGCTGGTGGCCGGCTTTGCCGCCGGCATCCTGGCGAGCCTCGCCACGCGCCGCCGTGCGCCTGCGGCCTAGCTGGACCGCCCAGGTTTAGGGACGGTAGGCCACGTCCGGAAACTGGTTCATCAAGCGGCGGCCGATGAACTCGGCCAGCGAGTAACGGTCGTAGGCGACCGGGGTAACTTGCACGGTAAGGGTGGTCGGACCGCGTTCCAGCTGGACCGCGACAACTTTGCCCGGAGTGAGGTTGGCCAAGGCGCGCGCTGACAGCGCGTCGATCGCTTCGAAGTCGGTCATGCCCTTGAAAGTGGCCTCGCCAATGCCCACGATGAAGTCGCCTTTCTGGATTCCCGCTTGAAGTGCCGGGCTCTCAGCCCAGACGCGCGTCGCTTCAAGGTATCCCACCCGCGAACCCAGGTGCTGGAGCTCCACTCCGATCCACGCGCGTTGCCGCGCCTGGGCGATCAAATTCGCGACGCACTGACGCGCACAGTCACAGCCGGGGGTGGTGTTGTTAGCGAAGGTAACGACTGAGATTCCGAGGAGAAAGCCACTAATGAGTAACATCACCCTGCTGATCATTCGGCGCTCCCTGAAGTTCGGTTGGGGGTTGAGGTTCTTGCAGGTGCGAGGTCAAGTCGAGGAGCAGTTCGCGGTGGGGTAACAAATTGCCGTAGGCACAGCCTGGATTGGCTACAAGGCCCGGAGTCGCAGCAGGCTTGAGACTGCTCGCCCAGCAGAGCGCGTAGTCGCCGCTTTCGACTTGCGGCACGATCAGTCGCCCTTGGTCTTCCTGCCAGCCTCCGCCATGGCGGAGGCTCCACTCGCGCAAGACTCCGAGGTGGACCAGGGCATTGCCATGCTGCAGCACCGCTGGAGCGTCAGCGTTGCCCAGAACCAACACCAGGGTGCCCCCTTCACCGCTCACCGGTAAGAGCAGGGGCGACCGGCCTTGAGCCTGGAGGTCAATCCGCAGCAGGCGTAGGCTGTTGCCTGGCGGCAGCACAAGCATCGTGGCAGCATTGGCTTCAGCGGGGAGCGCCAGCACGAACCCGCCATCGGGCCCGCTCAGCACCCTGCGGACCAGGGCCGGGGTCGTACCTCTTGCCGCGGCGCTGGTTTCAGGAGTGGCAGTGATCAAGGCTCCCGGGACCCCACCTGACGGTGACACCACCTGGCCGCGAAAATCGACTTGCGGGCGCACCACCAGGCGAATCTCGGTTAAATCACGACCCTCTTGAATTTCGAGCGGCAGCCACTCGCTGGTGCGGTCGCCCGCCTGCGCCCACAAATACGCGCTCCCTGCTCGCACGCCGCGGATCTCGAACTCGCCAGCGGCATCAGAAATCGCTTGCGCTTCTCGCGATTTTCTTTCCGGGCTGGCGAGCAGGATCACGGCGTTCGACACCGGTCGATCCCCATCCACGACGATCCCCGAAAGTCGCGTGGTCGGGATCCGGATCTCGACTTCGGCTGCCTCCTTCCCGACTACTTTGGCCACTGCGACCGGGTCGAGTTTCTGCACGGCAGGGCTGGCGGTAAAGGGTGACACTTCGACCTCCCAAGTACCTTCGCGCGGCAAGTATCCGGTGAAGCGGCCTTCTGCGTCGGAAGCGAGCGGAATTCTCTCCCGTCCCTGGTTGCCGACGAACCACAGAGTGGTCTCGATGGGATCCTTGCCAGCAAAAACCCTACCCACGAGCGGCACCCAGGAAATCCTGATCTGGACTTGCGCCTGATCTGCTGTGAGCTCGACTTCTTGGGTCGCCCACACGGTCCTGGCGTTGCCGCTGGGAGTCGGGGTTGCGGTTTCGACGAAGAGCAGGTAAGTGCCGGGTGCGAGGTCTGCAAAAGTGGCGCTGCCGCTCAGATCGGTCGTGCCGCGGTGGAAGTCGTCAAGGTCCTGGCGGCTCTTGGGGAGAAAGGTCAGGTCCCAAGGCGTATCCGTGGGTGAAAACGGGGGATCGACGAACACTTCGACTTTCCAGGGTGGATGCAATTCGATGGGTGCCGTCAGCCTGGTTTCGGCGTCCGCGAGGACCTGGATTTCGGGGATGCGAGCGAGGGCCAACCCTGGCTGCTGCACGGTGAGGGCGTAGCTGCCGGGCGGCACGTCGACCAGCTGGAAAAAACCCCGCGGGTTGACCGTGGTGGCCAGCGTGCGCAGCTTGAGGCGCGCGCTGGTCTGCTCATCCGACAGGTCGGCTGCAGTGGTGACGATGGCGGGGCTGAGCTCGACCCGCGCGGCCTCCTGAGGCTCTGCTGCCAGCCGGTCGCCGTCGTGCGTCACCCAGCCGGAGACCGAAGCGCCGCGCTGCAAGGCGATCCTGCCCAAGTTCAAGGGAGTTTCCGGTCGCACGCGCTGCTCCCACAAGTATTGCGGAGCAAGGCCAGGCATCTCTACCTTGAGGTCGAGGACTCCTGCGGGTATTTCGCATTCCAGGACTTCGTTGCTCAGCGGGCAGATCACGCTCGCTGCTGGGAGGGGTGGTGCCGGATCGAGTGGCTGCGCGGGTCGGAGAGCATGGGTGGGGGAGAACGAGATCTTGAGCTCGCCAGACAGCGTCTGACCCGGTGGCCCGGCGATGCGCCCGGTCAGGCGTCCGGTGGGGAAAAGCCACATCACCTGAGGTGTCGGCCGTGCGCCCGCGACCACCTCCGTGGCTGCCCAATGCTGCGGAGCAGTGAGCCACAGCTTCCAGCTGGCGCTGCCGACGAGGTCGAGGGTCGCGTTGCCGGGCGTTTTAACCGCGCTGCAACTGCTCTCCCGGCCTTCGCCTGCCAGCGGCTCGCGGCACAGCTGGGCAGCGACCGGGGGGCCACCCGCAGGCCCCGCGAGGCGGACCACGACCTCGAGCGTCGGCGTGCTAACTGGGGCTTCGGCAACGGCCGACCGCGGCAGAGCCAGCAACAAAAAGGCCAACCACACCCTCAACGTACTCTCCTTCAAGCCCACTGAACCGTGCAGGGACCCCAAGTCGAGCAGTAAGTGTCACCGGCATAGCACTGCTGCCGCCCCACCTCGGTGAAAAGACAGATGAAGAGACCGCCGTTCAACCAGCCGAAATCCAGATAGTCACACATTAGGCAGGCACCCGCTGGCTGTGCCAGGAGGAGAGTCACCAGAATGACCCCGATTAGCCATTTGCTCGCTTTCTTGATCGTTCCCACTTTCAAACCTCCTTTGTTCTCTAGTACGTAGAATATTCTTTGATTCAAGTTGGGGAGTTTTCGGATAAATTGTAATTTTAACTTTATTCAATCCATTTAACCACTTGCCCGAAGTTTAAACCAGTTAACCTAACGTGTCAAGTAAGACAAAATCAAAGAAATCAAAGAGGGTTTTTAAGTAGAAATCCATGGCTTTAGTAAAATTTGATGATACTTTTTTACATTGTGAAAATAAATTATTGATATTAAATAAATAAATCTGATTAAGTCCATATAATTCAAAAACCTCCTTTAACCAAAACTCGCCCTCGCTTGGACTCGCGATCACGGCTATACTTGCCTGCCATGAGCACGAGTGGTTCCCTTACGCCGATGATGCGCCAGTACCTGGAGGTCAAGGCACAACACCCGGATGCGCTGCTGCTCTACCGCATGGGTGATTTCTTTGAACTCTTCTACGAGGACGCTAAGTTGGCAGCCCCGATTCTCGAAGTGGCCTTGACCGCCCGGCATAAGGGCAGCGAGAGCGAAGCTCCGATGTGTGGGGTGCCACATCACGCGCTTGACAGCTACCTCGGCAAGCTGCTCAAGGCCGGGCTCAAGGTGGCGATTTGTGACCAGGTCGAGGATCCGGCGCAAGCCAAAGGGCTGGTCAAACGCGAAGTGACCCGGATCGTCACCCCGGGCACGGTGAGCCAGCCTGAGCTGCTCGACGGCAAAGAGGAGAACCTGCTGAGCGCGGTGCTCTGGGACGGCGAGCGCGGGGCAGGGGCTTTCCTCGAAGTGTCGACCGGGGTGTTTTTTCTCCGCCGCTGGGGGCAGCCGGAAAGCTGTCTCGAAGACCTCGGGGTACTGCGCCCGCGCGAGGTTTTGTTTGCGCCCGCGAAGCTACCCGCGGCAGTACTGGCCTGGCTCCAATCCGCAGCCATCTGTTTGACCCCGCTCAGCGCCGAGCAGGTCCCGAGCCGCGGGCGCGCGGCCCAACTGCTCGAGCGCCAGCTCCAGGTGGCGACCCTCAAAGGCTATGGCCTTGACCCAGACGAACCAGCGGTGGCTGCCGCAGCTTGCGCCCTGGCGTATGCCCAGGAGACCCAACACAGCGAACTCGCTCATATCCGCACCTTGACCCTGGGCGACCCGGTCAGCGCGCTGGTCCTCGACGCCACCACCCTCGCCAACTTGGAGGTTTTTCGCAACCAGCGGGAAGGTAACCGCAAAGGCACCTTGCTCGCGGTGCTCGACCGTACCCAAACCCCGGCAGGAGGACGGCTGCTGCGCGAATGGCTGCGCCGTCCGCTCTGCGACCTCGAACAGATCACCGCACGGCACGCGGCGGTGGCGGAGCTGGCTGCGCACGGCAGCCGACGAGAAGACCTGCGCGCGTCCCTCGCCGAGCTCGGGGACCCCGAGCGTCTGCTGAGCCGCGCGGTGCTCGGCACCATGACCCCGCGCGAAGCGGCAGCGCTGCGCGATGGGCTGCGCCAGGTGCCCGCCGTCCAGGCCCAGCTGCAGGGGTTGAGCCCGTCCGCGGCGACCACGCCTTTGCTGGCTGCCGTCGTCGCTTGTGACCCCCTGACCGGACTGGCCGACGAGCTTTCCCGGGTCCTCGTCGAGGCCCCGCCGGCGACCCTCAAGAACGGCGGGGTGATTGCCGCCGGGGTTGACCCCGAACTCGATCGTTGCTACTCCCTCGCGCATGACAGCAAGCAGCACATCCTCGTCCTGGAGCAACAGGAGCGCGAGGCCACGGGCATCAGCTCGCTCAAGATCCGCTACAACCGGGTGTTTGGCTACTACCTCGAAATCACGCACGCCAACGCGCACCTCGTGCCCAGCCACTACATCCGCAAACAAACCCTGGTCAATGCTGAACGCTATGTGACGCCGGAGATCAAGGACCTTGAAGAGCAGATTCTGGGCGCGGAGGAACGCCAGCTGGAACTCGAAGCGCAGCACTTCGCTCAGCTATTAGAGCGCATCACCGCCGAAGGGGAGGGCTTGCTCCGCTTGTCGCGGGCGCTCGCCGCGCTCGACGTGGTGGCGACTTTTGCCGAGGTGGCGGTACGCCAGCGTTTTCGTCGACCGCACATGCTACCCCCCGGCGCCCCTATCCGCATCCGCGATGGACGCCACCCCGTGGTCGAAGCGATGAGCCGCGAGCCGTTCGTGCCCAATGATGTTGAACTCGACTGTGAAGTGGCGCAAGTCGTGCTCTTGACCGGACCCAACATGGGCGGCAAGTCGACCTACTTGCGGCAAGTCGCGCTCATGGTTTTGCTGGCGCAAGCCGGCAGCTTCGTGCCCGCGGAGGAAGCTGAGATCGGGCTGGTCGATCGCATCTTCACCCGGGTCGGGGCGAGTGACGACTTGGCACGCGGCGAGTCCACCTTCATGGTCGAGATGATCGAGACCGCGAACATCCTGCACCACGCAACCGACCTGAGCTTGGTGATCCTCGATGAAGTGGGGCGGGGCACCGCGACCTTTGATGGCCTGTCGCTGGCCTGGGCGATCGTCGAATACCTGCACGAGAAGCGCCGCGCCAAGACCTTGTTTGCGACCCACTACCACGAGCTGACCGAACTCGCCAATTTGCTGCCGCGGGTCAAGAACCGCACCATGGCGGTCAAAGAGTGGGAAGACAAGATCGTGTTCTTGCGGCGGGTGATCCATGGCAGCGCAGACAAGAGCTACGGCTTGCACGTGGCGCGTCTGGCCGGGCTGCCGACGTCGGTGATCGCGCGGGCGCAGGAGGTGCTGGCCAACCTCGAAGCCCAAGAGTACGACTTTTCAGGCCGGCCGCGCTTGGCTCAAGGGGAGCACCACCCGCAACCCGCAGCCAGCGGGCAGCAACTCTCGCTGTTTACCCCCCCGGGCGAGGCAGTGCTGACGATTCTGCGCGAAGTGGACCTCGAACAGTTGACCCCGCTCGCAGCCCTCAACTTGCTCGCCAGCTTGAAAACGCGGCTCTAGCCAGCGCAAAACTAGCGGGACGGTCTTCTTCACCGTGACGCAAGACGGGATCCAGCCGGGATATCAAAATGGGATGTCATCATCGTCGGGCTCGTGGGCGGGGGGCGCACTGCCACCCTCGTAGTAGGGCTCTTGTGGGGCGGAGTAAGAACTGGCAGCACCTCCCCCAGAGGTCGCTGAACCCCCTTCGCCGCGGGAGCTGAGCATCTGGAACGACTCACAGACGATCTCGGTCTTATAGCGCTTCTCACCGGAATTGCGATCATCCCAGGAGCGGGTTTGCAGCCGTCCTTCGAGGTAGATCAGCTTGCCCCGGTTCAAGTATTGGCCCGCAATTTCCGCTTGGCGTCCCCAGACCACGATCTGGTGCCATTCGGTTTGCTCCTGCCGGGTACCATCCTTGTCCGTCCATTTGCGGTTGGTTGCCAGGCTGAAACTGGCGACGGTCTGGCCCGACGGGGTAGAACGAATTTCCGGATCGCGACCGAGATGGCCGATGAGCATGACTTTGTTGAGCATAAGCGCAATCTCCTTGGCTAAGGGACGGTACGGTATCATACCGGGGCCCCAAGTTTGGCGGTTGGCAGGATCCAGCGGACGCGCAGAGAACTCCGGGAGCTTTCTTCAGTTTTTCTTTGATCAGCTCTGTGATCAGCTTCTTTGTTCTGCTGCCCCAGAGTACCGACGCAGATCGCAGTCCCGACCAGAGCAAAAATTTGTAAATTCAGGATATCAACATGCGGGCAGTCGTGCAACGGGTTAACCGCGCAGAAGTCGAAGTCGACAGGGAAAAAGTTGGGATCATCGGCCGCGGTTTGCTCGTGCTGGTGGGCATTGAGCACGGCGACAGCGCGGCGGAAGTGCAGGCGATGGCGAACAAGCTGGCTGGCCTCCGGGCGTTCACCGACGCGCAGGGAAAGATGAACCTCGACTTGGCCGAAGTCGGTGGCGAGTTCCTGGTGGTATCCCAATTCACCCTCGCGGCGTCCCTCGCCCGCGGACGGCGCCCTTCTTTTGACCGGGCAGCCCCGCCGGCCATGGCTGAGCCGTTGGTTGCGAGCTTGATCGCCCAGCTTCAGGCGTCCGGCTTTCGGGTCGCTGGCGGCCGCTTTGGTGCCGACATGAAAGTCCGCTTGGAAAATGACGGCCCCGTCACCTTCTGGCTCGAGGCGCAGGGCGGACGCATTCTTTAGAGTGAGTTGTGTTCCGCGGGCGGCGATCCGCGGGCGGCGATCCGCGGGCGGCGATCCGCGGGCGGCGGCTCGCGGTTGATCAGAGGTCTTTGAGCTCTTTGCCTGGCTTGAAGCGCACGGTTCGGCCGGGGGTGATCACCACTTCGACGCCGGTTTTGGGGTTACGACCGACCCCTTTCTTACGTTCCCGCACTTGGAACACGCCGAAGCCGCGCAGTTCGATGCGCTGCCCAGCGCAGAGGGCGCCTTTCATCGAGTCGAAGATGGTCTCGACAGCCAGTGCGGCCTTCACCCGGGTCAGGTCCAAGTTCTCAGCCACCAGGTTGACAATGTCAGCTTTGACCATGGCTTTCCCTCGTGCAGTTCCCTCAGTCGTTCAAAGTGAGACGCTCCCGCCAGGACTTGCTCTTGAAGCGGCAACAGCCTAGCAACGGCTTGGTGAGCTGTCAACCGCCCGCACGTCCCAGCAGCAGTTCCGCAATTCGTTGGCTAGCCCCAGAGTTGACGGGCTTTCGCGAGGA
>CAZCOV010000288.1:0-8201 GCA_964499975.1 uncultured Thermoanaerobaculia bacterium
GAATCCTGCCCAAACGGGCCATGGACTTGAGCGAGGTTTATCTCGGCTGGCTGGGCAGCGAGAAGGTCTTGACGGTGAGCGGTGGCCAAGTCAGCCTCCCCGGGCGGGCGGTCGAGTTGACCGGCGAAGAGTCACGGCTGGCGTCCGAACTCCTCGCCGCCTGCGAAGCAGCTGGGCTGATGCCACCCGCTCCGCAAGAACTGGTCGCGACCAAACCGCAAATCCTCGAAGGCGTGGTCCGCCACCTGGTCCAGCAAGGCAAGCTGGTCAAATTGCCTTCAGGGTTGCTGCTGGCGGCTTCAGCCATCGCTGGCCTGCGCCGCGACCTGACGGCGACCGGCTGGGAGCAATTCGGGGTCCCCGAGTTCAAAGACCACTTCGGGCTCAGCCGCAAGTGGGCAATCCCTTTGCTTGAACACCTCGACTCGATCGGCGTCACCCGCCGGGTCGGGGAGAAACGTCAACTGGTCAAACGCTGAGGTCGGATTGCCATGAGCAGCCACTCGCCCGGGTCACCCCAAAAAGTCGCCATCCTCGGAGCTTCACCCCATCGTGACAAGTTCGGCAACAAAAGCGTCCGCGCGCACCTCGCGGCAGGCTATGACGTGTTTCCCGTCAACCTCGCCGGGATCCCGGTCGAAGGACTGCCCACCTATCGCCGGCTGGGCGACATTCCGGCGGACCTCGACCGCATCAGTGTCTACTTGCCACCGCCCGTGACCCTCGAGCTGATCCCCGAAATCGCCGCCCGCGGGGCGCGCGAGGTCTGGTTCAACCCCGGATCAGCCGATGCCGCGGTCGTGGCGGCAGCCCGCCAGGCCGGGCTCCCCGCCACGTTGGGTTGCAGCATCGTCGCGCTCGGGATGTCTCCTTCCCAGTTTCCTTGACCTCGTTTCACGCCAACCGGCGTTGGCGCTCGGCCGGCAAGCGCCGGACCCGTTTGATTTGCACAAACATGGGCTCGCCTGCGGGCGAAGCACCGATCACGATCAAATCGTTGGGATCCTGAGCGTAAGTTCCCAAGTCCAATTCGTCCTTGCCACCTTCGCTGAAGAGCTTCCAACCCCCTCCGCCCATACCATTCAGGGGAGGCAGCGTGAGAAAGCGTTCGGGCGGCAGGTTCAGCGTCACTTTCGAGTCGAAGTCAGGCCCGCAAGAAAACTGCAGTTTGGTGCAGTTGACCGCCAGCGTACCGCTCGCAGCTGGCCGTCCCTCGGCGCGCGGAATCCGCATCAATTTAGGTTTGCCGCTGCTGTCGGGCATGGCGATGACGACGTCGTCCTTTTGCCCCAAGCAGTCATCCAGCCGCAGGGCACCATATTTTTCGCTGCAGAGCACGATCGTCGCCGGATTGGGCACCAGGCGGGCAGGAATCCGCAAGCAGTGATCCCTGCCGAGCGGGGTTTCTTCCTCGGGTAAGCACGGCCGACCGCCCGTTACCGAAACGCGCTGATCGTCGTCTGTGCAGTTGATGACATCCATAGCAGCTCCTTTGACCTGAGTCAGAAGTCTAAAGTTCATTCGTTCGCAGCGTTACTCAAGGTGTTGGTCCTGCTTCACGCCTACACTTTCTTAGACTCTTTCCGCGGCTGCGGAATTCCCCATCGTCATTGATTTGTTATATTTTGAATTGTCAATATTTCAATTAACTCTTCTCCTGATTGTCCCCATCTGTTTCGGTGGGCTTGGTCAACGTGCAGATCGCGTCCAGATCCTGCCCTTTCTTCCGCTTATAGTCGTCTCAACCACGAGAAAGGTTACATCCTTGTTGGTTTTGTTCTACGCAGCGGGGTAATCACTCATTCGTTCACCCGCGAGCTCACCGTCGAGCAAGACAGAGCTTCCTGGAAACAACCTGGAGCGGGGATATTGTGCCCACCCCCAGCTGCTCGGGCTGCGGCCTCGTGACCCACTTGAAGTAACTTATTTTTTTATCAGCGAGTTGCGCGATATTGCTCGGACGGTTTCCGAGCGGGCTGGGTCAGTTGCTACTGCACCAAGATCAGGATGTCCGTGAGCAGTGCCCGGCGTCCGCTGGCGCGCAGTTCCACTTCCCCGCGAAAGCGCAGCAGCCAACCATTGGCTTTCTGCTGGGCGGACTGCAACCGGGCTTTGAGCCGGACCTCGCCGCCGGACGGCACCGGCGACAAGAAGCGCAGTTTGTCGATGCCGTAATTGACCACCGCCTTGGCGTCGCTGAACGTGACGATGTCAAACAGCAGCTTGGGGATCACCGAGAGCACCAGATAGCCATGCGCGATCGTTCCGCCGAAGGGGCCGGCTTTAGCCCGTTCGACATCGACGTGGATCCACTGCCGATCTCCAGTTGCTGCAGCAAACTCGTTGATCCGCTCCTGATCTAGTGGGAGCCATTCACTGCTCCCGAGGTCCAGGTCATTGACCGTGGCAAAATCGGCGTTTTTCAGTTCGATCATCGGCTGCTCATCTCGCGGTTTGCAGGCGCAAGTGCGCCCTCGCGGGATCATACCTCATGGCTGCGGTTGTAGGGTCACCACCGCGCTGCTTCGACCAGCTGATCGACGAAAGTGTGGACGGTCGCGCGGTAGTCGGCGAGGTGGGGAGTGTCGTTTGTGAGTTCCCAATCGGCGGTGATGCGACGGATGTGGTCGTCGAGCGGGGTTTGGGTGGTGGTGGTCAGGTCGCTGCGCTGGGCCAGACGAGCCAGACGCACGGCTTCCGGGGCCACAATCTTGACGATGCGGAAGCCTTGCGCGCGGAGCACGGGATAATCCGTGTCGGCGTCGCGCAGGTCGTCGTTTAAGATCACGTCTTCTGCAGCGGCTTCGACCCGAGTGAGAAAGTCGCGCACCAGGCTCTGCGGGTCGATCCGGCGCAAGGAGCGCGCGAGTTCTTCGAGCAAAACTTGATCCTGCTGGAAAAAATCGATTTCCCGGCCGGCTTTGCGATAGATGATCGACTGCAGCTCGTACAGCGGCAAAGCCAGCTTGTAGATCCCGGCCCGCTTGCCGTGCTCGGCAAAGCGTTCGGTCATCAGCTTGGCGGCCGTGCTCTTGCCCGCCCCGCTCGCTGCCACGAGACACAGCTTGAGGGTCATGAGGTGGCCCCCACCGCCGCGGCTTGCACCAGCTGCAAGGACTCGGTGTCCAAGGTCACCGAGACGCCGTCTTCTAAGGCACCATAGGATTCGGCGGACGCGATCGCCGGCACGTTGTGCTCACGCAGCAGGATCGCCAGGTGGCAGAGGGTCGCGGCCTGCTCGAAAATGAAGCCGCTCACGTGCGGGATCAGGGTGGCCAGAACCGCAAAGGGCCGGGGCGCCAGCACAATGGGTTTGGGCGTGCTGGCCTGGACCCGCCGCCGGAGTTCTTGCAGCACCGAGCTGGCGCTCAAGTCGACGCTGTTTTTGAGGCTCACGGCCGGACCTTCTGAAAGGCGGCGCAGGGCTTCCCCTTGCTCCAGGCGGAGCACGGGCCCGGTGGCAAAACCTGGGCTGAGCAGCCGCCAGTCCGCGGTTGCGGGTAAGGGATCGACTAGCGGCGAGTAGTCGACGATCAGGAGTTGCTCTCCCACGACCACCCATTCGAGCTGACACGGCCCCAGCTGTTCTGCCGCCGCTCGGGTTGCCAGCACAAAGCGTTCGACCTCGCCCACCGGCAATTCGGGCGCGGCGGTGGGCACGCCTTGGACCTGGTAGCGCCGGCCGGCTGCGGTGCCGCGATTCAGCGCCAACAGCCCTTCGTTCGCCACTTCGTAGACCACCAAACCCGTAGGCAGAGCCCGGGAAATAACCCCTTTGTCGCCGCGCAAGTAGTCGCGGAGGACGACCACCCGCACCTCACCCCGCGGGGACAGCGCCTGCAACTCCGTGCGGAGCGCGCTCCGCCCGAGGATCCGTTGACGGTAATTGACATGGGCATCGACCACGATTTCAGCCGCCCGGAACCGCGCGAGCAAACGTTCCAACGCAGGCGAGTCGAGCCCTTGCGGGTTGCAGCGCAACAGCCAGGCCTCACCGGCAGCCACACCGTGGGCCTGGGCAAAGCTGAAGAGCGGGCCGCGCTTCGTGCGAAAATGGACGGCAAACTCCGGCAATGGGGCAAAGCGAGTGAGTTCACCCTCGTGCGCGGCATAAAGCGGCACCGCTTCGCAGACTGGACCCGCAACCGCCACTGCCGAGGCCAGGGTGCTGATTGGGCGTACCTGCAGGACAAAGAGTTGCGCGCCGTCCCACGCCCACTCGAGGTCGAGTTCAAAGCCCAGGCGTTCGCGCAGCGGAGCGAGCACGGCCAACAGCGCTTGCAGGGCGGAACCGGCGGCGGCTGGCCCCCCTCCGGCGCGCACCTCGCTCGCGGTGAGGCGAATGCCTGCGCTGGCCCCGGCCAAAAGCGCATCACCCAACCCCGGCACCAGCTCGATCACCGCTTCCGGACCGCCCAGCGGATCTGCGGTGAAGCAGACCCCGGCCCAGCGCGCGCGGACCATAGGCTGGATCAGCACGGCCATGCGGTCGGTCGGGTTCAAGGTGCCTGCGGTCAGCCGTTCGAGCAATGCCGGGTAGGAAAAATAAGAGGCCCAGACCGCGCACACAGCTGTTGCGATGGCTTCCAAGCCGGACACTTCGAGCAATGAGCGATAAAGCCCGGCATGACTGCGCTGTCCGCCGTCCTCTTGGGGGGCGGCCGAACGCACGGCAAACCTGCCCTGCAGCTCATCGGCTGAAAAAGCAGTGGCCAGACGGGCGGCCAGCAAGTCCAAGCCGGCGGGCCGCAAGCGCAGCGCGGCGAGCAGCGTGGCGAGCTCGGTTGCATGCTCGTCGAGAAAAGCGCCGGCAGTTCCCCCGATCTCTTCGAGCAAGTGACCGAGGGCACGGTCGAGCTCTGCGTGATCGGCGAGCGCCTGGCTGAAAAAGCTTGCATCGAGCAGCAGAGACTGGGGCACGCGCACCAAATCGCGGATCAACCGCAAGCGTTCGTACTTGCTGCTTGGACCCTGGGCGCTCAGTTCGCGGTCCAGCCCGTTCATGTTTCACCTTCGGTCAAGGTGAGCACTTCATCTTTGTAAATCTCCGAGGCGCGCGGACCGCTGGCGTTCTGGTACTTGCCGTCGTAAAGGTGAATCCGCCCCTTGGGCTGCCAGAACATCATCTGCCCGATTTTCATCCCGGCGTAAACCCGGATCTTGTGGATGGGGAAAAGCTGGATCGTCCAGCAGCCGATGAAGCCGATGTCCCCCAGGGGTGCTGACAAATTGATGAACAGTCCGAGGCGCGCCACGGAAGAGCGCGCGGCATAGGTTGGAGCGTAATGGGCACTGCCCATGCGCTCGATCGAAGCCCCGAGATAAAGCCGTCCAGCCTCCAGCACATAGCCAGCGGGTGGGATCTCGATCGTCGACGACCGGTTTGGGGTGCGCGTGTCGATCACTTCGTCGTCATAGACCCGCAAAACCGACGACAGCTTGAAGTTGTAGCTGTTGGGATTGACGCACGACGAGTCAAAAGGGTCGATCACAATTCGGCCTTGCTGGCACTCGCGGGTGATCTCGTCGCCGGTCAAAATCATGGATCGCCTGCGGACAGAAGGGAGTGGACGACCGAACTCGAAGCCCGGTAGCGGCCAGCGTATTGGGCGATGCGGCCCTGGTTCTGCCAGAAGCAGATCTTGCCGACCAGCATCCCCGGATAGACCCGGACGCGGTGGGCCACCACGATCTCCAGAGTCCACGGGATGATCGCACCGGTATGGCCGAGCGGCGCGCTCGCCTGAATGAAAATGCCGCAGCTGCTGGTCGAAAACCGGGCGTATAAATGGGCGGCGTGGTGCGTGCTGCCCATCCGCTCAAAAGTGCTGCCCAAGTAGAAACGACCGCGTTCGAGCACGCGGCCGGAAGCTGGGATTTCCAGTTGCACGACTTCTCTGGCCGCGAACGGATCGACGATCTCGTCAGCGTAAACCAGCAGCGAATCCGCGAGGTGAAAACCGTAAGAATTCGGTTCGAGGAAGCGGGGATTGAAGGGCTCGATCACGATCCGTCCGGCCTCGACCTCAGAGAGGATCTCGTCTCCGGTCAGGATCAATCGTGGTCTCCCAAGCGTTTGCTGCCCGTGTTTGCCGTACTGGGTTTGCCGTCCCGTATTTGCCGGCCCAGATGGGCAGGCGGAGACGAGGATTATAACCGGATCTTGACCGAGTCGATAGTCGGAGGGATGCCGGGAGAGTTCGCACGGATGATGAGCGATGAGCATCGGCGTGTTAGCCCGATGCAGGTGGCTGCGCAACTTCTCGAGGATGCTACCGCCCAGTACTTCGCCGGTCGAACGGCACGGCGCTCCTGAAGCCGCCTAACGTCCGAGTTAAGCGGCCAGGACGGCATGCCACTGCGGGTCCGCTTGAACGAGAGGTTAGGCGTCAAGCGTGCAGCTCACGAAGTACCTTTGGATGCTTTACAGCAACCTTGAGCAGCGTCTTGGCAGCACCCGTTGGTTCACGCCGCCCCTGCTCCCAGTCTTGCAGCGTACGCGCTGAAACCCCCAGCAGCTTGGCGAACTCCTGCTGAGACAGGCCAACACTCGCGCGCGCCTCTGCCGCAGCAGGCAGCTTGACTTTCGTGATGCGCCCAGCTTGACCGCCACGCATCTGTTTGACCGACTCCAGCAGGTCTGATTGAAACTTCTCGATATCAGAGACCATCTTCGACTCCTTTTCTGAGCTTGGCCAGAAAGCTGGCTGGCAGCGTATCGAACTTCGCCTTCTTGTAGACGATCAGAAGCCAGATCGTCGCGTCGGCGGCGATGAAGTAGATGACTCGTGCCCCGCCTTGCTTGCCTTGACCTTCACATGACCACCGGACCTTCCGACAACCGCCACTGCCGCGAATGACACTCCCGGCTTCTGGAGACCCTGCGATGAAAGCAATGAACGCCTCGCGCTCAGTGTCACTCCAGACTTTGGCTGCGTAGCGGATAAAGACAGGGGTTTCAGCAACTGTGCGCACCGCGGCATTCTACGGCATTGCCGGAGTGCGATGCAAGTGCCGAGGACCGGGGAGTTCTTGACGCCTAACGCCTCTGGGCCTAACCGGCGGGACCGCGCGCAAGCGCGGTATCCGTCCGGTTGAGGCCGGGGTTCTGCGACCTCGGATACAAATTGGCAGACAGGATTCTCAACCGCTTCTTGACTGGCGATAGAGGTTTCAATCTACCCTCTGAGATGAGCCGTGTCTCAATCGACCTTCCGCCTTTCACAACGTGGTCGACGAAGTTGCCGAGATCCCAGATGGCATCGAGAGCCTCGTCGAGTCTTCTGCACGCCTTTTCCTCACGGTTTCCAAGGTCAAGATAGAATCTGAGAAGTCGGGCGAACCATAGTCGCTTTTCTCGGTTCTTTAACAACAGACAGAATTCCTTATAGTTCAGGATGCCATCCTCGCCCTGCATCTCCCTACCGATGGTGTGTTGGATCACGTAGAAGATCCCCAGATCGCGCAGGAAAGCCTTGCTAACGCGGAATATAAGTCTTAGGAGCTCCGTGTCGGCATTTTTATCGAGCTGGAGATATGGAATGTCGCGCCTCACCTTTGTGATGGTGGCAAAGAGACAGGCCGTAAAGTAGGAGGATGAGATCAAGTAGCAGCCCGTGCTCGTAAACCATTCATCGTCTTGCTCTCCTACCTCATCCTCCTGGCGAACCGATTGAATGAGCCACTTGTGAGCCTCGGGTTCGAATTTGATTTCATACAAGCGGTAGTAGGCTTCCTCTGCGAAGAGCCGGAGTGGATTCAGGTATTGAGAATTGATCTGGCTCTTTTTGTCCCTTGCAGCCACGCCGACTGAGAATAGATGGCCAGCGGCCAAAACAATGACCGAGGTAAGACCCGCAATTGCTGCTGCTATCGCCTCAACGGGCATGAGTGGCTCTCCTCGGGTCGTTGGGTCGCAGAACCTAGTATTCTGCGTCATACAATTCTCCGGCCAATTATGCTTATCCGTCAATAAGATGACGCATAAGCACTCTTGAGTCTTTCCCCCAGTCGACCCTACTCCCTGCTCGTGAAAGACTTAACCATAGTAGCGCAAATCCTCTGGCGTGTCAACCGGCATATGGGTGTCGCATAAGCCGCTAGGTCAAGGGGGCGGTATGGCAGGGGCTTAGGCGACATGGTTACCCGCCCGCCAGGGCCTGCCAGGGTTCGGGAACGGACTCCAGGTTCGGTTCACCCGC
>CAZCOV010000289.1:0-8175 GCA_964499975.1 uncultured Thermoanaerobaculia bacterium
CCGTCCGGTGGTGGTTGCAGGGCTCAGGGCTGCGGGCGCCGAGGTGACGGCCGTCGTGGCGTATCAAAAGCGTGTGCCCGCGGCCAGTGCCGCCGCAATCCGTGGTCTGGCGACCAGCACCCACCTGCCGTGGGTGACCTTCACCAGCCCGCGGATCGTCCGCCACTTTCTCGAACTCGTGCGCCGAGCGCCCTTTCCTTTCCGCGCGCTGGCGATCGGTCCGGTCACCCGCGACGCGTTGCTGCAGCACGGGATCGTGCCCGCAGCTGAAGCCACCGCTCCAACCCCCCAGGCTATGGTCGAGGCCGTGCTCGTCGCGCTCAAATCCCGCGGTGCAGGCGATCCGCCAAAGCTGGCGGCAAACCCGCAGCAAGAATCGTCTGGGCTGCGCGTTCGAGGTCGTAAGGGACCCGGTAAAAGTTGACCGCGCGGCGCGCCAGATCGATGAGGGCAAAAGCAGCGCGGGGATCCCCGTCACGGGGTTGGCCGACTGCACCCGGGTTGATCAGCACGGCGTCGGGGTTCGGCGGCCAGACCACTTCCCCCACTCCCGGACGCTCGACGTGGTCGTCGCCGCGCAGCCACCCGCACATCGGAACGTGGGTGTGCCCACAAAGCGCGAGTTTCGGCCACTCAGGGCGCCGGGCCACCGCCTGCAGGTTCTCCGGCACCATGGTGCTGGTCACGTAGCCCGTGGTGTGGTCGTCGTTGAGATAGCAGCCGTGGACCGCGATCAAACCATAGGGCTCGATCGCGCGATGGGGGAGCTGGGCCAGGTAGTCCAAGCTGGCTCGATCGAGCTGCTGGCGCGTCCACTCTTGAGTCAGCCGGGCGAGCGAGTGGGTGCCGGTCGTGGGTTGGGGTTGCACGGTGTCGCGATCATGATTGCCCTTGACTACCACGTCCGCCACGGCCCGCACCCGCTGGATCACCGCTTGCGGTTCTGCGCCATAGCCGACCAGATCGCCCAAGCAGATCAGCCGCTCGAAGGACAACTTCGCCAGCTGTTCGAGCACCGCATCGAGCGCTACCTTGTTGGCATGGAGATCGGAGATGACCGCGATTTGCATGAGCCGACCGAGAGCTCAAATCGGGGAGCTCAAAGGGCAGTTATTGTATTGGGTTATCCTTGCAGGGGAATCGCACGATGCCTGGACTTCACCCTCATCCGCCTACCCTCAGCGTGGTATGCCCCACCTTGGGACGTCCGCAGGAGGTGGCCGAACTGCTCGCCAACTTGGCGCAGCAGACCCTACTCCCGACCGAAGCGCTGCTCATCGACGGCGCACCGCCGAGCGATCTGCGCACGGCTGAAGTGGTGCAGCAAGTGGCGGATCAGCTGCCTTTTCCCTGCCGCCACCTGCGATTTTCCGGCGGGACGGCGCTCCAGCGCAACCATGGTCTGGATTTGGCGCAAGGCGACTTCATCGCTTTGATCGACGATGACATCCGCCTCGCATCCGATTTCTTCGCGATCATGCTCGCCGCCTTTGCCGCAGACGGAGCTGGTCGCGTGGGAGGGATCACCGGCTACATCACCAACCAGCATCTCGATCCCCAAACTTCGAAGCGCTGGCGCTGGTATCGCCGGCTCCGCTTGTTTTCGACTTACGAGCCTGGACGGTACGATTTCGTCTCCGGCTACCCGATCAATCGTTACTTGCAGCCGCCGCATGAAGGCTTGCGCGGCATCGACTTCATGGGCGCGGGCTGTGCGGTGTGGCGGCGCGAAGTTTTTGCCGCTGGCCTCCGCTTCGACCCTTTCTTCACCGATTTCGGGGTGCTCGAAGATGCCCACCTGGCCCTGCGGGCTGGCCGACAATGGCAGCTGCTCGAAGCCGGACGGGCGCGCTGCGTCCACTTGCGTTCGCCCAACGCGCGAACCAGCAGCTGGCGGCTCGCCTACAAGACCGCAGTCAACTACCGCTTTGTGTGGATCGACCTAGTCCCGGTCCGGACCATAAGCCAAGAGCTGCGCTTCTGGCGGGTCCAAGCCGTGGACCTCGTCCGCCTGGTAGCCCACGCCCTGCGTCATCCCCGCCGCTCCACCTGGGCTGCGGTTTTCGGCAAGCTGGCAGGGATCGCGGCCGCGCTCCGCCTCCAACCCAGGGAGCCGCGATGAGCCCTCGCCGGTCCCGCATCGCCCGCGCCTGGCAAGTGCTCGAGCGTCGGGGTCTGGGTTACCTCGGCTACCTCCTGAGCGGCCATTTGCTGCCGCGGCTCGGCTTTTTCCTGCTGTGGCGGGTGCCCCGCCGTCAGCTCAAGCTGGGCTGGACGCTCACCGTTCTGTTGCTGGTTGCGGCGCTGGCTGGAGTGCTGATCCCGACGCTCGGGGCTGTCCCTGCAGCGCTCGTTTTGGGCGCCGGCTTGGCCGGGCTGATCGGCTGGCACCTGGGACGGAGTCTCCTCCGCTGGGTGGCTGGTGCGCGCGCGCTGCGCCAATGCCGGCAGGACTCCGCGGTGGCGCTGTCCCGCCCGGTCTCGGGCACGTCCTGGCAAAGCTGGCCGATCGATCCAGCTACCCGGCAAGCCGTGGCAGCTGCCTTGGCGGCGGCTACGGAGAACCGCCGCGCGCCGGACGGCGTCCCGCTGGTTCTCGGCGAAATCGACAACGATGGGCGTTGCCTTGGCCGTTTTGGCCCGCTTCCCGGCTTCGTCATGATCGCTGCCCAGGAGTTCGTCCCGCGCCGCCGGTTTCCGCTCGAAATCGTGCTGGAGGGCGATTTCGTCCTGGTGCGCAAGTCCTTTGCGGGCAACCGCCGCGCTTTCTTCCGCGAATGGGCACCGCTCGCCCGCTTGGGGGCTCGGCTAGCCGAACCCCAGCTGGTCGTTCCGCACCTCGCCGCAGTCGATGAGCAAGCCCTGCAACTCACCCGTCACCTGGTGTCAGGCCCCACGGTCCGCGATCTGCTGGTCGCCCGCGGGGCGCAGATCCTGAGCGTCCAGACGGCCGACGATCCAGCGTTCACCGAGCTTTCGGCCAGCGCGCGGATCGCCGCGGTGTGGCAGCGCGCGTATCCGCTTTTGGAGCAGGTCCTGCCGCCGAGTTTCGGCGCTCGCTTGGAACTCGTCATGGACCGCATCCACCGCGCTGGGGTGACCGGTTTCAGCCTGACTTATGGCAATGTGGTGGTCCGTGGGGGCGTCGTTGGCGCGAACGGTGCCAGCCGAATCGACGGTGCCAGCCGAATCGACCACGAGCCAGACCCGGTCTTGCTCGACTTCGACAACGCACGCCTGCACCGCTGCGCTTGCGGTTGGCGCTTTGCCTTGGCGCGCGATCACGATCGCGAGAAGTTCAACCGCATCTTCAACCGTCAAGTCCTGACCGAACGCACCGCCCGGGCGGCGCTGCGCGAGCTCGCTCAGGAGCAAAAAAACGTGTACGCCCCCATGGATCTGGGGCGCGGGCTGACCCTGGGCGGCTTCTGGTCGACCGACTCGGGGACCGGGCGCTGGGAATTCCTCAACCAGCGGGTGGTCGCGCCGCTGGTCGCCGGGCAGCGGGTCCTCGACCTGGGCGCCCACCACGGCCTGATGCCGCTTTTGCTGTTGCAGAGCGGCGCTTTGAGTGTGGATGCGGTCGAACTCGCCCCCGAGGCTGCCGACAAAGCGCGGCTGCTCCAACAAATCTTCGAATGGCGGGACCTCACGCGCTACGACTTGCGCTGGCACACCCAGGACATGCGCTTCCTCCTCACTGCTGACCTCGCCAGCTTCGACGTGGTCACTGCCTTCTGCTCGCTGTATTACTTGAGCGCCGAGGACATGGCCCGGATGGTGCGGCGGCTGGCGCAACTCACCCCGCTGCTGATCCTCCAGGCCAAAGAAGACACCCGTCCGCAAGCGCGCGATCACAAGGCGGACAAGGCGACCTCGCGTTTCCTCGCCGAACTCCTCCGTTGCCACGGGTTTCCGCAAGTCGAAGTGGTCGCGCCGTCCGGTTTCTCCCGCCCGCTGCTGGTCGCGCGGAGGGCTTGATCCATGCGCGGACGCTGGCTGCAGCAGGGGTTCTTGCTCTTTCTCTTGAGCTGCCTCAACTTGGCGATCCTCGAAGGGGTGGTCCGCTGGGGTTGGCCTCAGACCAAGACCACCGAGTTCCTCGCCGGCGGCTCCCTCGGCCAAGACGATCCCCTGCTCGGTCACCGCCTGCGGCCGCTGGTTCACACCCGCACCCGCGCTCCCGAGTTCACGGTGGAATACCAAACCAATTCCGAGGGCTGGCGTGACGCCGAGGTCCATGCCCAGCAAAAAGCGCCTGGCACCCAGCGCATCCTGCTGCTCGGGGATTCCTTCACTTTTGGCGAAGGGGTGACCTACGACGCGATCTGGCCGGTGCTGCTCGAAGCCGCGCTGAATGCAAGCGGCAAACCGCGCGTCGAGGTGATCAAGGCGGGGGTTCCGGGTTACGACACCCGGCAGGAAGTGCTGCTTTTGACCCAGACCTTCGCGCGCTACCAGCCCGATCACGTGTTCATCACCTTGGTTCCCAACGACTTGTTCACCAACGCGCGGTTGCCAGCGGATGTTGCCGCGGGGCTTCCGGCGGAGTCCCAGGTGATCACCCGCGGTGAGGAGAAGAAGCTCCAGCCCAAACTGCACGTGGTGAGCCTCTTGCGCCGGCTGCTCCTCACCCACGACGGGTTCTACGTCCGCCTCTACACCGCCACCGAACGCGGACGGCTCTTCGCGGCCTTTCCCGACCCGGTGATAGTAGAAAAGCTGGCCATCACTGCCGAGCTACTCGCCCATGCTGCGACCTTCTGCCAGTCCCACGGCGCCCAGTTTGGGGTGATCTCTCTGCCCCAGCAATTCCAAGTGCTGGCACGCGACCTCCTGCCGCCCGCGGTCGACATCCACCAGATCGACCGCGAACTCGGTGCGATCGCGGCCAAGGCCGGCTACACCTGGATTCCGCTGCTCCCACCCCTCGCGGCCCGCGCTGTGTCCACCGAACTCTACTTCCGCGCGGACGGCCACTTGAACCCAGCCGGTCACCGTGCCGTCAGCGAAATCCTCGTCCCGCTGCTGCACGCCCAACCCCTGATTGACCCCTTGGAGTAGCCATGATTCTGAGAGTTACCGATGCCAAGCTGATCCGGGACTTCACCGTATGGGTGCGGTTCAATGTTGGTTCCGAAGGCGAGGTGGACCTATCGGGAGAGCTCGACGGCTCAGTCTTTGAGCCGCTCCGGGAGCCAAAGGTATTCGCACAGTTTCGGTTGGATCCGGACCTGCACACGCTGGTGTGGCTCAATGGCGCAGACCTTGCCCCTGAGTTCCTCCATGAACAGGCAAGGGTCCCCGCATGAACCCTAATTCCTGAAACTCAGTCAGCACCCGGTGCGGATTGCGCCCGAGATAGTTACGAGACTCCGTCATTTGGCGAGTAACGCGGGCCTCGGGCCTCATCTGCCTTGCCCCCTCCGGGCTGCAAGAACCGGCACCCCGGCACCGGCACCTCCGGCTCCTCCTTGGGCTTGACCAGGCGTGCAAGCACCGGCTAATCTTGATGCATGCAGTACACGGTGCGAAATGTTCCCGCCATCCTCGACGCCGCCATCCGCAAGAAGGCCCGCCAAGAGGGTCGCAGTCTCAACCAAGTCACGCTCGATGCGCTGCGGGTCGCCTTCGGTCTCGCTGGCGAGCGGGTCCGACGCCGCGACCTGTCCGATGTCGTCGGTACGTGGCATGACGACCCCGCAATCGACCAGGCTCTCGGCGACCAGCGCCGCATTGATCCTGAGCTGTGGAGCTGAGAGTCGCGCTCGACACCAACCGCTACTCCGACCTCGCGCGGGGCGCGGACACCGATCTCGCTGAGCTCTTGGAGACGGCGGAGATGGTCGCGGTACCGTTCGTGGTCTTGGGCAACTTACTCTGGTTTGACGCGTGCTCCTCGACCGCGGCGACTCCTCGTGACGACCCCAGCCCACGCGCCGTCCTCACCGCCCCGACATCGCGTCTGGCATCGGCGAGGTCGAACACGTGCAGAGCTACGACACGCTGCGGCATCGGGATAGGCCCGGCGGGTTGCCCGCCCGGGTTCCCCCACACAACCGGACATGCGGATTTCCCTGCGTCAGGCGCGTGATGCGCGGCGGCAGCTACTGGAACTCGGCACCGAGGCGCCGGTCCGCGGGCGGGCGGGGAGCCCGATCCCAGCTGCAAGTCTGCAAGCGCAATCGGTGGCGGGGTGTCAGGGAAATGGTTTACCATGGACCCCATGCCGCCGAGTCGTGTCACGTATGCCGCGTTCATCAGCTATGCGCACCGCTACCAGGCGTGGGTCAAGACGTTTGCAGCCAACCTGGAGACGTGTTTGCGCGCGTCCGGCGCTCTGCCGTGGCAGGTTTTCCTCGACCAGACCGACCTCGCTAGCGGACGCTCGTGGGTGGTGCAGCTGCAGGAAGGGCTGGCGCAGGCCGAGCAGCTGATCCTGGTGGCCACGCCCGAAGCCCTGGCCTCGCCGCGAGCCGAGGACGAGTGGGATAGCTTCATCGCCACAAGGCGCGATTGGGCGCAGGGCAAGTTCCACGTGGTCCTGCTGGTCGACGTACCCCTGCCGCCCTTCGTCGAGCGGATAGAGCGGCTCGACTTCGTCGCCCACGACGAGGCGCAGTATCGCCGCGGACTGCAGCAGCTGGTGGGCGGACTGCTGGGACGCGCAGCGCGGGAACTACCCACGTTGCCGGCTGGGCTGGAAACCCCGTCTCCACCCGGTGACGTGCTCTCTACCGACCTGCGCCGCCGCCTCGTGACGTGGCTGGCACCTCGGGTTGAGCGCAAAACCTGGCGCCCGACTATCGCGGATGCGCTGGGCATTGAGCGGCAACGGATCGAGGGTTACCCGACGCCCGAAGGTGCGGCGTCGGCCGCCATCGTCGCGGCGACCGGCGCGGACGACCGAGTCCAGGGGGCACGGCGGGTCGTCGGGGCTTTGCGCGACGCTTTCGCGGAGGAAGACGCGGACCTCGGCGAACTGGCAGCGCTCGCCACCGCGCTCGAACGGCTCGGCAACGCTGGCGCGGGCGGGCTGCTCGGCGTGTGGCTGGCGCGGGTCGTCCGCGAGCACTCGAACCTGGTGCCGTTTTTTGAGCGCGCGGATCTCGAACTCCTGGATCGGGTCTACGTTCAGCTCGAACTGCGTCCCGAAGCGCGCTTGCTGCGCGGCCAAGAGGGCCAGGACGAGATGGCCCAGGGACTGGCGCGCGCTTGGACGCTCCGCGAACTGCTGTCGCTCGATCGCGCAAGGCATTCCTGGATCACCGGGCGCTGGGTGGTACGGGGTGATCCGGGCGCGGGCAAGACCACCCTGCTGCGGCATCTGGCGGCGACCCTGGCGGTTGCGCCGGAACGGTTGTGGGTGCCGGTGTTCGCGTCGCTGCCGAAGCTGATGCGCCAGCCCGAGTGGCTGCTCGACCGGCTGGAGCGCGAGCTGCGCAAGGCCGGCGAAAACGTCCAGGGGCTGGCAGCGGCGCTCGACCGCGAAGGCCAGGAAGGCCGCATTCTTCTGCTGCTCGACGGGCTCGACGAGGTCCCGCGGGACGACCGCGAGGATGCCGAGGCCCTGCTGCGCCAGCTGTCAGCGCGCTGGCCCAAGACCCCGCTGGTCGTGACCTCGCGGCCGATCGGTTACCGGCGGCCGGGCAGCGAGTTCGTCGAGCTCGACCTCTTGCCCTACGACGATGGGCAGCGGCAGGAATTCCTGCGCCGCTGGTTCGGACGTCCGGCAACCTTGGGCCAGGCGCCGCAGGTGGCGACGGTGATGGCGGCGCTGCGCGCTGACCCTGGGCTGTGGGACCTGGGAGGAAATCCGCTCTACTTGACCTTGATGGCGCTGCTCTTCGAGCAAAACAAGGCCCCCGAGCGCAACCGGGCGCTGCTTTACGACCAGGTGTTCAACTTGCTGCTCGACGGCCGCCACCGTCCGGCGGGCCAAGCGATCGACGCCAAGAAAGCGGTCCACGCGGTGCTCCGCCGCCTGGCCTGCGACCTGACCCAAGACAACCGCGACAGCGAGGCGAAGTCCGAGCTCGAGGCGCGCCTGCTGCAGGAAGCCTGCGACCAGCTCTGCGCTCCGCTGCGCCGGGTGCCGGCCTGGGAGCAGAGGCTGGGGCCGTTCCTCGACGACCAAGCGGAAAAAGTCGGGATCCTCGGCCCGCACGATGGTCC
>CAZCOV010000290.1:0-8133 GCA_964499975.1 uncultured Thermoanaerobaculia bacterium
AGGGGCCTGCCCCTACGGGAACGTCAGAATTGCCCTAACGGTCCAGGCGGGATTGCGACCGTAGGGCAGGCACAGGGGCCTGCCCCTACGGGAACGTCAGAATTGCCCTAACGGTCCAGGCGGGATTGTGACCATAGGGGCAGGCACAGGGGCCTGCCCTCCCCGGCTCAGGCGCGCGGCCCTTCGTCGTAACCTTGGGGAAAGAGCTCGGCAATCAGGACGGTGGCGTAGCTGCCGGCGGGGAGTTCAAACATTAAGTCGAGGGTCAGGGTGCCCATGGTGGTGTCCGAGGTACTGGCGTCTGAACCTGGACTCCAGGACCAGCGGAGGTTCTCTGGCGGTACTCGCAGCGGACGCCTGGTCCCCAACAGACGCAGTCCGCGGGGCAAGCGCAGGGCGCGCAAGTCGCCCAACCCGAACTCGGAGAGCACTTGCTCTTCGAGCGCCCGGACTTCGCCCGCCGGCCACTTCATTTTGGTGCCGAAAATCGGTCCGGTAGGGCTGATCGCGAAACTCGCGACCCGCGGCGCCTCGGCCGCGGGATCTTCGACCACGAACAGCCCGCCCGTCGCGTGGACCACGGCCAGGTCTCCTGCGACCACTTCGTCCAGCCCAAAAGGACGGCGGGCCAGCACCTGGTTGAAGACCGCCGACTGCAGCGCTGAGACCAGCAGCACGGCTTGCCGGCGATCCCCGGTCAAGGCTTTTCGCCGCAAAATCTGGGCGCCCAGCTCCGCATTGTTCTGCTCGCGACCGAAACGCTGCTCGCCAAAGCGGTTGGTCAGGCCGCGGGCAGAAAGCACGGTCAAGGTGGACTCGACCCGCGAGACGTCGGCCGGGCACACGTCGCACACGCGCAAGGCAAAGCGGTTGCCGCGCAAATGCCCAGTGCGCAATTTGTGGGGGTGACGCACTGCCGCAAGCACGGTGGCGCTGCGCAAGGTGAGGTCCAAAGCACGCTCGGGGGCCAGCTCCGGCACGGAAACCCACTGCCGGGTGATCGCCAGCTTGTCCTTGCGCCCCGCAACCCCGAGTTCGCGGCTGGGGAGGCCCACAACCTGCGCCAGCTCACGCAGCAGCGCGTCCGTAGTCTGGCCCCGCTTCTCGATCCACAAGTAGGTGTGTGCACCAGCGCCGGCCAGCGCGTAGAGTGGCACTTCCTCGACCACAAAATCTGCAAGTTGGGCGCGAATCCTTGGCATGGTCATTCGGTCTTCCCCAGTGTTGTGGGGGTCGACCGCGTATAATCGCACAGTGTTTATATGGTTTGCTCTTTGCGGAGGTTCCTATGCGTCTGGTTTTCGCTCGGCTCTCTGGTTTCGTCGCCGCTTTGTTCCTCGGTTGTGGGCTGACTTGCCCCAGCTTCGCGCAGCCCGACTTGACCCTCGACCTCGCGACCGTGACCCCAACAGATGGTCTCATCACTTGGGTTTATGGTGCGCGCGGCCTCGGCAATCTGGGGCTGCCGGTGGCCGGCGGGGCGGATCTCGACGGCGACGGCTTCCCCGACACCGCGGTCGCGTTCATGCGCGCCGATGCCTTGGGCCGCGATGCCGCAGGCGAGGTCGACCTGGTGTTCGGCGACGGCACGATCGGCGGCTTCCTCGATACGGCAACACCGCATCCGCGGATCTTGCGCTTTGCCGGCGGTGGCCCCAAAGAAGCGGCGGGCAGCGAGCTGTGGATCGACGACGTCACCGGCGATGGTCTTGGTGACCTCTTGATCTGCCGGCAAAACCACAACCCCGGCGGGCGAATCGGCGCGGGCGCGCTGACCATCGTGGTGGGCAGCGCAGCCCTGCGCACCCAAGCCCTGGCGCTTACGACCGTGGACCTCCTGGCCCCGCCCATGGGCGTGACCTTGACCACGTTGATCGGCGCCAACCCGATCGATCGTCTGGGGATCTGGGCGCGCACCGGCGATTTGACCGGCGACGGCATTGCCGACATCGTGGTGGCGGCAGATCAAGAGGACGTGGCTGGTCAGAACAACAGCGGCGCCTTGTATGTGGTCCGCGGTGGTCCGCACCTGGCCGCGGGAGGAACGATCGACCTCGCCCAGTTCGGCACCACGGCGCTGCCGGGAAACCTCGCCAAGATCACCCCGCCGAGCGCGGCGAACGGCTTCCACTTCGGCGCCACTTGTCAACTCGCTGACCTCGACGGCAATGGTCGCGCCGAGGTCCTGGCCGCAGCCACCCTCAACCGCGCTGGCGCCAGCATTCCCGCGGACGGCGCAGTTCCGGGCTCAGCTGAAAGCTCCGGCGGTGCCCCGCACGGCATCCTCTACATCGCCTGGGACGACAACCTGCCAGCGGGCGTCTGGGCCAATGGCTTGAACTTCAAAATCACGGCTCCGCCGGGCAGCACCACCGTGATTTTCGGTGGCTCGGTACAAAACGTCAATTTCGGGGAAGAGATCCTCGGCGGGCTCGATTACGACCACGACGGCGCCGCGGATCTGTTCGTCGGCGACTTGACCGGCGACGGCACGGCCGACCAGAGCCGGGGGGTGTCAGGTATCGGCTATGTTTTTTATCGGGCGCGCGCTTTGAAAGGACTGCAGTTCAACCTCGGGTCCGCGCTGCCCCCGGGGATCCGGATCAGCAAGATCCTCGGTCCGCAAACCGGCGCGATTTCCGCGGACACCGCTGCCCACGGCGATTTTGATGGGGACCGGGTCGATGACCTGGCGTTTTCTTCGCCCCACGCGGCGCCCTTCGGCCGCATCAACGCAGGCATCCTCCACGTCTTTTACGGCCAACCCGGCGGCTGGCCGGCGCTGATCGACACCCAAAGCGGCGCCCTGCCGCCCACCGCGCAAGTGCGGGTCGGTGAAATCCTGGGCGCCCACGGTCAAGCCGGCGGTGACCGCGGCGACACCCTTTGCTACAGCGCGGCCTACAGTGACCTCGACGCAGATGGTCGGATCGACATCATCACCAACGAAATGGTCGGCAATGGGCTGGCACCCGGCTCGATCGATGCCGGGAACTTGATTCTGATCGGCGGCGCGCAGACCTTGACCGGCCCTTCGGTCTTCGTCGACGGCTTCGCGTCGGGCAACTTGAGCGAGTGGTCCCAAGCGGTGGGGACTGTGGCCGAGATGGCCGAGATCGGCATTTCTCCGCCGTCATCCACCACTTCTTTTTAATCTGCTAACTGTCGCGCAACCTGTTGCGGAGCGCTTGACCTGATGAGTAAAATTTTTTCAGCCGAGGACTTTGCGCACTGCATTTCACCTCATCAAGTAGCTTTCCTAAAATTTATCGAGCGCCACCCTGAAGGTCTCAAGCGCAGCTATTTCACCCACCTCGAACGACCGCCAGGCACCGCCAAAGTGCAGCGATTCCTCAGCCACGACGTGCCAATTCAGCCGTGGCCGTTGTTCCTCAGCTCAGCGCAAGTGAAAACAATGGCAGAGCTCAGCGTGCGGCTGTTCGCTCTGGTGCGTGACCTACCGAATTGTTGTTTTGACGGTGACGCCGCCCGGCTCTGCGACTTCTATCAGCTAGCTCCCGAGGTGACCCCATATCTTGCCCAGGCGCTCGCCCGACCTTGGGGCTGCGATGGCGAGGTCATGCGCGGCGACTTCATCCTCTCCGGCGATGCGCTGCGCTGCATCGAAATCAATTGCATGGCCTATTTAGGCGGAGCCCATTCTTTTCAAATTGTAGATAAATATTTTGAAACGTCCTTGTATCAAAATTTCTTCCGCGAAAATCGCGCCACTGTGCGCTACCAAGACCCCTGGCGCACCTGGTTGTGGGTGATCCTTGACCGAGCCAGGTCAAGGGGCTTGATCAAGAGCGAACTCAACGGCGAGTTCAACCTTGCGATCGTCGATCCTTTTGCGCCTGAGGAGATGCAGCCGGTGATCCCGGTCATTGAACCAGCCTTTCAGGCGCTGCTCCTTGAGTTGACCGAGGGGGTTCGGGGCAGCATTTTCTTCTGCACCCCAGGGCAGTTGCAGCGGGTTGGAGGTGCGGTCAAGCTCGGACGCCACCCGATTCACGCCGTCTTGCAGTACGCCGGCGACATCTTGACAGCACCTCTCTCCGTCGAAATCGCAGCTTGGCTGGACGGCATCATCGATTTGTATCCGGGCCCGATGGCCTGGATCTACCGCGACAAACGCAACTTAGCGCTGCTCTCGGAACGGGCCGAAGCTGGTGGGTTTTCTCCTGAAGACACTGCCTTGATTGATCGTCACGTTCCCTGGACGCGCTGGGCCAAACCTGGTCTCACCACGTATCAGCGCGAAAAGGTCGACCTTGAAGGGCTCCTGCGCAGCCGCAAGCACGATTTTGTGCTGAAGCCGCTGCAAGCCCAAAGCGGCGCTTGCGTGTACATCGGCCGCTTCATGTCAGAAGAAGCATGGCGCGAAGTCGTCGATTCGGCCCTCGGCGATGGCCTGTACATCGCGCAAGCTTACACCCCGCCACGCCTGCATCCGCACCAGCGCGGCGACTCCGGGTGCATGCCCTGCGAAATCAATTGGGGGTTGTTCGTTTTTGGCGACCGCTACGGCGGGAATTACCTCCGCATCGGGCCCGCGAGCCAGGACGGGATCATCAACATTTCTCATGGTGCGGAAGATGGCTGCTTCTTCGAGTTCATCCCTGGTGGCGTCAACCCCGAGCCGCAGGACTGCACCGTGCTCTCGCGGTCTTTCGCGTGATCGACTTCCGAGGTCTTTTGCGGTCTGCTTGTTCCGGGAACCGATCTCGCTCCGGTTACCTTGCTCCACGGCCGCAGCACTTCTCGTATACTACGCCCCGTTTTCAGGGCCAAAGCGAGGGGTGCGCCCGCATCCTCGGGTACCGTCCCTGACCTAACAGGACGCAACTTGTCCTTGATCGACCCTGCAAAGAGTGCGGAATCAAATGGCCAAGACTTATGACGCAATCGTGATCGGCGCCGGCCACAACGGGCTGACCTGCGCTGCCTATCTCGCCCGCGCCGGACGCTCCGTCCTAGTGCTCGAACGCCGCTACAAAGTCGGCGGCGTGGCGGTCACCGAAGAGATCTTCCCCGGTTTCAAGTTCTCGGTCTGTTCTTACGTGGTGAGCCTGCTCCGTCCCCAAGTGATCAGCGAGCTCGACTTGCCGCGCCACGGGCTCGAGATCTTGCCGCTCGACGGCACCTTGACCCCGCTGCTCGACGGCAACTATCTGATGCGCTGGCACGACAGCGCGGAGACCCGGCGCGAGTTGCAGCGCTTCTCGGCGCGCGACGCGGACGCTTATCCCCAATTCGGGATGCTGCTCTACCACTTGGCCAAAGCGATCCGCCCGATCCTCGGCACCACCCCGCCGGATCCGACCTCGTTCCAGCCAAGTCAGCTGAGCCAGCTGCTCGACCTCGCCAAAGTTTTCGGCAAGAGCCGCGAACACCTCTTCGACCTCGCCAAGCTGATGACCATGAGTTCAGCGGATTTTGTCGAGCAGTGGTTTGAAAGCGAGCCGCTCAAGGGCACGCTGTCGGCGAGCGGCATCATCGGCACCTTCCTCGGACCGCGCACGCCGGGTTCGGCCTACGTCATGCTCCACCACTACATGGGCGAGCTCGACGGTCAGTTCCGCGCCTGGGGCTGGCCGCGGGGCGGGATGAGCGGACTGTCCGACGCGATTGCCGGAGCTGCGTGCGCCGCCGGCGCCGAGATCCGCACCGACGCCGGGGTCGCGCAGATCCTCGTCGAGCGCGGACGTGCGAGCGGCGTGGTGCTCGACAACGGCGACGAGGTCCGCGCCCGGACCCTGGTCTCTGGCCTCGACCCCAAGCGCACCTTCGAACGGCTGATCGCGCCCGAGCACCTCGATCCTGAGTTCCGTCAGCAGATCGCCCGCTTTAAGATCCGCGGCTCCTCAGGCAAGGTCAACCTAGCGCTCGACGCCTTGCCCGAGTTCACTTGCCTCGAAGACTTGCACTCGCCTTCGGGTTACCCAGCGATCGCGCACCTCGCGGGCGCGATCTCGATCAGCCCCAATATCGACTACCTTGAAACCGCTTACGACGACGCCAAGTATGGACGCTTTTCGCGCCGTCCGTACATGGACATCGTGATCCCCACCCTGATCGATCCGTCGATTGCGCCGCCGGGCAAGCACGTGATGTCGATTTTCGTCCAGTACGCGCCTTTCGAGCTGGCCGAAGGCAGCTGGGAAACCCAGCGCGAAGCTTTTGGCGATGCGGTGATCGACACCTTGAGCCAGTTTGCGCCCAACCTCAAAGACATCCTGCTCCACCGTCAAGTGGTGACCCCGTGGGACCTCGACGAACGCTTCGGCTTGACCCAGGGCAACATCTTCCACGGTGAGCTGTCGCTCGAACAACTGTTTTTCTTGCGTCCGGCCGCGGGCTGGGCCAATTATCGCACGCCGATTCGCGACCTCTACTTGTGCGGGTCCGGCACCCACCCCGGAGGCGGGGTGATGGCCGCTCCTGGACGTTTGGCCGCGCAACAGATCTTGGCGGACGGGAGGTGAGTCGATGAACACCCCGAGCAAAAATTTCTGGGATGTCGTGGTCATCGGGGCTGGCCCCAACGGGCTCACTGCCGCGGCCTTGCTCGCGCGCGCTGGGCGCTCCGTCGTGGTGCTGGAGCGCTCTGCCAACCTCGGCGGCGTGGCCCAGACCGACGAATTCGCACCGGGGTTTCGCGCGCCAGCCACTTTCGCCAGCAGCGAAACCTTTGCTCCTGCGATCGTCGCCGAGCTGGACCTAGCGCAGCACGGCTTGCGCGCTTTCGCTCCCGGTGGGGTGAGTGTCTTGGGCGGAGACCGGCCGCTGTTCTTGCCGGCTCCGTCGGCGAACGCGCCCGCGGACACGGCGTGGAGCGACGCTGCCACTGGCCTCGCCCCGGACGACCTCCGCGCCTTGCGCGAGTTCGACGGGTTTTTACGCCGCTTGAGCAGTGTGTTTGCGCCGGTTTTGGCCCAGCCGCTGCCCGACCTTTTACCCAGCGGTCTTTCCGGTTGGCTCGAGTTGCTGCAGCCGGGCTGGCGTCTGCGCCGGCTGGGCGCGCACGATCTCAACGAAGCCCTGCGCTTCTTGCCGATGCCGATTGCGGACGTGGTCGAGGAACGGTTGGCTTGCCATAAGCTGCGCGCGCTGATCGCGGCCGAAGGGTTGCTCGGCAGCTTTCTCGGCCCGCGTTCGCCGGGCAGCGCTTACAACCTCTTGCTCCACCGCACGGGGAGCGCGCGGGGTGCATTCAGCTTCCCCGAGTTCCTGGCCGGCGGCCCCGGCAGCCTCACGGCAGCTCTGGCACAGGCTGCCCGCGCGGCGGGCGCCGAAATCCGCACCGCTGCGCAGGTCGCGCGGATCCGCGTGGAGCAAGGGCGGGCTAAGGGAGTGGTGCTCGCCGACGGCACCGAGCTCTCTGCCCGCGCGGTTTTAGCGAGCATCGACCCACGCACCGTCCTGCTCGATCTGGTGCCAGCCGTCGAGCTCGACCCCGACTTCTTGCTGCGGGTGAAAAACACGCGCGGACGCGGCACCGTGGCGATCGTCCGCTGCGCCCTGGACCGCGCCCCGCAGTTCGCTGGCCTGGACCCGGCGGCGCTGTCCGGCCGAATCCAGATCGGTTGCCCGGTCGACGAGCTCGAACAGGCCTACGACGATGCCAAGTACGGCCGCTTCCCCCGCCGTCCGTTCCTCCACCTGACCGTGCCGTCCATGGTGGATCCCAGCTTGGCGCCGTCCGGCAAGCACGTGCTCCACGCCTGGGTCCAGTACGCGCCCTACAACCTACAGCCCGGCACCTGGGAGACCGAACGCGAACGCTTGGGGCAACTCGTCCTGCAGCGGATCGCCGAATTCGACGCGACTTTGGCGGACAGCGTCTTAGCGCTCGAAGTGCAAACCCCGGCGGATCTCGCGCAGCGTTTCAACCTGCGCGAAGGCGCTTTGTACCAGGTCGAGCCAGCCCTCGATCAAACCCTGTACCTGCGTCCCCTGCCCGGCTGTGGCCAGTACCACACACCGATCGCCGGCCTCTGGCTCTGCGGGGCTGGCACCCACGGCGGCGGTGCTCTCACCGGCTTGCCCGGCAAAAACGTTGCCCAGCAATTGGCCAAACCCCGCTCCCCCGATTGACACCTCTGGCCGAAGCCGCTTGGCCAGGGAGTG
>CAZCOV010000291.1:0-8116 GCA_964499975.1 uncultured Thermoanaerobaculia bacterium
CCGCGAGAAATCCAGAATGTCATCGATCACCCGCAGTAGGGCCGCCGCCGAAGAGCTGATGGTGGCGGCGTAGTCGCGCTGTTCGATCGACATCTGGGTCTTGAGCAAGAGGTCGACCATCCCGATGATGCCGTTCATGGGGGTGCGGATCTCATGGCTCATGTTGGCGAGGAACTCGCTTTTGGCGCGGCTGGCTTCTTCCGCGGTGAGCTTGGCGCTTTCGAGATCGCGAGTACGGGCCGCAACGCGTTCTTGCAAGGTCTCGTTGAACCGTCTGAGTTCCCAGTCGCGTTGCTGGACGGCTTCACGCATCTGCTCATAGGCCGCAGACAACAGGGCGATTTCGTCGGATTGGGGGTCGTCGACCGCGCACGTGAAGTCACCGCGCGAGATTTGCTGGGATGCTTCGACTAAACGCTCGAGCCGGCGCGACCAGGTTCCCACCATCAAAAAGATCATGCTCCCGGCTAGCGCCGTGGCCAAGAGCGCCACCAGAAGCGCACGCCGGGTTTGGAATTCCTGCGCCTGGTACATCGGCGCGGTCGAGATCCCCACCACCACCTTGCCCAAGGGTTGCCCCCCTGCGCGCCCTCCTGCGCGCGGAGTGACTGGGGATGGATTCAAGCTGGCGAGTGGGTCATCCGCCAGCTCGGTCATGACCACCAGCGCTTCTCCCGCGAGAAAGCTGCGACCTTGACCTGGTGGGTCTCGGTCGGGTTGACGTTGATAGTGTTGCCAGCTCTCCTGATCACGCACCGCTGAGACGGAAAAGCTCGGTCGCACGCTCTGGATTTCGATCCAGAGCACACTCGGCGCGCTGGCAAAACCCGGAGCACCCGGTTCGAGGGTGGGCTGCGGGTCGAGGAAACTCTGCGCCAAGCGTTCGAGTTCAGTCCGGTCGCCAGCGGCGAGCGCCAGTTCGCAGGCGTGGGCCAAGCCTTGGGCAGTGGCATCGGCAGCGCGTTGCTGAGCGCGCGCGATCAAGTGATCGGTGCGCACGATCGACTCGACCGCAGCTCCTGCCAGGGCCAGGGCGACGACCACCAGGACCAGCACCGTGGCTTTGGTGCGCAAGCTGAAATGCGAAAGGCGTTGGCGAACGCGGTGCAAAGTCATTCAGATTTATTCTGTTATTCTGTCATGCTGTCATTCTTTTTCGCTGATCAGGATCGCCCGCGCGCGCAGCGCAGACGGCAGTTGCATGTCCAAGACTCGCGCCACCGCGTCATTGATGGCCACGACATAGCGCGGCAGGACCGGCGCTCGGAGGTCGGGTGGAATGGTCTTGGGCGCGCCGCTCCGCAACAGCTGCACCACCAGTTCCGCGGTTTGAATGCCATGCTCTCGGGGGTCGATTCCCACTCCGAGCAGGGCGCCCGCGCGAACAAAATTCAGCGAATAGCCAAACACCGGCACCCGCTGCCTGAGGGTCGTCAAAAGCAGCGATCGCACCACCATCGCATTGTAGATCGCGGGATCGAGCTCGGTCCAAACGATGTCGACTTTTCTTGCGAGGAGTTCGCCCAACGCTTGGGCCACGGACTCGTGCTGATCCACTGCCACGGTAACCAGGGTCCAGTCGGGGGGTAGTGCCTGGCGGACCGCCTCGACTTGAGCTTGCCCGGCAGGCTCGCTCTGGTAGAGCATGCCGACCCTCCGCGACCTGCTGGACGCGCTCGTCCCGGTGGGCACTAGCGCCTCAGCGATGAGGGCAAACTGGGCTTGCCGTGGGATCTCGGTGCTGACCCCAAAAACCACCCGAGACGCGTTCGCAACCCAATCTTCGGCAGCCGTGGCCAGGCAATAAACCAGCGGTTGGCTGGCCGGAAGGTGGTGATCGAGCCAGCTCGCAGCGGGAGTTCCCACACTGACGAAGAGCACCTCTTTGCCGGGGTCCAGCGCCGCTGCGGCCTGCATCGCAGCGAGCTGAACCACGCGCACCGCATACCCCGATCGAGTCAGCTGCAGTTTGAGGCCCATGCCCGCCTGGACGTAGGGCTCGGCTTCATTGCTCAAGACCACCTCGACCTCGATCGCCTGGACCGCGCCATCAGCGCACCCGAGGCAGGCCGCCACCCACAAGGCCTGCAGCAACCCGCGCATCCCCGTTCGCAGCACCGGGCGCGGTCGCCGGTTCGACAGGCTGGTTTGCCAGCTGCAACAGCGGTCCGCTGGCCACGAGAATCGCGATGTCCATGGGCAGCGCATCGTGGTCAATTGAGTCAAGAGGGATCGAAAAGCTTGGGTCAGAATTTTAGTTCAAAGCGTCCGAACACCGCGCGGCCAGGGGTTTCGTGGGCGGTCAGCGAGCCCAAACCGAAAACCGCGCTGCCGGTTTCATCGAAGATATCCTCGGCCCCCAACAGCACTTCGGTGGAGCGAGCGCGGAGCGTCCGGGTCAAGACCAGGTCGAGGCGATGCGAGCTGGGGATCGGTGGCAGCAGACCGGCAAAGGAGCCGCTATCCGCGCGGGTTGCACTGGTGAACCGGTACTGCGTCTGCAGCACCCAGTTTCCGGCTGACCAGCGCCCGAGCAAACCGGCTTTGTGCTGCGCCGGATGATAGGCGCGGATGACCTGCTGGGGAAACTCGGTATCGAAGTCGCTCCAGGCATACCACGCAGACAGCCGTCCGCGCGGGCGTTCGCGCGCGACTTCGAAGCTCATGCCCTTGGACTCCGCACCACCGAGGTTTTTTTGCGTGATTTCAAAAATGGTCAACTGCGGCGCCAGTTGACGGGCCGCGGCTGCGCCGCCGATCAAGTCGAGGAAGTCCTGGTAATAGGCATCAAAGCGCAAGCGGAATCCGGATGCAGACACCAGCGCATAGCCCGCTTCGAGCGACCAGGTGTGCTCGCTTTCGAGCGCTGCTGCGGGCAAGACCTCAAACAAGAAGATGCCGGGAGCAAGGGGTAGGCGCGAAGCGCGCACTGCCCGGGAAGCCAAGCTCGGTGAATGGAAGGCCCGGGCCACGGCCAGCCGCAGGGTCTGGTGCCCTGTGGCATCGAGCGCGAAGATCGCGGCAAGCCGACCGGACCAGTCATTCCGGCGCTCGATGTCCGAGTTGTGATCCGCGCGCAACTGGGTTTCGAGGGTCAGGCGGTTGAGCACGCGCCAGCGGTCCACCGCGAAAAGCCCAAAACCGACCTCGTTTGCGGACCGGCCCGAAAAGACAAACTGCAAATCTTGGGGATCCGTGAGCTGGGTCCCAACATGGGTGGTGCGCAGGTTGGCACCCCAGGAGAATTCGTGCCCCCCGGCGAGTTGCAGGTCCAACTGGGAATCGACTTCGTGCTCGCTGCTATGACTTTTCTGCAAACCGGGTTGATGATTGTCGGCAAAGTTAGAGAACCAGCGCAACGTGCCGTGTTTTCCGCCGGGGAACCGGTGTTCGATCTGAGCGAAGGCGCGCGTGGTGCCGATCCGATTGTCTTTCATGGGAAAGTAGCCGAGGATTTCGAAATCTCCTTGGGCAAACTCGGAATGGCCCAAGCCCAGGCTCAGCCGAGTGCTGGGGGTCGGCTGCCATGCTGCCTTGCCATCCAACCGCGAACCGTGGTGAAAGTCGCGGGCGAGCAGCGGTTCTTCCAATGCCGAACCCGAAGCGCCCCAGTTCTCGTAACCCGCCGAAGTTCGCCAAGCCCAGGCCCCATGACGGTCACCCCAACGCAACAGCGTCGTGAGATCGCCGAACTCGTTGACGGTGGTCTGCAGGTATCCTCCCTGGGTCGCCTCCGGTTCTTTGGTGATGAGGTTAATGACCCCGGTGAAGGCATTGGCGCCCCACGCAGCACCGCCGGGTCCGCGCACCACCTCGATGCGCTCGAGGTCTTCGAGGAACAGGGGCAGGCGCTGGAATTCCGATCCGCCAAAGATCAGGCTATCCGCGTTGCGCCCGTCGATCAGGCTCAACGTGCGTTCGGAATAGACCTCGTGGAAGCCATTGACGCCGACCATGTGGCGGTTGCGGTCCTGGCGCAAAACATCCATCCCGGGCAGGAAGCGAAAGACCTCGGCCAGATGGGTCAGCCCGCTGTAGTGGAGGTCCTCCGCGCTGATCTGACTCACCGGGACGGCGGACCAATGAGCGGGGTTCACTTGCCGCGCGGCCGAGACCACGGTCGGGAATTCTTCGAACAAGAGCAGTTCTGGCCCGCCTTGCAAGCTAGAGGGGGCGGCTGCAGCCTGGATCGGTTTAGCCGTCGCGTCTGGCGGCTCGGCGCTCGCCAGGGCCGGATAACCGGCGAGAAACCAAAGTAGCTGACCAAGGAAAAGGGGTTTCACGGTGCGATCTGGTCCTCTCGTCAAAGTCACCAACGAGGAAGCTTCGGTCCAACACGAAGAGCATCTTAGCCCGCCAAGCTGACGCTGGGGATTACACTTTGCCCACTCTGGGCACTCTGGGTTTACGGGTTTCCATCGCGCTGAATAGATCTGGCCCAGGACCGTAAACCTCACTTGGACGCTTCCGCGTCGGTCAGCATCCAGCTGGGTCAGGAGGCCCCAATGCTTGAAGTCGAGATCCTGCGCAAAGCTTATGGTTCCTTGGTTGCCGTCGACGGCGTCTCCTTTGCCGTGGCAGCAGGCGAAATCTTCGGCCTGCTCGGTCCCAATGGCGCGGGCAAAACCACTACTCTCCACATGATCTGCGGCATCCTCAGGCCGGACGACGGGTGGGTCAAAATCGACGGTCAGGACATCTGGCGAGAACCCCAATCGGTCAAATCAAAGCTCGGGGTCGTGCCGCAGGAAATCGCGGTTTATGAAGACTTGACCGCGCGCGACAACCTCGAGTTCTGGGCCTCGCTTTATGGCCTAAGCGGCGCGCAACGCAAATCCCGGGTGGATGCCGCGCTCGAACGGGTCGGGTTGATCGACCGCGCCGCTGCCAAGGTCAGCACCATGAGCGGCGGCATGAAGCGACGGCTCAACTTGGCCATGGGACTGCTGCACCAGCCACGACTGTTACTCCTCGACGAACCCACCGTGGGCATCGATCCCCAGGCCCGGCACAACATCCTCGGGGTGATCCGCGAAGTCGCAGCCCAAGGGACAACCATCCTCTACACCACCCACTACATGGAAGAAGCCCAGGAGCTGTGCCAGCGGATCGCGATCGTCGACCACGGCAAGATCCTCGCGCAAGGCAACCTTGCCGAACTCACCCGACTCGCCGGAGAAGGCGAGGTGCTGCGCTTGCGCGGACCCTTCCACAAAATCGAGCTGCGCGAACGGTTGGCGCGGTGGAACGGACTCAAGCTGCTCAGCGTGGGCGATTCCCAAGCCGTGCTCGCAGTCGAGCCGGGGGGCCCTGGTTTGGTCGAGGTCTTGCCCCAACTCTTTGCCGCAGACTTGCAGCTCGACGCTGTCTCGATCCAGCCGCCGAGCCTCGAAAGCGTCTTTCTCCGCTTGACCGGCCGGGAGTTGCGCGACTGATCGCGGGGTGCGTCATGAGCCCAAACCGCAACGCCAACCGCAACGTGTTCAACTACAATGTTCAACCCCAATAACGTCTTCAACATCGTCCGCCGCGATCTGCTGCGTTACGTCCGCAATCCGAGCCGCGCCCTGCTCGCGTTCGGGATCCCGCTGACTTTGGCCGGTGTTTTCGGCCTGGTCTTCGGCGGTAGCAACAACGACCAACCCGCGATCACCCTGCGCGTTTTCCTCTACGACCAGGACGATACCCTGCTGTCCCGCATGGCTGTGCCGCGGTCAGAAGACGCCAACCTCGAACTCATCCCGGTACAGGAAGAGGGCTACGCGCGCATGGAAAAAGGGGAAGCTTCGGCGCTGGTGCGGATCCCCCAGGGCACGACCGACGCCTTGCTCGCGGGAAAACCCGCGACGCTCGAGCTGGTTAAGAATCCAGCGGAGCGCTTCTTGCCGCAGGTGGTCGAAGAAGGGGTGGACCTGGGCGCCACCGTGCTATCGCAAGCTGCGACCTTGCTCGGCCCTGAGCTGCAGGTGGCCCGCCAGCTGAGCCGGGAAGACCGCGCGCCGGAAGACCTGCTGGTCGCTGGCTTGAGCGTCGACATCAACCGCAAGATGCGCCAGTTCGGCCAGTATGTTTTTCCGCCAGCAATCCAGCTCGAAACCGCGAACCGCGAAACCCCGACCGACGCGGCGCCCCAAGTCGGGATGATGGCTTACTTCCTGCCCGGCTTGACCTTCATGGCAGTGCTCTTTCTGGCCCAGGGCGCCGCCCGCGACCTGCTGCGCGAACGCGAAAGCGGACTCTTGCGCCAGTTGCTCACTGCCCCGCTCACGGTCCGTGACTATCTCACCGCCAAATGCCTCTCGATTTTCTTGGTGAGCGGGTTGGGGCTCGCGATCTTGATGGTGATCGGACGCCTGGCCGGGATCCACTGGGGACCGCCGATCGCGACTGCAGTCCATGCAGTGGTGAGCATTTTTTCCCTCGCCAGCTTCATCGTGCTGCTTTTGAGCCTGGCTAAGACCGAACGCCAGGGAGAAACCATCTCGACCCTCGTGATCATGGTTTGGGCCTTGATCGGTGGCGCTTTTTTCCCTCTGGCGCAAATGCCGGCTTTCCTCGTGCCCTTGGCCAAAAGTTCGCTCCTTTACTGGGCGATCGACGGCTGGAACGCGCTGATCTTGCGCCAGGGGGATTTCGCCCAGATCGTGCCCCACCTCACCATCTTGAGCTTGGCCGGGGTCGGCTGTCTCGCGCTGGGGACGGCCGTGCTCCACCGCCACATCGTCCGCGGAGGTTTTTGACATGCACGGGATTTGGGCGATCGCCCGACAGGAGTTACGCCTGGCTCTGGCCGACCGCGGAGCGCTCCTCTGGATGTTCCTCATGCCGATCGTGTTCGCCACGGTGTTTGGGCTGGTGTTGCGCCCTTCGACCCACGGCGACGGCAAGGTCCGCCTCGCCCTGCTCGACGAAGATCAGGGACCCGTAGCGCTTGCCTTGCGCGCTGAACTCGCGGATGACCGGTTGATCTTGACCCCGATCACCGCCGCAGAGCGCACGGCCGCGAGCCGCACGTTGATCATCCCGGCCGGGTTCTCAGCGCGCCTGCTGGCGGGGGAACAGGTCACCTTGCGGCTCGAAAAAGACCCTGATGGCAATGCCCAGGCCGTGCTCGTCGCCCAGGCGCGGATCCTGGGCGCGATCAGTCGGGTGATCGCACGGCTGGCCCAGGCGGCGAGCCACAGCCCCGACGCCAGCGTGAGCGCCGAGGAATTCGCGCAGACGCCACCCTTGCCCGAACTGATCACCGTGGAAAAACGCTACGCTGGACAAGCGCGCATCGTGCCCGGGGGGTTTGCCCAAGCGGTGCCCGGCAACGCGGTGATGTTCGTGATGATGATGGGCTTGACCGCTGGCACCGCCACGATCACGGCCGACCGGGTGGGGGGCCGGCTGCGCCGGCTGGCCACTACCCCGCTCCGCCGCAGCGCGATCATCGCGGGCAAGATCTTGGGACGGTTCAGCATTGCGGCAGCCCAGGTCACCTTATTGATTCTGGCGGCAGCGCTCGGAAATCAGGTCTTTGACCTCGGCCTCGGCGACCGTTGGGGCAGCGTCTATGTCTTGCTGCTGGTTTACGCGCTGGCCATCGCTCCGCTCGGCATCCTGATCGGGGCGCGCTTTACCGACCCTGACCGCGCAGCCCAAGTCGGGGTGCTCGCTTCCCTGATCATGGCCGCGCTCGGCGGTTGCTGGTGGCCGCTCGAGATCGTCCCCAAATTCTTGCAGCAGGTAGCGTTGCTCTTCCCCACCGGGTGGGCCATGAGCGGACTCCACGAGCACATCTCCTTCGGCCGCAGCTTGCTCGCCGCTCCCCTCCCCGCCCTCGTCCTCCTCGCTTTTGCTGGCGTTGCGGCAGCTCTCGCCGCCCGCGTCCTGCGTTTCGAGTGACGCGGCCACGGAGGGAGCCAGAGGGGCAGACTAGGCAGACTAGGCAGACTAGCCAGACTAGCAGGATACCTTAATGGGTTTCCCGTTCTAACCTATAATCGGGCGATGCGCCACTTCATTGGCCTGCTGGCCCTGCTGCTCTTAGCCAGCCCGACCTTCGCTCAGCCACCCCCCAGCCACCAGCGCGGCCTCTCCGCCGACACCGCCTACCAAATCGGCGAAATCG
>CAZCOV010000292.1:0-8040 GCA_964499975.1 uncultured Thermoanaerobaculia bacterium
TCGAGGATCGGTCGCAGGTGGCCTCAAGATGGGATGCCAGAATGGGAAGTTATTGATGCGTCGACCCTTAGAACTTCTCGAACCACAGGTGGACCCGCTGGCGGATGCGCAGGAGCTGGCGCCACCCTCTGGGCCAGGGGCGAAAGCCGCGGCGCAGCCAGGCGTGGACCTGCTGGCTGACCAAAGACAAGATGGCTGCCCCGAAAAGCAAGGTCAAAATGCCCTGGAGCCCGGGCAGCACGAGGCCAGCTACTCCCAACAACACCATCAACCAGCCCGCGACGAGTAGAATCAAACGCGCCCCGCGCGACAAGGGCTTGAGTTTTAGCTGGCGCGTGGCGCGCTCCGGTGGAAGGGCAGCAGGAGTCTCCGCACCGGCAGGATCGAGTGCTTTCCCCTGCCAGGACGCCGACGGCTGCTGCGGATCCACTGGCTCAGACGGTTCTGATGGTTCTGACTCTAAGGATGACCATGCCACGTCGGGTTTCACCTACTACGTCTCGTCCTACGTCTCGCCGCCGCGTCTACATCGCCAATACCGGCGGCACCATCGGCATGCAGCGCAGCCCTGATGGCTATTGTCCGGCCCGCGGCTTTCTCGCCCAGCAGATGGCTGCCATGCCCGAGTTCAGCCATCAAGAGATGCCGCTTTACACCATTGCTGAAGGCCCTAGACTGCTCGATTCCGCCAACATGACGCCGCAGGACTGGGAGCGCATCGGCGCCGACATCTTAGCCCATTATCCGGAATATGATGGTTTTGTCGTGATCCACGGCACCGACACCATGGCCTATTCAGCCGCTGCCCTGTCCTACATGTTCGAGCACCTGGGCAAGCCGATCGTGTTTACCGGTTCGCAGATCCCCCTGATCGAAATCCGCAGCGACGCGCGAGAGAACCTGATCACCAGCATGCTGGTGGCCGCCCACGAGCCCGTGCCCGAGGTCTGTATCTTCTTTGGCGGACGCCTCTTGCGCGGAAATCGCGCGACCAAAGTCAGCGCTTTCGGCTTCCGTGCTTTCGACTCTCCCAACTATCCACCGCTCGGGGCCGCCGGCGTTCACCTGGAGATTGAACGCCGTCTCCTATTGCCCCTGCCGACAGCGACCAAGGTCAGCTTTCGCACCGCGGGTGATGCGCAAGTGGCAGACATCCGGGTTTTTCCTGGCATCACCGCCGCTACTCTGAACCGCTTCCTCGAACCCCCGCTGCAAGGCGCGGTGCTCCACACTTATGGCGTGGGCAACGCGCCGCAATCCCCTGACTTGTTGGCGGCCTTGCGCGCGGCCACCGAGCGGGGGGTGGTGCTCATCAACTGCACCCAATGCCTGGAAGGCTCGGTCGACATGACCGGCTACGCCACGGGCCGGGCTTTGCAGGACGCCGGGGTGATCAGCGGCTACGACATGACACCAGAAGCAGCGCTGACCAAGCTGTACTTCTTGCTGTCGCAAAACCTCGCGCGCGAGACGGTCCTGCAGCAGCTGCAAACCAGCCTGCGTGGAGAACTCACGCGGATGGGGCAACCCAGCCGTGATGGCGCCGTCGGCTAGAGATGAAAACGCCCCTGGGGGTACCGGGAACCCCCAGGGACGGATGGAGAAGAAGAAGCTATCTAGGTATACGGAAAGCGCGGCGATTTGTTGCCATCATGGCGCACAAAAAATCGCCGCGAGCTAAGGGATGCTCTTGCCCATGAACCAGCGTCGCCGTACTTGGGTCGTTTGGATCGTCTGCACTTGGGTCATCTGGCTCGTCTTGCAGTTGGCGAACAGCAGGGTCGTCGGACAAGCTGGACCCGCTGACCCAGTTGAACCCGTGGGAGCCGCAGCCGGGGAGGTGACCCGCGACCTGTGGTACCAGCTAGCAGTCGACGGTCAACCCGCGGGTTGGATGTCGACCCGCGAGCTGCACTCCCCGGGTCAGGTGATCAGCGAGATGACCCTGGAGCTGAGCTTCAGGCGCGGTGACCTGACCCAGCGCATCCGCCAAGAAAGCCGTTTCGTCGAAACCCCAGAAGGGCATCCGCTCGAGTTGTGGACGCGCCAAGAGCTGGACGGCACTCCGCTCGAGCTGCGCTACCGTTTCACTGCCGACGGGGTGAAGCTGGAAAGCAACCCGCCCGTCGACCTGCCGCTGCCCAGCGGCGTCTGGCTGACCCCAGCGCAAGCCCAGGCTCGCCTGGAGCAGGAGCTCCGAGCCCAACGCGAAGCTTTCACCTTGCGGACCATCGATCCCACGATCGGGCTTGAACCCGTCACCGTCAAGTGGCAGCTCCTGCGCCGCGATGTCGACCTCACCGCCGCCGGCCAGTTCCACCGCACCACCGAATGGCGTCAAGAGCTGAGCCTGGCCCCCCAGCTGGCAACCGTGGCCAACTTGGATGCGGCTGGCACCTTGATCCGCAGCTCGACCCAACTCTTGGGGCTCAACCTGGTTTTGACCCTGGCCGACCGTCGCGCGCCCCTGGCCACGAGCGCAGCTCCTGAAATTCTGCGCCGCACCTTCATCGCGCCCAAGCGGAAAATCCCCAGGCCGCGCGAAACCCAGCGAGTCGTGTATGCGCTACGCGTTCCTGACGGTGGTGGGATCCAGCTGCCGAGCACGGGCGACCAAGAGGTGGTGACCGCGGGCGAGCGGACGCTCGTCACGGTCGAGCTGGGAACCTGGACGCGCAAACCCGCGAGTGCGGAAGCGGTCCACCTGGCTGCTTCGAATTATCTGGACTACCACGACCCAGCGGTCCAGGCGCTGCTCGCCCAAGCCCTGCCTTCAGGATCGGTCGCGACAGCGGAAAAGGCGGAAGCTTTGCGTCGGTTTGTCAACACCCACCTCATCCGCAAGGACCTCGGCTCGGTCTTTGCCACGGCTTCCGAGGTCGCCCGCAGCCGCGCTGGCGACTGCACCGAGCACAGCGTCCTGCTCACCGCACTCCTGCGTGCCGCGGGAATCCCAGCGCGGGTCGCGATCGGCCTGATCTACGTCGAGGTTTTCGCGGGTAGCCGTGAGATCTTTGGCTATCACATGTGGAGTCAGGCCATGGTCGACGGCCATTGGCTCGATCTCGACGCCACGCTGGAATCCCGCCGCTTCGATGCTGCCCACATCACGCTCGGCATCGCGACGCTCAGTGACAACACCGCGCTCCAAGAAATGATGGTGCTCTTGCCGCTGGTCGGCAGCTTAGAGCTCGAGGTGCTCGCGGTCGAGCACCTCCAAGGCAACAGCGCATCAAGGTTGAGGCAAATCGTCTTTGGCGTAGAGCAGCAGGTTGGGTGCCCCGCCGGCATCGCGGACCTGGCCGGGGGTGGCGTGCTCGGTCACGCAGCGGGCGATCGCGGCAGGATCTCCGCCGCCCATCCGCTGCAAGCACAGCGCCGCCACACCAGCGACGTGCGGCGATGCCATCGACGTCCCGCTGAGCGTGGTCGAGCCGCCTTTGCGGCGGGCCGAAGTGATGTTGACGCCGGGCGCGAACAAGTCGACGCATTCTCTCCCTTGATTGGAAAAACCGGCACGCCGATCGCGGTTGTCCGTAGCCCCAGCGGTGAGCGCCTGGAGCACTCGGGCAGGAGAGCTACCGCAAGCATTGGCGCCGTCATTGCCCGCGGCGATCGCGTGGACCACCCCGGCAGCGAGCGATCGGCACACGGCGAGGTCGAGAGCGGGAGCTGGCGTTCCCCCAAGGCTCATGTTGGCGACGGCGGGCCAGCCATGGGTCCGCACATGGTCCGTGACCCAATCAATGCCCTCAATCACGTCGGAATCAGCCCCGCTGCCGTTCCTCAGCACCCGCACCGGGTGGATGATCACCTGCTTGGCGATCCCGAACTCGGTGCCTCCGGCCGTGCCTGCGACGTGGGTGCCATGGCCGTGGTCATCTTCAAAGCCAAAACCGTCAGGGTGCGCCGAGTAGCCTTCGCCGATCCGCCCGGTGAAGTCAGCATGTCCGACGTCGACGCCGGTGTCGATGATGTAGACGTGAACTCCCTGGCCCGTGGCGCCGGGGGCGTACTGGCCATCGAGCGGCAGGGTGCGCTGATCGCTGCGGTCGAGCCCCCAAGTAGCTTGCACGGCGGCCTCGACCAGCGGCTCGACGCTCTTGACCCCGTCCTCTTGCACAAAAGCCACGCGCGGATCCGCTGCTAACTGCGCGACGCGGTCGGCGGTGAGGGTGGCGGTGAATCCTTGGAGGGCCGCATTGTAGACGGTGACGTCCTGGGCCGCGAACGAACCCGCCAGAGCGCCGATGTCGGTAGGCGCCAGCTCTTGCCCAGCTGGGCGCAGGACCACGGTGTAGCGTCCAGGAATCGGGTTCTTGACCTTGACAATCCCAGAAAGTCCGCGGATCGTCTGGTTGCAATCAAAAGCACTGGAACCACCCGAAGCGCATCCCACCGCGAGCAGTCCGACCATCGGCAGTAACAACTTTCCCCAAACGTTCTGTTGCATCCGCAGCTCCTTTTTCTATCGGATCCCGTTTTGTGCAGCCATCCGGGCACTTTAGCGGGCGCGCTGCCCCCGGTCAAGGTGGGAACGTCCGACTTGTCCGACAAGTCCGACACGTCCGACAAGTCTGACTTGTCCGACTTCTCCTTCAGTGATCAGCGGCCGCCGGAGACGTCGAGCAAGGTGCCGGTCACGTAGGAAGCCTCCGCCGAAAGCAGCCAGAGGATGGCCCGGGCAACTTCTTCCGGCTGGCCGCCCCGCTGCATGGGCAGAGTGGCTTTGAGGCGGTCAACCCGATCGGGTTCGCCCCCGCTGGCATGGATGTCGGTGTAGATGAAGCCTGGGCGCACTGCGTTGACCCGAATGCCTTCGGCCGCAACCTCCTTGGCCAGACCCAGGGTCAGGGTGTCGATGGCGCCTTTGGATGCGGCATAGTCGACGTACTCGCCGGGTGAGCCCAGGCGCGCGGCCGCTGAAGACACATTGACGATCGCGCCGCCCGCACCGCCGTTGGCGGTCGACATCCGGCGGATGGCTTCGCGCGCACACAAAAAGCTGCCGATGACGTTGGTCGCCAACACGCGAGTCCAGCGGGCAGCGTCCATGGCAGCAACCCGCATCTGGCGTTCGAGGATCCCCGCGCTGTTGACCAGCCCGGTCACAGGACCCAACAGCGCGTCCACCTGCGCGAACAAACGAACCACGTCCGGCTCTGAGCTCACGTCCGCGGCAAGGGCCACGGCTTGTCCGCCCGCGCGCAGGACCTGCGCGACGACCGCGTCGGCAGCTCGGCTGTCCTGGCGATAGGCGACCGCCACCGCATCCCCCGAGCAGCCAGCCAGGAGCGCGGTGGCTGCGCCAATGCCGCGGCTGCCACCCGTGACGATCAAAACTCTGCTCATCGGACTCCCGTTGCAACTTCCGGTGAGCGGCAAGCCTGTCACAGCCGCGATATGATCTCAAGCCAGCATCTCAAGCCAGTATCTCAAGCCAGTATCTCAAGCCAATGCCCGCCTGCCCGCCTGCCCGGCGGTGCCGCCCCGAGCAGGGAGTCACGGCAGCGGCCAGGGACGCGGGACTCCACGCTCGTCGATGACCTGGGCGCGGGTGCCCGGGAGCAGCACCTGGAGGGACTTCAAGAACTCGATGATCGCGGCCTGCTCCAGCTCGTCTGAGGCCACAAAAGCAGCCGTGACGTCGGCAGCTTCTCCGGCGTGAGCGAGGATCGCTTCGCGCAAGGTGGTGAACTTGCCGTGGTGGAAATAGGGCGGTTGGTTGGCTACCCCCCACAGCCGGCTGGTCAAGAATCGGCTGTTGCCCGCAAAGAATCCGCCCAGTCCCGCAGGTTGGCTCATGTCGAGGGGTTCGCGGTTAGGGTCGAGCGGCCCTTCGGTGATGTCGTGCAGCTTGAAGTCGGTGTAGGCCGGAACCCAGGTCACGCCGTCCTCAGCCGCAAGCCGCGGCAAGGGCAAAGTGGGGTCGTTCAAGTCCACCCGCAGCGTCGCCGCGGGCCAACGCCGCCAAGGTTCCTTGGGAGGCTGCGGACCCGGCTCGACAAACACGTGCCCGACGCCGGTGAGCGGCAGGCGTGGAATGTGACAGCGGGCGCAACCGATCGCCGCAAACTTCTGCTCGCCCAGCCCCACAGCAGCTTCCACCGTGCGGTCACGCGGGATCACCCGACCCGGGACCGCCATAGTCGCTTGATAGAGGGTCAAGGCGGTCACATCCGCGCGGGTGACTTCGTCGACAAAACCATCGCCGTCTGGGTCGAGCCCCGGACCAAAGCGTTCGCTCGCCTGGATTCCATGGTGATGGTTCAGCGCATTGAGCGTGAACTCGCGCAACGAAGCGAGCGCGCCCGACTGATGGAAGGGCCGGACCAGCAGGCTGGGAGGGTCGGTGTAGCCGCCAAAAGACGCCAAGCTCGCCGGCGGCAATCCGTGCACCTGGGACGTGTTGAAGCGTCCATCCTCGACCCGGCGCAGGATGCCAAAGGAAATCCCTTTGGCGACCAGCTCAGCAGCTCCGCCGGGGGGAATGCGGTCGCGAATCGCCTGCAACTCGGCGGTGATTTGCCGCGCCAGCATTTCGAGGTATCCCGCGCCGAACATGCCCACCGTGGCGCGGAGATTGCCCACCGTCGCCAAGGTCACTGCCCGGCCGGCCTCCTCAACCGAGCTGACCGTGGCGGTCGGGTTGTCGAGAGCAAAATCGACCCGATCGAAGCGCTGTGCCTGAACGAAAACGTTGGTCGCCACGTCGCCAGAACCGCCGGCGATGCCGAACGGCTGGTGGTGGCAGCCCGCACAGGAGTTGGCGTCGGGCCCGGAAATGCGGTTGAAGTTGTGGGGAAAGCGCAGCGGGGTCGCCAGATCTGCCAGCGGCGCCCCCGTCCCCTTGCTCAGCGGACGTCCGCCGCCTTCCTGGCTGGTCCACGCGGCCGTGAACAAGGTTTGACCATGGGCGAGAAGCTGCGGCAACGGCAGCGCGAACTCGTCGCCATCCTGGAGGTGGCGCGGCACCGCCACTTCGAGGCCAAGCTGGGACCGCGAGGTCTCAGCCGCAAGCGGCAGGGCGGCTTGGATCAGCGCTGCGGCCAGCACCAGCACCCAGCGGGGAAGCTCGTACCGTAGCCCATCAGCTGCCATAGGGCTCGCTTGTGACGTCCAAGATCAGATGCAGCCGCCCTGCGCTGGGGTGGCGGTTGATCGCGGTGTGCGGGATATCGGTGCGCACTGCATAGACCTTGCCGCGTTCGAGGTGGACGGAAAGCAGCCATTCGTTTTCTGGCGCGTCGAGGCGGTCGGCCCAGCAGAAAGTGTTCTGCGGTGTGGTGATCAGCGGGAGGTGGACCCGGGTGCTGACCCCTTCGTACTCGTCGTCGGTGTGCAGGCGCCAGCCGAATCCAGGCTGATTCCACTGGAAATAGGCACCGGTGTTGCCGCCGACGCGGTAGCCGAGCTCTTGTCCACAGCGGGCGCACAGATCTGCGAGCCGGGGCAGCTCTGGGTAAGCTTGTTTGAGCAGCAGGATCACCACCGGAACCGTCGAGAAGTGCGTGGTCACCCAATAGGTGTCATATTCCTGCACGGTGTAACGCTCCTGCTGCACCGTGCCTTCGGCTTGGGCAAAGAGCTCATCCGGATGGGTGATCGTGGTGATCGGCACACACAGTGAACTGGCCCCGCGGATGTGGGACGGGATTTCTTCCCCCGAAGCAAGGTGCTGGAACATGGCCTGGGTGTAGGGCCCGAGTTCAGCTTCGAGCTGCTGGCAATCTGCTGCTTGAAAGCCCAGCGCGAGTTCATGGCACAAGCTGGCGATCGGCATCGCGCTGGCGGTCTGTGTGGCTTCCATCTCGGTCCCTCCGCAGTCGAGGTAGGGTTGTGGTCCGGGTTCAGCCTAGCCCGGACCTGAGCGGGACCTCTTCTCCGATTTTGCGGCTGTCGAGCGTTTGAGCCGACGCAGCGAGCAGACGTTATGGGTAGATTTTGTAGAGCATACGGGGGTAAGGAATGGCCTCGCGCAAGTGGCTCAAGCCGCAAACCCAGGAAACAAAGCGTTCGAGTCCCATGCCGAAGCCGCTG
>CAZCOV010000293.1:0-3157 GCA_964499975.1 uncultured Thermoanaerobaculia bacterium
ATTTCGGTTCCGTCGCGGACCATGGAACGGCTCCCGATCACCGAGTGGTGAATCTTGCACCCGCGGCCGATCACGCTGCCTTCGCACAGCACGGACTGGGTGATGGTGCAGTCTTGGATCTTGAGGCCGGGCAAGAAGCGCGCATGGGTGTAGATCGGAAAGTCGGGATGGTACAAGTTGAGCGGCGGGTCCGGCCGGGTCAACTCGAGGTTGGCTTCAAGAAAGGACGGGATGGTTCCGATGTCGCGCCAGTAGCCGTCGTAGAGGAAGGCGTAGACCTGCCGCTGCTCGATCGCGGCGGGAATCACTTCTTTGCCGAAGTCAGTGGTCCGCTGGTCCGCTTCGAGGATCTCGCGCAGGACCTGCCGCCTGAACACGTACATTCCCATGCTGGCGAGCAGGGTCCCGGGTTCGGCGGTGAGTCCCAAGTTGGCGATGGTCTGGGCGGTGAGGGTCAGCCGGTCGAGCTCTTCTTTCGCGGTCGGCTTTTCTACAAATTCGACGATCCGGCCGCTTTTGTCGACCCGCATGATGCCGAACGCACTGGCTTCACTGCGCGGCACCGGTTTGACCGCGATGGTCAAATCCGCGGCGCGCTCGCGATGGAGGCGGACGAATTCGCGCAGATCGAGCAGGTAGAGCTGATCCCCCGAGAGGATCAAGATGTCCGCGGGCTCGCTGTAGGTCAGGCGGTCGAGGTTCTGGCGGACCGCGTCGGCCGTGCCCTGGTACCAGTCGCGGTTGTTGAGGCTTTGCTCTGCGGCCAAGATGTTGATGAACCCGCGGTTGAAGTTGTCGAAGCGGTAGGTCTGGGCGATGTGGCGGTGCAGGCTGGCGCTGTTGAACTGGGTCAAGACGAAGATCTTATCGATCCCAGCGTGCAAGCTGTTGCTGATCGGGATGTCGATCAGGCGAAACTTGCCGGCCACGGGTACCGCGGGCTTGGCGCGGTTTTTGGTGAGAGGCCAAAGCCGGCTGCCCTGGCCCCCGCCCAGAATGGCGGTCACGATGTTTTTCACAACATCTTCTCCCGTCGGGTCGCAGGCCCGAATGGGTGGACTCCCATCCGTCGCTTGTCGCCCGCATCTTACCCCAAGTACACGTTTTCAGAAATATGGACGCAGTTCGAAGGCGACAGCGTCCCGTCAGCAAGGTTTGGGAGCGAGCGTAACGCAGCTGACGGGCATGCTGGAGTCGGCCGGGGTGCCGCTTGCTCGGGGCGGGAGATCTTCTGACCGAAGAGGTTATGGGCAAAACTGCGGAACTTATTGCTACGTCGACCCTTAGTGAGCGGTCCGGGGCACGCTAGCCCGGGTGGACCGCTCACTGGATTTACGCCTGGATTTGCCCAGCTCGCGGGACGCCGCTATTGCTGGGTGATTTTCAAGTCGTCGATCGCGGCTTCGACCAGGCTGGCACTGCCGCTGTCGTTGGCTTCGATCAGGATGCGCACCGACTGGCCAGCAAAGGCGCTGATGTTGGCCGAGCCGGACGCCCAGACCGCGCTGTCGTTTTCGGTGCCACCCAGTTCTTCAAAAACCGTCGAGGTGGTGGTCCCCACCACTTTGACCCGCAGGAAGTCCACCGTCGAAGAGTTGGTTCCGTGGGCCAGGTAGTAGGAGAACGACAAGGTCAAGGTGCCCGAGGCGGGCAAGGCGATTAAGGGTGAGCGGATGCTGGTCAACCCACCATCCACGTCGTGGGTCCCCGCCGAGGCGCCGGCTAAGCGGCCAGTCACCAGGTCGTTGAGCCCGCTCACCGTGGTCCCCAGCTGCTTGGTCCCGCTCGAAGTGGTCTGCTCGGGATCACCGCGCTCCCACAAGCCCGCAGTCGCGGTGTCGGTGCTGCTCGGGTTGGTGGTCCAGCCGAGGCTGGTTTCGAAGTCATCGGAGAAGACTGTGACCGGTGGCGTGCCTCCCTGGACGGCGTCGCCCGAAACCACCAGGGCAAAGGGCTGGGGTCCGTTGGGGACGTTGAACGAGCGCGCGGTCACGGTGTAAACCCCGGTGGCCGGGGCGAGGAGCAGCACCTGTTCGAGGGTGTTGCGCCGATCCGCAGTGCCGCCGGTGGTGGACTGACCGCTGGCAAACACGTTGCCTCGCCACACGGTGCCGGTGGGACCGGTGACGATCAAGTCGAGGTCGTTGTTGATGTGGGGGTTCGCCGCAGGGGTCGAGGGAAAGTCGGTCCAGGCCAAGGTTGCTTTGAAGGATTGACCGCTGTTCACCGCGAAATTCCAGGACTTGTCTTCGTTGGTCGACCCGGTGGCATAGCCCACGGTGTCATCGCGCACCCACAGCTTGCGGGCTTCGGGCGAGAAATAAAGGACGTTTTCGAGCAGTACCCGCCCCCAACCCTGGCAGTTGGCCGGAATCGCAGTGGTGCCGGTCATGTTTTCGCCCGAGTTGATCAGCGAAGCGCGGAGCAAGGCTGCGCTCGGGGTGAAACTGTCGGTTGGAACTTTGGTGCCGGTGGGGTACCAGCCGTCGGTGTAGTACTGACGGATCAAGGCGGTCAGCCCTGCTGCGCCTGGGGTCGCCATGCTGGTCCCCGAGAGCGACAACGTGCCGCAGTTGTTGGTGGTCACCGAGAGGTCGTTGTTGGCCGACACGATGCTCGAGCCCGGCACTGTGATTTCGGGTTTGATCCGGCTGTCGGAAGTCGGACCGCAGCTCGAAAACGAGGCCATAGAGTTGGCGCTAGTGCTGCGTAAGGTGGCGCCGACGGAAACCCCGCTCTTGTTGGTCGAAGGGCTACCCACAGTGCCGGTTGAAGGCCCTGAATTGCCCGCCGCAAAGAAGACCAGGAAGTCCTTGTGGTTCCACATGAACTCGTCGACGTCCTGGCTGCCGGCCGAGTAGTTGTTTTGCACGGCCGCGTTTTCGTTATCACCCCAAGAGTTGGTGTGGAGCCGCGCGCCCTGGTCGTAGGCCTGCTGGAAGATCGGGTTCAAGTCGACCACCGGGCAGCCGATGCCGGGCAGATCGCCGCAGTTGTCGACTTGATAGCCGCCATCTTGGATCACCAGCTTGGCGCCGGGGGCCATGCCGTCTGCGGTGTCGTGGAGGAGCAGGTTCGCGAAGTTGTCGCCAGCAGCCGTTCCTGCCACATGCGAGCCGTGGTCTTGGGTGTCCCATTCGCTGGTGCTGATGCCGCC
>CAZCOV010000293.1:3167-8038 GCA_964499975.1 uncultured Thermoanaerobaculia bacterium
GCTGGGAGTTGTTGACCACCGTACCGCCATTGCATGCGTTGGTCGGCGGCAACCCGAGCGAGGTGTCACGGAAGTAGCACATGTCCGCATCGATCCCGGTGTCGATCACCGCAATGGTTTGACCCGCACCGTAGATGCCTTTGGAAAAGATCGGCGTGGTCTGGCCACCGTTCAACCCCGACTGGCCGACCCACACGGTGGTGTCGTTGAGCAGGGCGCGGCGCGGTTCGAGGTCGAGCCAGAAGACCTCGGGTTGCTGCGCGATGGTTTCGTGGAAGAGGGCGATCTCATCTGGGCGCAAGAGCAGGCGGATGCGCGAGAAAAAGGGGTTTTGCCGATAACCGACGATGCCGGGGATGCCGGCTGCACGCAGCGTCTCGACCACGCCTTTGACTTCGACATCGGGGAAGACCTGGACCATCACCACTTGTTCCTCGTCGTCTTCCGGACGGAGCGCCGCGCGTCCTTGGGCGGCTACCTCGGTGATCCCGCGCGAGATCTTGTAGGCCGGATGGTAAAGCCCGGTCCAGCTGGCACCGAGCTGATCCAGGGCTGCCCGGCGCGTTGCATCGACCGGCACGCGGACCAAGTAGCTGTAATACGGCAGATAGGCAAAAACTTGCAGGCTGGCCGCTGCGAGGTTCCTGGCTTGTTCGGCCGAAACCGGACCGGGAAACTTGACCAGCATGAGCTCACTTGCGCCATCACCGCCGGGTTTGGCTTGCAGGTGAGCGGGAAACTCGACCCTCGCGCGGCTGGACGCGGTGTCGATCACGACTGAATTCAGGGAAATGAATTGAGTCTCCTCGCCATAGGCGGGGAGCAGCAGGGCCCACCCGAGCACGAGGGTGACACCCAGACGGACGAATCTTGCGGCGCGTTTCATGGTTCTCCTCCAGAGGTTGCGGTTGAGCGGGGAGGGCGGAGGGGGGCCGCCCGGACACCTTGACAGCTTAATACAGGATCTCCCTTCCGCAGCACTGCGAAGACGGTTAACATACGCGCCATGTTGCATCTAGACTTGACCGGGAAACGTGCTCTGATCATGGGGGTCACCAACCATCGCAGCCTGGGTTGGGCGATCGCCGAAAAACTTCATCTGGCTGGGGCTACGCTCGCTTTCAGTTATCAAGGCGAGCGCTTGCGCGATGAAGTGACCGGACTGACCGAGAACCTGCCGGGGGCCCGCCTCTACCAGGTCGACGTCACCCGGCCGACGGAGTTGCAAGCCCTGTTCGCCGACTTGCAGCAGGCGTGGGGCGGGCTGGACTACATCGTCCACGCCATTGCTTTTGCTCCCCGCGCGGCCATGGAAGGGCGTTACATCGACACCACCCGTCCCGACTGGCTGCTGGCCCTCGAAGTTTCGGCGTACTCGTTGGTGTCCGTGGCCCAGCACGCCGAACCGCTGCTGCAGCCGGGTGGCGCGCTGGTGACGCTCACCTATTACGCGGCTGAAAAGGTGGTGCCCAAGTACAACGTCATGGGCATCGCCAAGAGCGCCCTCGAAGGGAGCGTCCGCTACCTCGCTTACGACCTCGGCAAAAAAAATGTGCGGGTGAACGCCATTTCAGCGGGTCCGGTCAAAACCGTGGCCGCACGCAGCATCCCCGGGTTTATGAAGCTGTACAAGAAGGCGAGCCAGATCGCGCCCCTGGGACGCAATGTCGAGCAAGAGGAAGTGGGTCAGTTGGGGCTCTTCCTCCTCTCGCCGTGGGCGTCGGGAATTACCGGCGAGACCATTTACGTCGACTGCGGCTTCCACACCATGGGCATGGAGCTCGAAGAAGAGTGAGCGGTTCGCCAGCTTCAAAACTGCGGTTTGAGTTCGATCGTTTTGAGCTCTTTTTCGAGCGACTGGCGAAAGAGCGTCGGGCCGATCCAGGTGTAGGCCACCAAGCAAAACCACAGGAGTTCGACGTAAGACGCCAGGTTCTCGTGTCCGAAGCCTTTGGCGGTGATCGCCCCCACGCGATAAAGGACGAAAGCTCCGAGCAGAACCAGGATCGCGCGGCCGTCCCCCAGGGTGCCCATCCACGCTGAGTAGCGCCACCACAGGCCGAGCCAGAAACTGCGGCGAGCCTTGATCGCCGCCATCAAGTGGAGCGCGCCAAGCCCAGACCGCATGGTCGCGGGCTTCGTCGATCCGCCCGCGGCGGAGCAAGACGTGCCCCATGAGAACCAAAGCCTCATGGTGCTCAGGTAAAAGCTCGAGTGCCTCTTCCGCCTTGGCAGCTGCGCGGACGGGGTCGCCCCGATCGAGATACCACTCGCCTAGATCGGTCAACGTGTCGGGGTCTTCGGGATCAATTTCGAGCGCCCGCTCGAGGTGTTGCAGCTGCTCGCCTCGGCGTCCGCTCAGCTTGCACAACGAGGCGAGCGCACGGTGCGCGCCGGTGTGGGCCGGCTGCAGTTCGAGCAATTGCAGCAGTCGGGTCTGGGCTTCCCGGAAACGGCGGCGTAGGGTCAAGACCAGACCTGAAGCATAGAGCGCGAGGACCGACTCGGGTTCGAGCGCGAGGGCGAGGTCAGCCTCGTGCTCAGCTGCATGGGGGCGCTTCAAGTCGAGCAAGCAGAGCGCCAGGTACGCGTGGCCAGCCGCATGGTCTGGGTCGAGGCTCAGGACCCGGCGCAGCGACTCGACCGCGCCGTGCAGCTGTCCCTGGCCCATTTGCTGCTCGGCGATCGCCAACCAGCGGTCACACTCGATTTCGCTCAACGCTCACCTCAAGAGGGCAACCCAAAACTCCGGCAGCCGCGCCAGGAAGATGCGCTGGAACAGGTAACCACCACCCAAGGCGAGGAAAAAGCCATTGCGCACCGCGCCGCCGAAATAAGCGTAAAGGTGGAAGCTCCGCGCCTGCAGGGTGTAGAGCCAGTAGCTCACCCCGAGCTTGAGGACCGTCACCGCAAGCAGGGCATAGCGGATTCCCAATTCGTTCAAGATTTTTGCTTTAAAGCAGACGGCGATCAGCAACAGCAGGACCCAGCTCGTCACCGCCCCGGCCAAAACCAGTCCCAGCTCGCGTCGCCGGGTGGGGCTGCCCACGGCAAACCCGTTGATCACAAACCACGTCCAGCTGTAGGCCGCACCGCCGAACATGATCGCGAAGAGCGGCCACAGCGGATCGAACACCCACTTGGCCCAAGCGCTGGGTTGCGGCTCGTCTTCGATGCGGTAGCTCATGCGCGGTCGGCTTTCCCGCGACCATGGCGCTCGAGAAACTGCAAGACCTCGTCATACTGGCCAGACTCGTTGGCGTAGCGGGCATAGTTGCGCGCGGTCGTCAGCCATTCGAGGGTGGTGGCCTTGACCTCTTTGCGCGCTGCGGTCAAGTGGCTGTGGTTGAGCGGAACTTCCGTACCGCTCTGCAGCGTCGCCGCAATCGCCGCATCGGTCGCGGTTTCGACCAGATTGCCGAGGTCCGCCCCGGAGAAGCCGGCGGTCTGCTCGGCAAAGAAGCCGACGTCGATGGCCTCGCCCAGCGGGCGATCCGCAAGCAAAATCTTGAGGATGGCCTCACGCGCTGGACGGTCGGGCGGCGGCACAAAGAGCAGCCGGTCAAACCGACCCGGACGGCGAAATGCCGGGTCGATCGCCCAGGGCACGTTGGTGGCACCGAGGATCAAGACACCGTGGTTTTGTTGCGCGAAGCCGTCCATTTCCGCGAGGAACTGGCTCACCAGCTTGGACGACGTGGCTTCGCGGGTGTATTGCCGCTTGCCGCCGAGCGCTTCGATTTCGTCAAAAAACAAAACAGCAGGGGTGCTGGTGCGCGCCTTCTCGAAAATCGCGTGCAGCTTGCGCTCGGACTCGCCGATGTACATGTCGAGGATGTCGGCGATTGCCACGTTGAGGAAAGTGGCCTTGCACTCGCCGGCCGTGGCCCGCGCGAGCAGGGTCTTGCCGCAGCCGGGCGGACCATAGAGCAAGATGCCACCGCCTACCCGCTTCTTGAAGCGCTGGAACAACGAGGGTTTTTCAAACGGCAAGATGATGCGTTTGCGGATCTGTTCTTTGATCTCGTCATGGCCGCCGACATCCGCGAAGCTCACCGGCTCGGGTTCGGGATGGAGCAGGCGGTTGATTTCGCTGTGGTCGGTGTCGTCGTTGGAGATCACCCGCAGCCGCGTTTTGGTGGCGGTCTTGCCCTGGTCAAAGCTGCGGACCGTGGCCGCCAGCTGGTCGCGGAGTGTCAGGTCTTCCAAGGCCGGGTTCTGCTCGACCGCTGAGCGGTAAGCGGCGAGCCCGGCCGGGCGCTCTTCCAAAGCGAGGTGGACGCGCGCCTTGAGCAGCAGGGTTTGGGGGTCGTCGGCGGTGAGCAGGGGCAACGCTTGCGCGGGTTGGCCTGCGGCCAGGCAGACGCGCGCTACAAGCTGACGTTGCTCAGCAGACCAGCCGTCCGGGGGAACGTCGTGGACCAGCGTATAAGCCTCTGCCGCCGCTTGACGGTCGAGCAGGGCCTGCGCGAGGAGCAACCGCAAGGGGACGTTGTCCGGACTGGCGGTCAAGGCTGTGCGCAACGCAGCGAGGGTGGTGTCGTCCATGAGGTCCGTCTCGAGGCGCTGATCGTAGCACAGCGAACCCGGGGATGGCTTCCGCCCTGGGGGACGGGGGCCGGTTCAAGGAGCGTAGAAATCTCACCATCTGAGGTGCCACCATCTGAGGTGCCAGCCGCTTCATTTCGGCTTCATTTTCGCTTCGATTTCAGTATCGATTCCGCGGCAAATAGGGTATCATGAGAATAGTTCTGGACCTGCTGCCACCCGGCACAATAGATCGCACAAAAGCCCACGGTGATGCCCAAAAATCGCAACTCCCACGACGCTAGCTACCGCCGGCTCTTCTCCCACCCGGTGATGGTCGAAGC
>CAZCOV010000294.1:0-8032 GCA_964499975.1 uncultured Thermoanaerobaculia bacterium
ATAGCCGGAGAGATCGCGCGTTGTGGCGTCAAGAGTGGCGACCAGGTAGCGCCCGCCGTGGAAGTTCCGCAGTCCCCGAGCCACGGTCTTGCGCTGTTCCTTCGGGTCCGTATCATAGACGACGATCACGCGATGGGAGCCATCACTGCGACTCTTCGCATGATCGACCCGCTTGCCCAAAAGCTCGGCAGTCACTCGTCGCTCCGGCGGCAGCCAGCAGCGCCACTCGCCAGGATAAAACGCGCGCAAGGCGCTCTGGCGAATTTCCACCCGACTTGCGGCATCGCGCAGGCTTGCAGCGACCAGCGAGCGGTCGTCCCACGGATGGTAAGGCACCTGGATCAGATTCGTCGCGCGGCCCTGGACAGCCGCGGCCAGCCAATCCGAGATTGCCGCTTGCTCACGGGCCAGCTCTTGGGTCGCCCGGATGCGGTCGCTGACGACCAGATACACGCGGGAGCCCCAGCTGTGATCGCGCGCGAGCTCCAGGTGGGCCTTGAGCTCATAGCTGTCTCGCTCGTAAATCAGTTGGTCGCCGAGAAGGCAGAGGAAGAGCTCCGTAGCGGTTGCATCGCCGCCCCTGGCGCGGGCAATCCGGTCAAGGCACAGGTCGGTCCAATCCGCTTTCCGGATGTGGGGTGGGGATCCACAAATCCAGTCCCTAACCGGCTTAGTACTCCCTTCCAGGAGCGCGATGACGCGGCATGGCATGGGTTCACCTCAATTGCAAGTTGGAGCGTCCGTTTCCTGAACTGGCGGCAGCGAGACCTCAAAGCAATGGCCACTGTCGCCGGGCAGCTCATCAGAGCAATCCTTGAGCTGGCCGCCATCGGCTTCAACCAGCGCCTTCGCCAGGAAGAGGCCGAGGCGTCGCCCGTGGTCGCGGACCCCGGTCATGGGTTCGATGAGCGGTGCCGAGAACGGTACGAACAGCCGCTCGCGCGGTTTAGCCGGGAGGCGTCGGCTACGGTCCTCGAAACGGATGACGTTCCTCCCTTCGCGCGGCTCGCACTTGACGAACACCCCTGGCGTCTCGCCATCGGGCGTCTCGATCTGGCGGCGGGCCAGCCACAGGAGCAACCGCGAAAAAGCCATGCGCAGGTAATCCTCGCGTCCCCAAACCTTGCAACTTCCTTCGACATGCAACAGTTCGGCGTCGCTGACCCGCTCTTCTTCGACCAGTTCGTCCCAGACGCTGTTCAGCAGAGGGCCGGCGTCGATCGCTTGCGGTTTTGGGGCATTCTCGTCGGCAAGGCTCTCTTGCCTGCCCAGCGGGCCCAACAGCTCGCCTGCTGCGCGGAGTTCCTCGCCGAGGCTGCGCAAATACCAGAGCGGCGCCGACCGCTCGTCCCCTTGGATGGCGCCGTCCCGCCGTGCCTCTTCGAACAGCTGAATCACCTCCTGACCGACGTAGAGGCAGTAGCTGGAAGCATCTTGCAGCTGTTTCCTTCTAGCTTTATCGGATTCTGTCCACAGCCTGGTGAGCTGAATCATGTTGTTGAGCAATGTGAAGTGCAGGTATTGCACCAGGACGGCGGCGAGCTCCTGGGCGTTTTCGGGGAGGGGGCGGTCTTGCACGGTTTCCTGGATCAAGCCCAGAGCCACACGCACACCATCAATAGCAGCAAGCGGAATGAAAACCGATCCAGGATTTGCCGCCACGGTGGTGAGCGCGCTCTCCGCCTCCTCGCTGGCACCGGGCAGTATCTTGGCGCAGTCGACTACCGGAGATGCAGGATTGTCGAACACCCTGTCTTGCAGATCTTGATAGATTTTCGCGGTCACCCATTTTTGGTGATAGCTGTCGATACAACGCCCACCGGCTTCGTCTGAGATCAGGATGAGAAAGTGCATGCCAAGCACACGTTCGAGCTCCGGATAGAGAATTTCAGAGCAAAATCGATCCACTGCTTCTGCCTTGCTCTGGCTTTTAACTGCGATTCTGGCGATCTCTTCGGGTAAACCTGGCCGGTCAGCGCGGAGCGCTCGGCGTAGCGAAAGCGCTCGCACATGGCGCAGCAGCTGGGTTGAATCTGGCGTCTTTTCCAGATAACTCGCAACTCCGAGCTTGAGCGCAAGTCGTAAGTACTCGGCATGATCCATGTGGGCAGAGTAGATCAAAAACTCAGGTGGCCATTCTCGGCACGACTGACGTACTTCGATGCCAAAGTCGGCACCTGTTACCGTCTCCTGAAGCTGCATGTCGAGGATGAGGACGTCCAGAGCACAGGGATCCTGTTGAAAAAACTTCCTGGCTTCAGCCGTGGAGCCGGCGCCGTAAACGCGAAAACCACGATCGGTGAACAAGTCACACAAGCGTGCAAGGAGCGGTTCCTTATCCTCGAGAATAAGAAAAGAGTTGGCGACTTCTTTCATAAATTCCTCATTTCCTTTTTCTGGTTACACGTTGGAAGGTTTCGGTAAAACGAGGGTGAAACAGGTCGAACCTGGTTGTGAGCCTGCAAAGACGAGGTCGCCGCGGTGGCGGCGGAGTGCAGAGCGGGCCCTCAAAAGGCCCACACCACGGTCTTCACCTTTCGTTGATACTGGCATACTGAAAAGTTTTTCGAGAATTTTTGGGTCGAGCCCACGTCCATTGTCTGCCACGTGGCAATGAACCTTCTCTGCATCCACTTCGGCAGTTATCAGGACTTTCCCCTCAAAGCCAATCGCCTCACCGGCGTTCGCGAGAAGAGATGAGGTGACGAGGAGGATCACGTCGAGGGGCATTTCGACTTCGAGTGTTTCATCTACCTGGATTTCGAGGTCAACATGTTTGGTTGCGAGCCAGCCCTGTCGTAATCTGTAAGCCGCCTCGATCGGCTCGATTAAAGGGACACAACGGCGCGCATCTTCACGCCTGGGCCACTGGAGAAGGCTTGTCAGCTTGGAGAACTCGATGACCGCCTGCTTGAGCGCAGCGCAGCGGTCCAACACCTTGCCCGCGTCTTGTAGCTGAATAGCATCGCTGATACCCTGGACGTTTGACGAAAAGCTGAGCGCCTCATTCTTCAGCTCGTGCAGCAGCAGGCCCGCGACGTCAAGGCGTGTGGCTTCGAGTGCCAGCCGGTTGGCTTCTGCTTGTAAGCGCTCGCGCTCCATGCGCACCAGCGCGGCGTCGGCAGCTTCTGCTAGTCGCTTCAAAAAGGTTAGCCATGGAGATGCCGAGGACAGCTCTTTACCAAATTCTCGTCTTCTCACAGCTAACCAGAGTTGAGCTTTAGAGTTAGCCAGCGTCAACTCGATAAGGCGTTGGGGAGAACCTGGCTGGCCGGCGGGTATATCCAGGAGTCGGAGGTGATCCGCAGCTGAAGGATCAATCTGCTGATTCCCCAGAGTACTTGCGCTCTCGATCAACGCCTGCTGTTCCGCGCTGCCCATGAAGAGACCGTCCAGGCTTGTCGGCAGCCTAGCAGCAACCCATGCCAGGCTTACCTCTGAGGCGTTAGCACTCAGCGCATCAAACCAGACCGTCGGGCTCAGCGGTTCCGGCGGATTGAGTGCCTTGTGAAGCTTGACCAGGCTCTTGTTGAAATGCTGCCGGGCCAGATCTGACAGGGTATCTGCAACAAGGGAAGCCACGGTTCGACGGTGGAGATAGTCGCTGACCAGGGACGGCTGGCGCAGTGATCCACCTGCTGATCCAACAGCGCTCATGAGCAGGCCGAAGTTATCCTTATCCGTAGATAGACGGGTTTGATAAACAACGGCATCGTCATCATCTTTCTTGAGTTTATTTGTTAATATTTTTCTAAATTCTTGAAACGAAATTTCATCAGGCAATATTTGAGCGCCATCAAATTGATCAAAAACCAACATGAAGTGCTGAAAGCCCAGCTTGAGAATCAGGCCAGTGACTGCCGGCGCTAGAAGGTTGTGAAGCACCGCCAATAATTTTTTCAACGTGTCTTCACGCAAAAAACGCTCGCTGCTTTCGAGCTTGAGTAGGCTAGTGCTGAGAGACTCCAACGCGGTCAGTTGTCGGCGTGCATGAACTGCTGGAGCAATCAGGTCAGCCGTCTGGCGTACCCGCTGGACCGCTGTTGCGGTAAATGAACGGGGGTTCTTCCATTCGAGATTGAGACATCCGACGACGGAATTGTGATAAATCAGGGGAACTGTAACAAATGCCTTCATGCCGGGTACGTATTCTAAGTAACCTGTGGCCTCTGGGTCCCGGGTACGGTCCTGACTGGTCCGCTGTTTCCCTTCAGTGAGAACCCAAGCAACGATCGATTTTTGCGGGTCACGCATGGGTTCAATCGTCCGCTTTTTAAAGTCATATGGTTTGACAGCACTATCGCGCAGCCACCGCCACCAGGCAACGTTGTTTTCCTGCGTTCCCGGCAGCCGCAGGGCGAGAACCGCCAGATCAGCCGCCACGCTTTCGCCCAAAGCACGGACGATGCCCTGGTCAGTAAGGTATTCAGTAAAACCCTCTCTGACCGGCTGCAGGGCTTGCTGTGCCCTCTTGGGAGAAAGAGCCGTCAGACTCTTCATCATCAGGAGCAAGGCGCCCAGGAAGAGCCAGGTTTTTAGAACAAATACTATTAAATAAGCGAGAGCGTTAAGTGAGTTTAAGATCGTGATTTCTGGGACAGACGAAAGTTCTACGAGTTGCTTGTCAAGTGCTTGTCGCAAGGGCAGCCACAATATTATTTTTTCGGCTACAAGAACGTTAAAAGGAAAGGCGAGGTTGGCTAAGGCATAAAAGATCCCACCCAGAATATTTAGAAAAGCCAACGATTGACGGCTGCTGGGGCCAAAGTTAACATAAATCGCCCAACCGAGAGCCACGAGGCACCCAGCAGAAAACATGGCGTCCGGCAGCAGCTGCCAGAAAAGCGATGGGTAGGGAAACAGCGTAGTGGGCAAAAATTGAACCAGGGTCGAGACAACGGCAGTCAACCAGGCCCACCACGGAAACAGCTGCTTCCGTTTTTGCCGACCCAACAGCGCCATGGCGCAGGCCAAAATAAGAAGATTGTTTGCCGCCGAGCCAAGGGCATGAAGAATCTGTTCTAACTCCGGCGCAAGGAGTGCCAGATCTTGCAAGGCCGGATTCTTTGTTTTTGCCCCATGCTGCTCGATCCAGGTGAGGGGAACTTGGGGCAGGTATTGGATCGCCCAAACGATGTATGCCCAGCCAAAATAGCGAACCCATCGCTCGTCGGTAAAAGCTTCACGGCGGAGCAGCAGGATGGAAACTCCGATACCCGCCGAGACCAGAAAGTTGATGAGCTGGATGGTGGGCATGGAAAAGGCGGACCAGGTGGCCAGCCAGGCGGTGGCATTCACGAACCATTCGATGAGCTTAGTGGGTTCAGGCATGGGGGTGCCTCCGGTCAAAGATTGAGGGTCGCGAGGAAATGACAGGCGGGTGGTTTGAACGCAAACCACCCGCCCACCGCGAGCCTCCGGTGACCGACTCCTGAGTCAAGGCCGTCGTGGATGCCCGCGACCGACGCCGATTCCTGCGCCGCTGACCCCTGGTCTGGCTGCGAGGAAAGTGATTCCACATCCTCAGGGTGGGTAGAGTCTCAAGCTTGGTATTCCTGGTTGACATCTTGATCTCCTTTCGTTCTCGCCGGGTAAGAGAGCAAGGGGGATGCCAGAGCCAGCAGCGGCCCAGGGCTAGGTTCTGCGCGCCGATTTGCGGGCCTTCAATCCAGGTTCGTCCGCTCTACCGGAAGGAAGTCCGGGATCTCGGATCTCGGAGGCGTGTAACGTCGCTGCTGACCCCTGACACGGCTGCAAGGGCAGGCAGACCGGCCTGCAAGACGAGCACTGAGAGTCTCTTACCGCGGGACGTCGCGCTGACCGCCGAACTGATCCCAGGGGATATAGCGGGTGTTGTAGTGGAGCTGCCAGTCGTCGGCCAGGGTAGAACGCTCCGCGGGGAGCGGCTCGATGGTGTTGCCGGCGATGACGTTGGGATCGCTGTCTTTGTCCCAGCCGACCGAGAAAAAGAAGAAGGTGCGAGCCTGGCCAGGGGGTAGGGGAGGCAGCGCGGTCGAGGCAAAAGCGAGTTCGACCGCGTCCCCAGCGCTGACCACGACCAGCTGGCTGTCGCGTGCGCGGACCAGCTCGGTCACTTCGCCGTAGCGGGTGGCCCACCCCGCGAGCGCGGTGCGCCAAGGGGGAGTCGCCACAACCGCCGCGTGGTCGGGCGTCGTGGGATGGCCGGGCTGGCGCGCGCGAATCTCGGAGAAGCCGCGCCAGAACAGCTCCGCCGACGTCGGCGGGAGGGCGGTGGGGCGGGGGACGGGCACGCGTTCGCCCAGCGCAATGCGATCCCAGCGCAGTTCAAAGGTGGTGGTCAGCTTGAGCCGACGGGCGGCGCGCGGCAGCTTTTCGGTGAGGTCCACCAGGATGGTCTTGGTCTTGCCTGCGGGCAAACCGACCACCACCGGCAAAGGGTGAAAGCCGTCTGGGGTTTCGACCGCGAGCTGGGGCGGGATCACCACCGCACTGCCTTGCGACAGGGCGATGTTAGTGCTGGCGTCGCCGTACTGCAGCCAGCCGGTCAAGGCCAAAACCCAGGGGCGGCTGGGTTCAAGCGGACCAAAATCGAGGATCAGTTCGAGCGGCGCGGTGGTGCCGCGAAAAGGCGGCGGCAGGGGTGTTCCCGGCGGGGCGTAGACCCCGTCGCGGGCAACCACGGCGGCCGTTCGCTCCACGCCGTCGCTGCTTTGAACTTGCTGCGGCGGCCGCAAGTTGGTCAGGGCCCACAGCTCGGACTGGGGGAAGGGGTCCGGCATCAGTTTGTCGGTCGGGTGGATTTCGTGGTCTGCTGGGTGGTCGACGACCCAGAGTTGGGCTTGGTCGAGGTAGAGCACTTCGCGCGTTTCTTCGGTGACTTGGACCACGTGGTGACCCGCGCGCAAGGGAAAGGCCGTGGCCGGGCCGATTTCGACCAGTTCGTCAGGGTCGGCGGCGAGCGGGACCCCGCGCACCCGCGACAATCCTAGGGGTGAGTTGCCCAAGGTGTCGGTGACAAAACGGAATCCCGTGCCGTCCCAGGCATAGAGGTAGGGGCACGATCCCGCAGCCACGTTCTTTTCAGACACCGTCAGGGTGGGCTCGAAGGCCGTGACCCCGATTTGGTTTTCGACCACCCCATTGGCCCACAACACGCGCACGGCATCGAGCGGCGCGGTCCCGCTGCCGAGCCCGATCTCGAGCGGCAGCTGCTGCACCGTCCGGGTCAACCACTGCGTACCTTGACGCACTTCGACGCGCGTGCCCAGGCCGAGCGGATTGGTTTTGAGGCCGACCAGACGCAGCTTGAGCTGACGGTTGGCGTTGCCCCCCTGATTGCGCCAGAAGCGCAGACCGCGGTCGGTGAGCAGCAGCAAGTCGGTGTCGCGATCGCGATCGAGGTCAGCGGCGAGCAGGCTGTGGACCGGACCCGCGCTCAGCTCAGCCAGGCCCAGGGTCGCGGTGACGTCGACCCACTGCCCAGCGCCGCTGTTGCGCCACAGTAGGACGCGTCCAGCTGACCCTTCTGCGCCGACGGCGGCTACGTCGAGCCAGCCGTCGTTGTCAAAGTCGAAGAGCGCCAGATCGCGCACGGTGATGGCTGCGGGAACCGCCAGAGGTTGATGCTCAGGACGGCCACCGAAGACAATTTCGAGCCCCGAAGCCGTGAGCAGCACGGCATCGGGAGTGCCGTCGTGGTCAAGGTCGTCGAGGCGGACGCGGCGCGCTTCAGGCCACGGTCCCGGGGGATCTGGCCGGAGGGCGAAAGCGCCGACCCGCTGGTTGTCGTAGACCTGAGTGCCTCCTGCGGCTGCAACTACCAGGTCGAGGGCCAAGTTGCCGTCGAGGTCTGCGGCTTGGAGGTCGAGCGCGACGCCCCCGTTGCCCAGACCGACGAAGTCCGCAACTTCTTGGAAGGTGCGATCCCCGTTGTTTTGCCACAATCGCACTCCTTGCGGGGTGGCGAGCGCTAGGTCGAGATCGCCGTCGGCTTCGTAGACGAGGAAACACCCGCGCTGCCCGCTGGCGTCGGCGAGGCCAGCTGCCGCGG
>CAZCOV010000295.1:0-8018 GCA_964499975.1 uncultured Thermoanaerobaculia bacterium
TGCCGTTCGCGAGGTTGATCGAGTCGATTTCGCCGACTTGGTAGGCGGTGTCGGCAGACAGGCCGCGCTGGTGACTGGGGGGCGGCTGGGCCAAGATCGGACTGGCCAGGAGCAGTCCGGCCAGCATGGCATTCAAGTGGCGCATCGCTCGATTATAGCTTTAGCTTTAGCATAAGTCCCGAACAAGCCGGCCCGTCCTTGGTCCTTCGGCGCGAGAGAGCGACGGGCGCGAACGGCAGGAAGGCTTTGGTCGGCTACTGCCACTCGCCTTGGAGGACGAAGCCAGCCCAGTAGGCAGGCTCTTGCCACCGCGGCTCGCGCCGGAGGTAGCGCTGAGCCGCGCGGAGAGCTGCTGCAGGGGTGAGGCCCAAGCGCAGGTGACCGCGGTAGAACTCGGTCATCAGCACGGCTGTCGCCGCGTCCTCGACTGGCCACAGGCTCACCAGGAGACGGGAGGCGCCCGCGTAAAAGAAGCCGCGGGTGAGCCCGATCAGACCTTCGCCCCGGATTTGCGGACCCAGGGCGGTGTCACAAGCGCTCAAGACCACAAGATCCGCGCTGAGTTTGAGGCGGTAGATGTCGTGGAGGTACAAGTCGCCCTGCACGGGTCGACCTTGGCGATCCACGCGCGACAGAGCAAGCCCGGAAAGCTCAGGGTGCTCTTCGTCGAGGATGCCGTGGGTGGCAAAGTGGAGGATGGACGCGTCGCGCAGGGCGCCGTCGAGGACCCGGTCGCGGCTGGCCGCAAAATCGAGAACCGCGCGCTGGCTGCCGCTTGGGGCGAGCGCGAGAATGGCCTCGGCTTCGCGCCGCGCAAAGGGCAAGCGGAGCAGGCCGCGACGGGACAAGGCAGCCTGCTCTCGGGGCGCCGCGTCTGCGCGCGCTTTGGGGTCGACGCGCGGATCGTCCGGCGAGAAGACGGGGTCGGCCACCACGGTCAAAAGCGGCCGCACGGTAGGGCGCGCCGCCTGACGCTGGCGCAGGGTGTAAAGCACCGCGGCTGAAGGTCCCTGCACCAGTTCGTAGTGGTCGAGGATCAGGTCGTCGGGTAATGGCTTTCCGGCCACTAGACGCCATTCGTGCGGCAATGGCAGGGCCGCTAAGGGGATGTACTGTAAGGCGCCCTCGCTAACGATGACCCAACGCGCGAGTTCGGGCAGGGATTGGAGGTCCGCGGCGAGCGGAGCGAGCAGCAGCTGGCTCAGGGCCTGGGCCGTGGCGCGCGATTGCCCGGTGGCGCGGCGTTGCTGGCTGGAGCGCAGCCCGGTGTAAACCGTCCGCGCCAAGGTCTCGATCTCTTGCCGCGCTGGCAGCACGTGGCTGCTCAGCCGGGTCGGGGTCACCACAAAGACGAAGCTCCGCGGCTCGGCCAAGACAAAGCTCAAAAGCACGGTTTGGGGGTCGAGCAAGGACTGGATCGCGGCAAGGGTCGACGGTGCCGACTCGACTGCCGCGGCCCGCCGTGGATCCTGCTCGCGGATTTCTTGCTGCACGGCTTCGGCTTCGAGGCGAAGCGCGCGCAGCTCGGCGTCCACCGCCTGGAGCGCTGCGGCGGCGGGATCTTGCGCGAGCAGATCCGCGCGGTGCTGTTGCGCTGCGTAGAGCCGCTCTTGAATCTGCGCTTCTTGCGCTTGCAGCTCGGGGTTGGGCTCGCTCTGCCCGATGCCCGCATCGCGCAGCATGGCGTTCAGATTCCGCCCACGCGCGAGGTCGCTTTGCACAAAGGCCGCGGCCGCATGCGGCCCTCCGGGGTCGCGGGCAGCGAGATCCATCAGCAAGTCGACGTAGAGCGCATCGATGTCGACCCGCAGAGAGGTCGGCCGCAGATAGGCGCCCTGGCGAAAGCCCGCAGCCCAGCGCGCTTCAGCGGTCTCGACCGCAGCGGCGAGGTGGGTGTGGGCAGCGGCGAGATTGCCCTGGTCGCGCTCGATCTGGGCGAGCAGGGTCAGGGCATGCGCGAGCGTGTTGCGGTCGCCCAGCGCGCGGAGCAGACCCATCGCGCGTTCGAGCTGGGTGCGCGCGGCTTCGAGCTGCCCGTTCGCCCGGGCGAGATCTGCCAGGTTGAACAAAGTGTGGGCGATGTCGCGCGGGTTTTGCCCGACCTCGGCCCGACGCAAGGCCAGCGCAAAAGCGCGCTGCGCCCGCGTCGACTCGCCGAGGTCGCGGTAGGCACTGCCGATGCGGTCGACGACGCCAGCAGGGGTCTTCCAGCCTGCAGCAGCATAGAGGGCGCGCGCGCGCCGGTAGAGCGGCAAAGCGCGCTCGGGTTGGCCCGCCAGGAAATGCACCCAGCCGAGCCAGAGCGAGGTGTTGGCCTCGCCCATCCGGGCGCCCAGTTGACGCTGGAGCGCGAGCGCCTGGGCGAACAGGTCTTCGGCTTCTTTCAAGCGGACGGTAACCAAATAGTTCTCACCCAAAAGCGTCAAGGTGGCGGCTTCCTCCCGCCGGTCCCCGAGTTCGCGCCAGAGCGCCAAGGCTTGCCGGCCGTGCTGGATCGCCAGCGGGAAATCGCCCTGGGTGTTGGCCAGCCGCGCCAAGTTGTTCCACGCCGCCGCTTCATTCGCTGGCTGGCGAGCGCTCTGGGCCAGGGTCAGGGCAGCGCGGAACGCCGCCGCGGCGAGGTCTAGCTCGCTAAGGCTCAGCAGTTGCAGGCCACGCTCGTTGGTGATCATGGCCGCTAGGCCAGGCTCGGCCCCAGGCCCCAGCTGACGCAGTTCGGTCAGCGCCTGATCGTAAGCTGTGACGGCGTCGCGCGCGCGGTTCTGGCGCGCCAGCAGCCGGGCGAGCTGGCAGCGCGCCACCACGGCTTTTAGGGTGTAGCCCGCAGCCCGCCACCCGTCGAGCGCCTGGGCGTAAGCCGAACTCCGCGCGGCGCTGTCCCGCTCAGGATGTTCTTTCTCGACAGCGGCCACCAGCTGGCTCGCCGCGAAACACTGGCGATCCTCCGGGGTGGCCGGCCGGATCCTCAGCTTCAAGGTGTAAGGCCCGTGCTCGCGTTCCTGCCAGGACCGCACGCGCAGCTCGTGGGTTCCGACGCTTTTGGCCACGAAGCAGACGCTTTCGGGCGCGCTCTTGCCGATCGGGCTATCGACTTGCAACAGCTCGCGACCGTGGGGATCGCTCACCGTCACCACCAAGTCCGCGGCGGATTGCTCGACCAGCAAGTCCAGGGCTTGGTCGCGCGCGAGTTCAACGCGATACAGGTGCTCCTCGCCTGGCGCGAGCGCGGCTTCGACCGTGGAACCGGCAACCAACCAGCGGGCGGCGGACGGGGGCTTGTCCGGCGCCGCACCACAGGCCAGGCAGCCGACGCTAACCCCCAGGGTGAGCCCGATCGGACTGCAGATCCTGCCCCCCCACCGCGCCATACGATCAGCGGCTGGCCGGATCCGCAATGGCAAAGCGGTAGGTCGCCACCAGCGTGGACGTCGCGCCATCGACCGAGAAGTCCTGGGAGAAAAAGTAAAGTAGGGTCGCTGATATTCCTCAAGTAGCTGCTGGAAATCCACCTCGCTCATGCTCATCGCCCGAACCCCGGATTGGTTTTGGCTGAAGGGCAACTATAAGCGAGGATGCTGCACCCTGGCCAGACCTCTCGCCAAAGTTTTTCCCCTCGCGGCCCACGAGGGACCAGCGCAAATGCCAAAGCAGCGACGCAAATCAGGCGGAGCTCGGGCGCCCCGCCTGTCGTGACCTACCTGGGTTTAGGGTTAAGCTCTGTCCTCGCCGGACAGCTGGAGCGAACCGGTCAACTCTTCCAAAGTGAAAACTTTCTTGGCGACCAGCAGGCGGATCAGGTCACGCACCAGTTGACGCTGTTCTTCGAGCTCTTCTTGGAGTTGCGCCAGAGCGGAGGGGTCGACAGCGCGAACCGCCACATCTTGCGCTTCTGCGCCAGGGCTGAATTCACCCTCGGGAAAATGGTACAGCTCGGCAAAGAACTGCACCGGGCCAATGCCGATGACGGCCAGAATCTGCAGCACTTGCTCGACGCGCAACGACTTCTGCTTGGTCAGCAACTGACTGATGTAGCTGCGGCCCCAACCGAGAGCGTCTTGGACTTCGAGCTGCGTGAAATTCTGTTCACGGATCTTGTTTCGGAGCAAGGTCAGGATACGGTCGATTTCTTTTTCTACCATCATAATACCGGCAATTCTACTGATACTTACAGTCGTTGCAAGGGTAATTTGCTGTTTTTTTCCAACATCAAAAAATCTTATTTCTCAGAGATATCTCTTGTATGAATTGTAAACCTTCTACTTGCACTGTCACCCCTTTCCACTTTCTCTTGTTCCGAGAGTTCTGGTCCTGGCTGGATCGCTGTCATGAAGCCAGATCGATGGTCAGCCGGGCAGGAGTTTCGCGAGAAGGCGCGAATACCGCCTTATTACCGCCATTGTAACTTCAGCTATGGCGTAAGTCAAGCGCGAGATATATCTCTATATCTCTGAGGATTCTTATTTATGTCTGGGGCGAAGAATCTGGCTCAGGGCAGCTGGCCGGCGCCGCGCGTTCCGGGGAGGCGGGGGAGGCGTCGACCCTTAGGGCTGGCTGAGCTGAATTTCTAGCTGATCGCCGAGATCTCTGACTTCCGCTGCGGCGATTTGCGCTGAAGCCAGATCGAGGACGATGTGCAGTTCGCTACCCGCCCCAGGTCGCAGATGGTGGCCGACCCGGATGCGCCGGACTTCCGCGGAGCCCACCTCGATGGTCTTGTCGCGGTAAGGGGCGACAATGCCGGTGATTTTGAGCAGCTCCCGCGGCGGCTGGTTGAGTCGGTTGAGTTGGTAGCGCGCGGCACCCAGGTCGCCATTGGCCCGGACGGTGATCAGCGTGCCTTGGCGCGTGCTGGTCCAGACGATGTGGTCGATGCGGTTCGCCGGCGTCCCACGCTCGCGGCGGGGAGGCGGAGTTTCGGTGGCCGGTGACGGGGGTGGAGTCAGGGTATCCGTCACGGTGGGGACAACCACTGGGATGGCGGCCTCGGTCGGCCCTGCGGTCGGGGTGATCGCCGGTGAAGCGCTGGGCTCCGCCCTGCGATCAAGGTCTGGAGGTGTGCGGTCCGGTGGGGTTTTGGCAGGGCCCTGGAAATACTCCAAAATCCCATCACGCTGCCAGTAGCCCGCAGCAGCAGCGATCACGAGCACGGCCAAGAAAACCAAAGCCAGGTGCCAGCTGGGCTTGCGCGGGCTTGCTGCACTCTCCTCGGCGTTGTCATCGGGCTCGTCGCTTGCTGCTACGACGTCGTCGTGGTCGGCCAGCGGCAGTGGCGCGCTGGCTGTCCTGGCTGGGAAGCTGGTGGCAATGGGAGCGACCGCTGGCAGCGGATCCCCCGGCGGTTCCTGCACGTCCGGCCCCACTGCCGGATCGAGCGGGGCGCCGAGCGGGGTGCCGAGCGGGGCGGGACTCGCAGCCGGCCAAACAGGCTCGGGGGTAGGTGCGAAGAAACTCGGTCGGGCTGAACCTGAGGTCGACTTCCCTTGGGCAGCCCTGACTTGTGGCAAGCCCGGCAGCTCGGGTTGTGTGGCCGCCGGAGCCGGGAGGTCCACGTTGCTCGCGGGTCTTACCTCAGCAGGCCTCGGTTCAGCAGATCTCGGCTCAGCAGATCTCGGTTCAGCTAGTCTCGGTTCAGCTGGTTGCGGCTCGGGAGGACGGGTCAGCAAGGTGGGTTCTTCCGGCTCCCACGCGGGTTCAGGTTGCGCCTGAGCACTGAATGAGGGGGTATTCCAGACGTCTTGGGCTGGATCCGTGCCAAACTCGATGGCTTCCGGGTCTTCGCCAAAATCCACTTCGGATTCCATCGCGAAGCTAGCCTCGTCGGCCTTGGCCTCCTGATCCGGTCCCAAGGCGGGCAGGTCGGCTGCTTCAGGGGCGATGAATGATGGCAGCTCTGCCGCGGCATCCGATGGAAGACTCTGGGTTGATAAAGGAAAAAGCTGCTGGTCGAAATGGATCTCTGGCAGGGAAGCTGGCGGCTGGAAGTCGACGGGGTTGTCTTCTCCAGCCAACGGCAAAGGCAACGGCAACGGCAACGGCGCCCGACGGCCGGCAGCTGCCAAGGGCGGTGCTGGGGGTTCTCCCTCGGCGGATTCACTGTCGAGGATATCGAGCGGCAGTTGGGGGAGCGCTTCACCCCATGGCGCATGAAATTCCAGGTCGGTTGGGCGGGGCGGCAGTTCGCTCGGAGCAGCGGCAGCGTTGTCGGGGGACTCGGTCGGTGCGGCCCCCCCTCCGTGCGTCCCGAGTGGACGGTTTTCGGTGATCGCACCAGGAGGAATTTGATGGACGTCAAAAGGGAATTCGCCGCTTTTGACCTGCTCTTCGATGATCTTGAGCAGGAGCTCGCGGCCACTTTCATCGAGGGCCTGGAAGTGAATCGCCATGCCCTCAGGGTGGCCGCCGCCAGCGTGACGGGGACAAATCCAGGCCACTTCACCGACCGCTTGCAGCAGGCGGTAGCCGTCGCTGAGCTTGATTTCAACGCTGACCGGCGTGCCGACCGGCTTGAGCTCTGCGGTTTGTAAGAACATTCCGCCCAGCGAAATGCTGGACGAGTACAACTCGACAAAGGCCGTAAACTTCTCAAAGCTGAGCTGGATCAAAACTTCGGCCTGGTTGTCGGAGTCGGAGATACCAACGCCAAAATCCAGGTCGCCAAAACCGGAAGCGTGCCCCTGCTGTGTCATGACTCTTGCCTCACGGGGCTAATGGAACTACAGCCAGCATTCCAGTGTCAACCCAAAGACGAGGTCGGCTGGAGTCGTGGGGCCTCGTCCCACACCCCCGCCTCCTCAGTCGGAGTCGTCCTGTTTGACCTGCTTGAACTTGCAGGGTTCCCCAGGAGCGCAATCGAGGTCTTCGATCAGGCTTTCCGCCGGCGGCTGTTGCTGCGCGCTGGCAGCGACCTCTTCTGCCCGACGCAGGACGCGCAACAAGTTGAGGCCCGCGATCTTTTGAATCTCGGCGGGCAGATAACCGCGCCGCAACAACTCACCGAGCAGGGCCGGATAGCAACTGACGTCTTCGAGACCGCGCGGCGTGGTGGTGATCCCGTCGAAGTCCGAACCGATCCCGATGTGCTCGATTCCTACTTGACGCCGCAAGTGATCGATGTGGTCTGCCACTTGTTCCAGGGTCGCAGCCGGCTCAGGATGGGCCTGGTCCCAGGCTTCCAAGGCTTGCTTTCGCGCGGCGGGCGCACCGATAGAGAGCGACTTCAACCGCGCTTCTTCGGCGTCGCGCAGGGCATCGCGCTGGCGCACCATGTCGGAGACGAAGGAGGGCACGAACGTCACCATGACCACGCCGCCATTTTGCGGCAGCCGGGCCAGCACCGAGTCCGGGACGTTGCGCGGGTGCCCGACCAAGCCGCGCGCTGAGGAGTGCGAAAAAATCACCGGCGCGCTGCTCACTGCGAGCGCCTCCAGCATGGTCGTTTCGGCGACGTGCGAAAGATCGACCAGCATCCCCAAGCGGTTCATTTCGCGAATGATCTCTTGGCCAAACGCGCTCAGGCCGTCGTGCGCAGGATCGTCGGTCGCCGAGTCCGCCCAGTCAGTGTTTTGCCAGTGGGTGATCGTCATGTAGCGGGCACCGAGCGCGTACAGCTGGCGCAGGACCGCCAGCGAGTTGTGGATCGAATGCCCCCCTTCAATGCCGATCAGGGCCGCAACTTTTCCCGCCTGTTGGCTGCGTTCGACGTCCGCCGCGGTCAGCGCGAGGGCCAAGGCTTGCGGGTAGCGGGCGACCAGCCGATGGACCACGTCGATCTGCTCGACCACTGCCTGGACGGCGGCGCTGCCTGCAAGGTCCACCGGCACGTAAACCGACCAAAATTGTCCGCCGACCCCGCCTTGGCGCAGCCGGGCGAAATCGGTGTGGGTGGGTTTCTCAAGTTGGCGCAAATCGCTCTCGAGGTCGACCCCAGCCAGCTTGTTCTGGAAGTTTTCGTGCAAATACCAGGGCAAGTCGTTGTGACCATCGATGAGCGGGACTTGGTCGAGCAGCTGACGCGCTTG
>CAZCOV010000296.1:0-7992 GCA_964499975.1 uncultured Thermoanaerobaculia bacterium
ACGTCAGAATTGCCCTGATGGTCCAGGTGGGATTGCGACCGTAGGGGCAGGCCCCTGTGCCTGCCCTCCCCGTCTTAGAAGCCCTTGGAGTATTTCGGCTGGTAAAGCTGGAGGGTGAAGTCGCCAGGAACTTTGAAGTGGGTGACCAGGCCATAACCATGGTCGGCCACCGGAGCGACGAATTCGACGCCGCGCGCGCTGAGCTCCTCGACCGTAGCGTGGATGTCATCACAGTAAAACGAGATGTCGGCCGTACCCGAGGCCACATCTTCGCCGGCGGTGGGATGCACCCCGAGGTCGGCCTCGGGCGCGGTGAAGATCAGCCAACCCCCCCCGACGTCGCATCCGGTCAACCCGAGCTTGTCGCGCAAAAAAGCCCGGAGTTCCTCTGCTTGTGATGAGTAGAACATTGCATGCATGCCGCGAATCATGTTTGACCTTCCTTGCCGTCCGTTTGCAGCTTTGCCGATCCCAGCGCTGCGCGCCTGTCGCGCCATTCTACCAACTAGTTGTCGGCGACTTATCGGCTGTTAGCTTCTTAGTCATTATCGGATCGTAGAATCAACCTCGAAGGGCAAGTTCTGCCCACCCAGCAAGCAACGCAAGCTGGGACATACCTGAAGCGGCTACCCCGCCAGCGAGTGTGGTGAGGTCAGCGCAGCACCGGGAGACCGACGTGAAGAAATCATCCATCCTTTGCCTAGCAGTTCTGCTCGCTTTGTCGTTGCCGCAGCTGGCTTCCGCCGACGTCGTGATCAGCGAGATCATGTACCACCCCGCAGCGAACGAGGCGGCTGAGTTTCTCGAGCTCTACAACAGCGGTGGGAGTGCGGTCAACCTCGAATCCTGGTGTATCGACGGCATTGATTTTTGTTTTGACGCTGGCGCCACGATCGGCGTCGGGCAGTATCTCGTCCTGGCGAGCGACGCGACCGCGTTCCAGGCGGCTTACGGTTTCCCCCCGGACCACACTTTTGCCGGAACTTTAAGCAATGCCGGCGAGACCTTGCTGCTCCAAGACAACGCCCTGGCCACGGTCGACGAAGTGGCTTACGACGACCAGGGCGAGTGGCCGGTGACCCCTGACGGACTCGGCCCTTCGTGCGAATTGATCGACCCTGCCCAGGACAACAACACCCCGCGCAACTGGCGGGCCGCCACCGCGCCCGCTGGGCACACCGCCAAAGCCTTAAACAGCGTGGCTGCGACCGGCCTGCCGCCCTGGATCACCAACGTCGTCCACAGCACCGGGGCGCCGAGCACTCCGCTTCAGGTCACCGCGCAAGTGTTGGCCGCCACCGCCGTGGACTTGATCTACCGCATCGACTTCGGTACCGAAGTGACCGTGAGCATGCTCGACGATGGCCTCCACAACGATGGCGCGGCCGGCGATTCGGTTTATGGCGCGAGCATCCCGGGCCAGCCGATCAAGACCTTAATCCGCTACCGGTTGGTGGCGACCGGCCCGACCGGCGCGCACGAGAACCCGCGCACCGACGACACCATCGACTACCGCGGGACCGTGATCCTCGATCCGGGGGCGAGTTCCAACTTGCCGATTTTCGACTGGTACATCGACCCCATCGACTACCAAGAAGCGCTCGATCACTTCGAAACCGACATCACCGAGCCCGCGCTCTTGTTTTACAACGGCGAGCTCCACGACAACGTGCAGATCCGCGTCCGCGGCCAGACCTCGCGCACCTTCCCCAAAAAGCATTGGAAGTTCGAGTTTCCGCAAGGCCATGAGTTCAGCGCGCCCGACCTCGGCATCCCGCTGGTTGACGAGTTCAACTTGCATGGTAACTGGTCGGACAAGAGCCACATGCGCGAGATTCTCGGTTGGGAGACGTTCGAAGCTGCGGGGTCGCCTTCCCTCATGGCGTTTCACATCCGGCTGCAACAAAACGGGGATTTTTTCGGGCTCTACCACTTCCTCGAACATCCGGATTCGAGCTGGATCGAACGCGTTGGCCTCGACCCCGACGGCGCCCGCTACAAAGCGGACGATGACTGCCGGGTCCGCAGCTTGGCCAATTTGCCAGCGAACTATGAAAAATTGACGCGGCTCGACGAAAACTACTCGGACTTGCGCGAAACCTTGCTGGTGCCGCTCAACAACTATGTAGGACAGCAAAAGCGCGACTTCATCTTCGACGGGATCGATCTTCCGGCCCAGATCAATTACATGGCGGTCACCGTCCTGATCCACAACAACGACCACGTCAGCAAGAACTACTATCTCTATCGCGACACCTTGCATTCCGGCCGTTGGCACATGCAGCCCTGGGACCTCGACTTGACGTTTGGTCGAAACTTCGAACATCAGGTGTTAAACGACACGATCTGGGCCGACGATGACGTGATCGCTGGGCGCACCAATGTTTCGCCGAGCCATCCGCTGTTCGCCGACAGCACGCACCAGAAATGGGATTTCCGCTGGAATCGCTGCATCAACGCCCTGCTCGCCGAGCCCGAAGTGCGGGAAATGTATCTCCGCCGCTTGCGCACGCTTTACGACGAAATTTTGAACACCCCGGTTTATGAGCAGCGCATCGATGATTTGCAGCCGCTGATTGCCACCGAATATGCGTCCGACTTTGCCGAATGGGGGCAGTACGGCACGCTGCAGACCCTGACCCAAGCGACCAACATCATCAAGAACGACTACCTGACGCCGCGGCGCGTCCACCTCGGGACCACCCACCGTGTGCCCGGCATGATCCCGACAGCGCAGTCGGTTTCTCCTCCGATCGTGATCAACGAGATCATGTACAACCCGGTCGGCGGTTCGATCCACGAATTCCTCGAACTCTACAATCCGTCGGCGACTGAGGCGGTCGACCTCTCCGAGTGGACGGTCGAGGGGATCGGCTGGACCATTCCCGCGGGCACCGTGATCTTGCCCCACACCTACCTCGTGCTAGTGAACGACGACCCAGCTTTTCGCGCGGAGTACGGCGGTGGCCGCTTCATCCCCGGCGAGTACCCCACGCCGCTCAACAATGCGGGGCTGAACCTGGTGCTGCGCGATCGTCAGAACAACCTGATCGACCAGGTCAACTACGACGACATCCCGCCTTGGCCCACCACCCCGGACGGTGCGGGTCCCTCGCTCGAGCTGATCGACCCCGCGCTCGACAACAGCGACCCAGCCAACTGGGCCGCGAGCCTCGATCCCGGCGGCACGCCCGGCGCGAGCAACAGCGTCAACTTGCCCAATGGTCCGCCCCCCGAGCTCTACGTGAACGAGGTCTTGCCGGTCAATGCCACCACGGTGATGGACGAGGCCAATGAGTTTGCACCCTGGCTCGAGATCTACAACGCCGAAGGCACGACCGTGGATTTGGGTGGTCTTGCTTTGAGCAACAACATTAACACCCCGGCGCAGTGGGTGTTCCCGGCCAACACCCTGCTGTGCGCGGGCTGCTTTTTGGTGGTGTGGGCAGACTCCGAACCCGGCGAAGGCCCGTTGCACACCAACTTCAGCTTGAGCCCCGCCGGGGGCACGGTTTATTTGTGGACCGCGGAGGCGATCGAAATCGATCGGCTGACCTATCCTGCGCTGGCGACCGATCAGGCCTATGGTCACTTGCCGGACGGCGCAGCAGCGGTCGAGGAACTGTTCGTGCCAACGCCCGGCGCCGCCAATCAGGGCGAACCCACGCCGGTCATCCTCAACGAGTACAATGCGGTCAGCAGCACCAACTTCCTCGAAGACAACGGCACCGACACCTACTGGGGACGGGTCGCGGGCAATGGCGGTGACTGGTTCGAGCTGGTGATCGTGCGCGACCACGTGGACTTGCGCGGCTATGACCTGGTGATCACCAACAACGCGGGCACAGTCGACGAGACGATCGACATTTTGACCTTGACGAATGACCCGATCTGGTCCGACTTGCGTGCCGGCACCCTCATCACGGTTTCCGAAGAGCTGGCCGATGATGTCAGCTACAACCCGCTCGCTGGCGACTGGTGGATCAACGTCCGCGCTGCCGACGTGGGCACCGGCACTTACATCACCGCTGCCAATTTTCCGGTCAGCAACGATCGCTGGCAGTTGACGCTCCGCGATGCGCTCGACGAAGTGGTTTTCGGTCCGGCGGGCGAAGGGGTCGAGCCGCCGAGCGGGATCGGCAGCACCGAAGTGTGCAAGCTGGAAGAGGATCCCAGTGCGGCGATCACCCCGTTTTCGAGTTACCGTGACGGCAGCACCAGCACCTTTGGCGCGCCCAACCGCTGGAACGGCGGCACCTCCGTCCAGAATTTCCAACCCTTGCGCATGTTGGTCGGCAGCATCGTCAGCGCGAGCTTGACCACCCCGGCTGGCGGCAGCGTGTTCCAGGTCGGCGCCACCGTCAACTTGGCAGCTACCGCGTCCAGCACCAACGGGACCATCACGCAAGTGGAATTCTTTACCAACGCGGGTGGGGGTCCGGTCTCCCGCGGGGTGGCGACCACGCCGCCTTACAACGTGAACTGGGTGGCAGGGGCTGCCGGCACCTACAACCTGACCGCGGTCGCCACCGATGATTTTGCGGTCAGCACCACCTCGTCTGCGGTCAGCATTCGGATCAATGCGGCGCCGACCGTGAGTCTGACTAACCCCGCGTCCGGGGCTTCCTTCCTGGTCGGCGCGACGGTTTCTTTGGCGGCCAACGCCGCAGACAGCGACGGCAGCGTGGCCCAAGTCCAGTTCATTGCCAATCCCGGCGCGATTTCCCTGGGGACGGACAGCGCGGCGCCATTCACCGCGACCACCTCCAGCTTGCCGATCGGCTCCTATTCTGTGACCGCGGTCGCCACCGACAACGACGGCCAGGCCACCACTTCGGCTCCGATCACGGTCAAGATCGTCGGGCCGCTGGTGTTCAGCGACGGCTTTGCCAGCGGCAACGGGTTAGCGTGGTCGACCCGGGTGGGGTTTGGTAGCTAGCGCAGGGGGAGCGGGCAGCCCCGGGTCCGGCAGCGGCGCAAACGGGATGCGGCTGGCAACTCGGGAGTCGCGCGGGTCGTCACGTTCACCGCGACGCTCGCGGAGGAGGGCGGCAAAAGCGATCATCGCGGCATTGTCGCCCGCGTAAACCAGCGGGACGAGCCGCAAGTCAACGCCTTTGGCTGTGGCCCAAGTTTGCAGCTCATCGCGCAGCAGGCGATTGGCCGCCGCCCCACCCGAGACCGCGAGCAAGGAGAACGGTTGGCGGCGGTGGAGACGGTCGACCCGGTCAGAGACCTGACGCACCGCCGCTTGCCGAAAGCCGGCCAAGAGGTCGAGCGCTGGCTGCGGCAAGTCGTCGGGGTCAAGTCGACGCGTCGGGGTCAAGACCCCTTGCGCTTCGAGCGCTGCGAGCGCGCGCAGGGTTTGGCTCTTGAGCCCGGCAAAAGAAAAGAAGAGCTCACTTTCAACCCGTGGCAGTTTGAAGGGAAAAGCGCGCGGATCGCCGCGTTCCGCCAGGCGATCGACGAGCGGGCCTTGGGGATAAGGCAGCCCCAGCCGCTTGCCGACCTTGTCGAACACTTCGCCCATGGCATCGTCGCGGGTTTCGGCCAGGCTGTGGACCGCGCCGTGGTCGACCGCCAGCAGCGAAGCATGGCCGCCGGAAACGACCAGCCCCACGAAGTGCGCGGGGATCGGCGCTGCAGGTCCTGGGGAGGACGCAAGGAAAGGGGAGTAGAGGTGGCCTTCGAGGTGGTGCATGCCATGAAACGGTCGGTCGAGGGCAAAGGCAATGGCCCGGCCCAGCGACAGACCGACCAGCAGGCTGCCCACCAACCCCGGACCGCGGGTGGCAGCCACCGCGTCGAAGTCCTGCCAGGTGACGCCCGCCTGGGTCAAGGTGACCTGGCTCACCGCGGGCCAGTTCTCGAGATGCTCGCGCGAGGCGATTTCCGGCACCACTCCACCAAACGGCTGGTGGCTCGCCAGCTGGCGGGAAACTTGGGAGGCGAGGACGCGACCGCTGCCGTCGACGACCGCACACGCGGTGTCGTCGCAGGAAGTTTCGATGCCCAAAAGGAGCGGCCGCTGCAGCTTGATCACGCCTTTTATCCTGGCTGCTTTTGTCCTGGCTGGCGGGTGGCGGCTGGCACCCCGCGCACAAAGGCGATGTAGTCGATCGGCGTGGGGGTCAGGCCGGCATCGCGCAGGATGATGGCGATCTGGCCGCGGTGGTACATGCCGTGGAGCACCACATGCAGCAAGATGTCGCTGATCCGCGAGCGAAACGCCTGGCCCGCGCTGTTTTGGTAAGCGACTTCGCGCGCGAGGTCGTCTGCTTTCGCGGGCTCGAGCAGGCTGGCGAATCCTTGCTGATTGGCCGCGGCCAGACGCGCGCATTCTGCGAGCTCCAACTGGGGCCAGACCGCAACCTGCGGGGGTTCTCCCAAAATTCGGCTCAGCCACACATTTTCGGCGGCGAGCACGTGGTTGAACAGTTCGAGCGCGCGCGGCGGAACCGGTGCCAGCGCTTCCAGCCCGCTCAGCACTTGCTGGTTGGCCCATGCGAGGTGGTCGTAGAGCCGCAGCAGATGGTGGGAAGCAACGTTCTCAGCAGATGGGTCGGTCATCTCTCGACTCCTCCTCGCGGCGGCGCTTCTCCCGGCAGGGGGGGACGTGCGCTGCCCCAGCCATCGAGCACGGCGATCAGCATCACCCACACCGCTGGGACCAGGTGGAAAAACAGGCGCGGGGCGCTGGTGCGGATGAACAGCCGGGTGTCGACCGGCGCGTCCATGTAGGCATAAACGTAAAAAAGCGATTGCAGGCAGACCAGCGCAACCCACGGACGCAGCCGCCGGTTGCCGAGCAGGAAGGGCAGGACCAGGAGCACCAGCGCGAGCCCGTGCCAGTTGATCAAGAGGAGGCTGCGGCCGAGTTCGGGCAAGACCACGGCGGCTTTGGCCCACTGGAAGTCCCCGCTGTTGTTCGGCGAGTAGAGTCCATAGTAGAAGGTCATCCCCGCCCAGACGCCGATTACCAGTCCTGGCCAGAGGGCCGCACGCAACAACGCCTGACCGCGCGCAGTCTGTCCCCGCTGCCGCCATAGGTGCTGCCGCCATAGGTGCCAGCCGTAGAGTCCCAGCAAGAAAACCGCCAGAGGCATGCCTTCGATTTTGCTCGCTGCAGCAAACCCCGCGACGATGCTCAGCATCCAATCTTTTTGCGGTCCGGGTGGACCGAGCAAGGGGAGGGCACCGGCCAGGACCGCGAATAGGATCGACCAGTCCGCCCCACCCGCTTGGAGATAGCCCACACCGAACATCGTCACCACCAACCCTAGAGTCGCCATGGCGGTCTGTCCGGCCGCGGGAGAAAGCCCCAGCTGCTGGCGCAAGGCACGGCCGGCGAGCAGGATGAGGCCATAGAAAATCACCGACCAAAAAGCCATCGGGGTCGCGGCAAAGCCGCCGCTCAAAATCGCGGTGAGGGCATAGAGGCTGGGCAAGAGCAGGGGATAGTCCGGGTGGACGTGGCCGTTCCACAGCTCTTTGAAGTAAGCGATATCGATCCCTTGAGCGAGGTAGAACTTCTGCGCCTTGACCCCCCAGTGATAGATGAAGTCCGGATGCAAGTTCCAGAGCCCGAGCGTGCAGTAGAGGTAGATCGCGAAAGCGCCGAGCGCGATCACATCGCCCCAATGTTGCCGCAGCTGTTGCTGCAGCCGTTGCTGCGCGGCGGGAAACGAGCGCGGGATCGGCCAGGACCAGGCGCCCTGGCCGAGGATGGCGCGCAGCTGTTGCCGCTCGCGGGCGAGGCTGAAGCCGGCCCCCACGACGATCAGCGGTACCAGCACGAGCGGACGCCAGCCGACTCCGCTCCCGTCGAGCGCGAGCTGCACCGCATAGATCATGAGCAAACCCGCTGGGATGGCGACCACCAGGCGCAAGCCCAGATCCGCGTCCACAGGGGTGGCGCGCCGGCTCACCCCCCAGCCCAAAGCCGCAGCGAGCGCGGTGAGCACCCAGACCATGAGGATTCCCATCGCCATC
>CAZCOV010000297.1:0-7953 GCA_964499975.1 uncultured Thermoanaerobaculia bacterium
GGTTTGCCCATGGTAGATCACCCGCGGTCCGGGCAAGGTCCCGGACAGCGGCTTGAGCTGGCTCAACCAACCAGCGCCGAGCATGGTTTCAAGCTGCTGGTCGATCAGGTCGCGGAGCTCAGCGGTCGAGACTTGGTCGCGCTCGACCAACCGGTCGCGGGTCGCCCGAGCGGCTGCATAGGCATGGTCGAAGCTCAAGCCGCGCTGGATCAGGTCGTGGGTGATGATGCCGCGCAAAAAGCGCTGACGCCGGCCTTGGGTGTCGACCACCAGGAGGGGCTTGCGCCGGCTTCTGTCGCTGTCTTTGCGCACCGCATCCCGCGGAAGGTTGGGCTTCTTGGCCATTTTGGATCCTGTGGAATCTTCTAGAATCGTGCCGCAATTGCGCGCGGATCGTTCGCGGCTTGCACCCTTTGATCCAGTCGGCAGGAGCGCCGAGCAGCGAGGAGCGTACCATGGTGGCCAGCAGGGAGGGTGCCCCCCAACGAAGGACCACAGGCAAGGGCCGCAGGGGCGAGCGCCGCTTTGACCCGCACCAGGGTCCGGAAATGCTAGCCGCGGTCGACCTCGGCTCGAACAGCTTTCGCATGGTGATCGCGCGGGTGATCGACGAGCAGCTTCAGCTGATCGATCGGCTGCGCGAAGGCGTCCAACTGGCCGCCAGTCTCGACGCTGAACAAAAACTCGACGCCGCAGGTCAGGCCCGCGCGCTCGCCTGCTTGTCGCAGTTTGGTCAGCGGCTCCGTGACTTCGCACCCGCAGCGGTGCGGGCAGTGGGTACCAACACCTTGCGCAAAGCCAAAAATCGTGACGCCTTTCTCCGCCGGGCCGAAGAGGCTTTGGGACATCCGATCGAAGTGGTGTCTGGCCAAGAAGAAGCCCGGCTGATCTACCTGGGCGCGGCCCACAGCCTGCCCTCCAGCGCGCACAATCGGCTGGTCGTCGACATCGGCGGCGGCAGCACCGAGTGCATCATCGGCTGTGGCTTCGAACCTCAATTGACCGAAAGCTTGTACATGGGGTGTGTAGCTTATACCCAGGAGTTTTTCCCCCAGGGCAAGCTCAAAAGCAAGGCCATGCGCCAAGCGGAAACCGCAGCCCAGCTCGAATTGCAGCCGCTCCGCAAAGCTTTTCGGCAACTCGGCTGGCAAAGCTGTGTCGGGGCTTCCGGGACGATCCTGGCGATCAGTCAGATCCTGCGGGTCAATGGCTGGGGGGAAACTGCGATCACCGTCGAGGGGTTGCAGAAGCTACGTCACGCCTTGCTCCGCACTGAGCGGGTGGATCAGCTGCAAATTCCTGGACTGCGCAAGGACCGCGCCCGCGTCCTGCCCGGTGGCCTCGCCATCTTGCTCGCGCTGTTTGACCAGCTGGGGATCGAGCAGATGAGCGTCTCTTCAGGCGCGCTGCGCGAAGGCGTGCTTTACGATCTGCTCGGGCGGATCCGCCACGAGGATGTGCGCGACCGCACCATCCGGCGTTTCGTCGAACTTTACCGGGTCGACCTGGAACAAGCTGCACGGGTCGAGCAGACCGCCCTGGCCGGCCTGGAACAAGTCGGTTCCTGGTGGGATCTCGAGGGCGAAAGGGGTCGGCCTTTCTTGTCTTGGAGTGCGCGGCTGCACGAAATCGGCCTCACCGTGGCGCACAGCGGCTTTCATAAGCACGGGGCCTACTTACTCGCCAATTCCAACTTGCCGGGCTTCTCGCTCCAGGACCAGCGGCTGCTCTCGCTACTGGTGCGTGCCCATCGCCGCAAGTTCCTCCCAACGCTTTTTGCCGGGCTGCCCAAAGCTCAGCGCAAGAGCGCCATGGCCCTAAGCATTCTCTTGCGCCTGGCGGTGTTGCTCAACCGCAGCCGCAGTCGTGACCTGGTGCCCTTTCGCCTGGAGGGCAGCAAGCAAGGGCTGCATCTCGCATTTCCCCCCGGCTGGCTCGACGCGCATCCCCTGACGGGGGCAGATTTGGCCCAGGAGGCGGTCTGGTTACGCCCGGTCTTGGCCCTGGAAGTGGCGGTGGATCAAGCTTCACCCGGACCCGGTTGAGGGGATCAGCGCTTCGCCGCGCCGGGTCCCTCCGCGGCGGGGCGCAGGAGCTGAGCGACCCAGGCGTAAAACGTAGGCAGAGCCAGGAGCGTGAAGAGCGTCGAGGTCAAAAGACCGCCGATCATCACGATCGCCAGGGGACGTTCGATTTCGGTGCCCGCGAGGGGCAACACCAGAAGCGGCAAGAGACCGAGGGTTGCGGTGGCAGCGGTGAGCAGCTTGGGGCGCAGGCGGCCGATGCTGGCCTGGCGCAGGGCCTGCGCAAAGGGTTGGCCGGCTTGGACCAGCGCGCGGGTCTGGACCACCAACACCAGACCGTTTTGCACCGCGATACCGAGCAACCCGATCAGCCCCACGAGCGACGCGACGTTCCAGGTTTCGCCGGCGAGCCACAGCGCGAGGATGCCGCCGACCAGAGCGTCGGGCAGAGTGGCGAGGATGACCAGGGCTTCTGCAGCGGATCCAAGCGCGATCGCGAGCAGCGCGAACACCGCGACCGCCGCCAGTCCGATGGCGAGGAGCAGGCTGCGGGTAGCGCGCGCTTGCGCTTCGACCCGCCCGCCGATTTGGACGAAATAACCCGCGGGCAAGTCGAGTTCGCGAGTGAGCAGGGATTTGACCTCGGCGGCGGTGCGTCCTAAGTCGCGGTCGACCACGCTCGCTTCGAGCGCCAGCCGCCGGCTCGCAGCTTCGCGCCGGATCGCCGCCGGCCCAGCGGCAGACGCGAAGCGGACGAGGCTGGTGAGCGGGATGCGGGTACCATCGTGACCGTCGACGAACAAGGTGCGCACCGCGTTCAAGTCGCTGCGGTAGCGGTCGTCGAGACGCACCACCAGGTCATGCTGCCGCGCTCCACGCCGGACTTGCGACAGGGTTTCACCCACCAAACCGAGGTGGATCGCATGCACCACTTCGGCTGGGGTCAGGCCCGCCCGGGCCGTGGCTTCGCGGTCGACCACGATCTGCAGCTGGGGCAGGCTGGTGGTGGGCTCGACCCGCAAGTCCGCAATCCCCGGCACCGCGGCCACCACGGCGCGAGCCTGGTCAGCCAGACGAGCCAACTGGTCGAGGTCCGGGCCGAAAATCTTGACCGTCAGATCTGCAGGCGAGCCGCCCAGCCCTTCGTCAATCCGCATGCCCAGCGGAGTGGTGAACAAAACCGCGACGCCAGGCACTTTTTCTAAGCGCTCGCGCATCGCCGCGGTCAGCTCGGCGGGCGAGCGCCCGCGCTCGGGCCGCAGCACCACCAGGACGTCGGAGAGGGTGTGCGGCATGGGGTCTTCCGTGTGTTCAGCGCGGCCGGTTCGCCGCACCACGTCTACCACTTCGGGGAACTCGCGCAGCACGTCCTCGACGCGATGATTGCGGCGATCGACTTCGTCGAGGGAAGCTTCGGCGGGCAGCAGGGTTTGCAGCAGGAGGGCACCTTCGTCAAGCTGCGGCATGAAGTCGCTGCCGAGGGTGAAGCCCAAAAGGAGCACCGGCCCGGTGAGGGCCAACGACCCGACCCGCACCCAGCCGGCCCGGCGCAAACACGCCTCGAGGAGTGGCGCATACCGCGCCTTGAGCCAGCGGATGAGCGCCACGTCGTCGTGATCGCTGCTGGCGTCTGAGCGCTGGCTGGCCGGACGCCCTCTCAGCCAGCGTCCCGCGAGCGCCGGGACCAGGGTCAGCGCGAGAATCAGTGCCGCCACCACTGCCGCGATCACGGCTGCGGCCAGCGGCGCGAGCATGCGCCCTTCGAGGCCGCTGAGGCTGAACAGCGGGAGGAAGACCGCGATCACGATCAAGGTCGCGAAAGTGATCGGACGGCCGACTTCGAGCGCTGCAGCCAGGGCCTGCTCTGGGCGCGCAGCGGGTTCCGGCCGCTCCCGTGCCAGGCGGTGGAGAATATTTTCGACCATGATGATCGCGGCGTCGACTAGCAGCCCCACCGCAATGGCCAAACCGCCCAAAGTCATGGTGTTGAGGCCGATTCCCGCGACCTTGAGCAAGAGGAAAGCCAGCGCCAAAGACAACGGCAGCGTCAAGGTGACGAGCCAGGCCGCGCGCCAGTTGCCGAGCAAGGCGAAGAGCACCAGGATGACCAGCAGGGCGCCCAACCCGACCGCTCGGCCTACCCCACCGAGCGCGGTTTTGACCAGCTCGGACTGGTCATAGACCACCCGCAACTCGGCACCCGCAGGCAAGGCCGCCCGGAGTTCGTCGAGCGCCTGGTGAATTGCCGCCGCCACCGCGACGGTGTCCGCACCGAACTGCTTGACCACCCGGCAGCTCACCACCTCGCCGCGCAAGCGGTGGGCGATGCCGCGCCGCACCGCGGGAGCTTCGACCACAGCAGCCACCTCACCGAGCAGGACCGGGGTTTGGCCGCGCACCGCGACTGCGGTCGTGCGCAGATCTTCCACGCTCTGCGCTTGACCCACGGCGCGGATCGTCCATTCGATCGCGCCCTGGACCACGAACCCGCCAGCTGCGTTCAAGTTGGCCCCTTGCGCCGCGTGGAGCACGTCGTCAAGGCTGACCCCGCGGGCGGACATGCGTTCGGGGTCGAGCTGAATTTGCACTTGCCGTAAGTAGCCGCCCAGACGTTCGACCGCCGCCACTCCGGGCACTGCGAGCAAGCGGTTCTGCACCTCGAACTCGGCGAAATCGCGCAACGTCATCAAGTCGACGGTTCCCGGCTCGGCTTCGAGCGTGAATTCGAAAATCTCGTTCAACCGTCCGCTCAGGCTCGACAGCAAGGGGGGGTCGGTGCCTGCCGGAAACTTGGCGGCAGCCGCCGCAACCCGCTCGGCCACCAGCTGGCGCGCCCGGTGGAAATCGGTTTCCGGCTTAAACTCGATCGTCACTTGCGCCACCCCGAGCTGGCTGACCGAACGCACGCGCAAGACGTCGGGCAGGCCGGCGAGCGCGGCTTCGAGCGGAATCGCCACTGCGGTTTCCAGCTCTTCGGCGGCCATCGCCGAGTTCTGCACGATGGCATTGAAAACCGGGGTCGCAAGATCGGGAAAGACGTCACGGCGGAGGTCGCCCCAAGCCACGGCGCCGGCGACCACGCCTGCGGCCACCAGCACCATCACGAGCGCTCGATGGGCAAAGCTCAAGCGCAAGGTCGAGTCAATCATCGCCGCGACTCCAGGGCGTTTCAGCCCCGCTCCTGGCCAGTTCAGTGGTCATGGTGAGCCCCGCCTCCCCGCGCTTTTTCCGCTTCCGCGCGCAGCAGGAACGCACCATCAACCACGACCTGCTCGCCCGGCGCAAGCCCAGACAAGATCTCGACTTCACCTCCGAGGTCGCGACCTCGTCCCACTGCCCGCAGTTCGAAACTGTTGGGGTCGCGCGGGACGAAAACGCACCAACCTTGCTGCAGGCGCTGCAGCGCGGCCGCGGGCACCGCAAGGAGCGAGGCGGCGGCGCGCGGGTCAGAACCTTGCGGCCGGCTGAGCGGGATCCAGGCGCTGGCCGACATGCCCGGACGCAGCACGCCTTCGCTCGCGATCTCGAGGCGGACGGGGATAGTGCGTGAGGCGCTGTCCACCTGGGTGCCGACCCCAATGACCGTACCGCTGAAAGTCTGGCCGGGCAGAGCCGGGAAGGTGACCCGCGCCACGGCCCCGCTTTCGATGCGCACGGCATCGCGCTCGAAGGCATGGACCACCAGCCACAACCGCCGCAAGTCAGCGATGCGGAACAGCGGACGGGCCGGGTCAGCCATTTCCCCCCAAACGGCGCTGCGCGCGAGCACACTGCCGGCAAGCGGGGCGCGCAGGCGGAAGCGGCCGGCCGCCAGCGCGCCCACCGCAGCGTTCGCCTCAGCATCGATGCCCAGTGCAGCCAGCACCGTGCGCGCTGCGACCAATTCGGCAGCCGCCGCGTCAGCCACGGCGGCAGCGGCCTCGACTTCGCGTTCGGGCAGGATCCGCTCTTCCAGCAGCCAGCGTTTGCGCGCCAACGTTTTGTCTGCCAGCTCGGCTTGCGCTTGCGCCGTCTTCAAGGCCGCGCGCGCGCGGCCGAGCTCTGGACTGCTCAGCTCGGCGAGGTCCTGACCCGCACGCACGGTCGCGCCTTCAGCCACGAACAGCTGCAACACTTGCGCGGCAATCGGACTGGCCACCACCGCGTGCGCCTCAGCATTGACCTGGATCTCACCCAAAACCAGCACACCCTCGTCCGCGGCCCGCACTTCGACCGGGGCGGTGGTCCAGCGCAGATCGCGGAGCATCTCGGGGTCAAGGCGGACGATGTCGTCGTGGGATTCCTCCTCAGGATGCTGCTCGTCCCCGGCTGCTGTTGCCCCCGGTGGGGCGGGGTGCGCCGTCCCAGGGTCGTCCGAGTGGGAACCCCGTCCGCAGGCGACGACCGAGATCAGCCCGAGCAGAAAGAGAACCCGACAAAAGCCCCACCCAGCGAAACGTTCTGCCAGCATCATGGGATGGCTCCAGCGCTGGCCCAAACCTCGAAGCCAGCATTTGCGGCTGCGAGCAGCCGGTCATAATAGTCTTGACGACTGCTCAAGTTTTCGCGTTCGACGAGCAGCAACTCGCTGAAGCTCAGCTCACCGACCTCGTAGCTGCGCCGGGCAAGCGTTGCATTTTCAGCCAAGAGAGGCAGGATTTCGCGCTCGAGTTCGAGCGCCGCAGCGCGGCGCGCGAGGTAGACTGCCAGCGCGACTTCGACCGCGTCGCTGGCCGCCTGGCGCAAGGCCATCAGCTCTTGGCGCAGCCCCTCAGTGCGCGCCTGGGCGGCCGCACGCGCGCCCTGGGCGCGAGCAAAAAGCGGCAGCGAAAAACTCAGGGTGGCGAGCGCCACGTCTTCGTCCCCTTCACGCGCCAAGGTCAAGCCCGCGGCCCAACTCGGACGCCGTTCGAGTTCGACCAAGTGCAGCTCCGCCTCGGCCGCGCGCAGCTCGGCTTCCTTGGCCACCAGGTCGGGCCGCTCGCTCACCTGGGCGAGCAAGGCTTCGCGGTTGAAATCAAAGTGTTCGCGCAAGTCGCCGCGGAGGGTGGTGGTCTCGTCGGCGCGCATGCCCAAAAGTCGGCGCAACTCTCCCCAGCTAGCTTCTCGTTCGGCCTTGGCCGTGGCCAGCTGGGAGCGTTGCCGCGAGTGTACGACGCGCGCCAGGTTGAGCTCCAAAACCGCCACATCACCAGCGGCAAACCGCCGCTCGACCAACTGCAAGAGCTGTGCGGTGACGTCGTCCTCGGCAGCTGCCAAGAGCAGCACCTCTTCGGCATGGAGGACGGCAAAGAAAGCACTGGCGACCGCGCGCAAGACCTCGGCCGTAGAGCGTTCGTTCGCCGCTCGGGCGAGTGCCACTGCGGCGGCGGCGCTCGCCAGGCGGGCTGCTCGTTCGCCCGGCCGCGGCAAGCCTTGGTTGAGGCTCAACTCAAAATCGGTGAAATCCTGCGTTCCTGCGCTGCGCTGGCCGCTGCCGAAAGTGAGCGACGGGTGGTCGCGCAGTCGCAGGCTGGCGTCCAGCGCTTGACCCTCTGCCACGGCCACGTCCGTGCGCGCCGCGCGCAAGGCGGGCGCCCGCTCCCGCGCCAGGGCCAGCACCTGTTCGAGCGACAAATCCTGCGACCAGTCCACGCGTTCATCGTCCGCAGGCGCGGGCGCTCCGCCCAGCCAGCCCACGAGCGCCAACACCAACCCTAATCGACACATTCTGTAACTCCAAGCCCGAGGTCAAAAACGCGGCCAGGGAGCTAGACACCCCCGGCTAACCCGGCTCTCTCAGAGGTTCCGGCTCATTCTTCGACGATTTTTTCGGGAGTCGAGACGGTTCCTGCCTTGAGCAGCCAACGCTCCAGGGTGACGAGATCCGTCGTGCCCAGGATGCGACGCCGGAGGGCGGCGCCGGGGGACAGGCCCCGACCGAGGAGCACCGTCAGGATCGCTTCTGCTT
>CAZCOV010000298.1:0-7948 GCA_964499975.1 uncultured Thermoanaerobaculia bacterium
TCATCTGCTGCACGCGCCGGACTTCCTCGGCTACGAGAGCGGCATCAGCATGGCCTGATCCAGCAGCTCAGCGACCCGTTGCCGGTCTTGCAAGGAATTCAAGATCGCCAGCTGCGCGAGCGCGCTTATCAGATTGCCCGCCAGGAACTCACCGGATGGCCGCAGCTCTTCGCCCGCCTGTTGTGGTCGGAAAGCGATCCTCGGACCCTCGATTTTCTCGCCGGGGAAGTGGCACTGGTGGCACCGGAGGCAAGCGACAGCTTCCTTGACCAGTTGCTCAGCCAGCCGCGGAAATCGCCCGCGGCTTTCGTCTGGCTGGCCGAGCGGGCGCGCGACCAGGGCGACTTCCAGAAGCGCAATCCCTTGCGCCTGCTCAAGCAGATCCTGCGCGCGATCACCAACGAGGAATTCGCTGCTTGGAAAGCCCGTTTGAGCGTGCTGATCGAGTCTGGGCAGACCGTCCCCCGCCTGTTGCCGCACTTGAGCGAAGAGCAGGCAGCGGAAGCTTTGCAGGTGATTCAGAAAGCTTCGGGCCTGGCAGACTACGAACGCCAACCCCTGATCAATGCTTTGTATTTGAAATTCCGCCACCTGCGCCCCGAAGAAGAAGCCCCGCTCTACGCCACCCGCAGCTCGATTGCTACCAAACGAGAAGAGCTCCGTCACTTAGCCGAAGTCGAAATTCCGGCCAATCGGCGGGCGGTGCAAGAAGCGCGCGAACTCGGCGATCTCCGCGAAAACTTCGAGTACAAGTCGGCACGCCAGCGCCATGAGTATCTTTCGGCCCGCGCCGCAGCTTTGAGCCGTGACTTGAGCCGCGTCCGACCCATAGATCCCAGCCAAGTCAATGGTCAAGAAGTGGTCATCGGCGCCCGGGTCGAACTGGTGGGCAGAGCGGGGCCGCGAACCATGACCGTACTCGGCCCTTGGGAAAGCAATCCTGAACAGGGCATCTTGTCGCACCAGTCGGAGTTCGCGCAAAAACTCCTCGGCAGCAAGCTCGGCGAGGCAGTTGAGCTCGAAGGGGAACGCCTGGAAATCGTCCGCATCAAGCCTTACTCAGAGGAGTAGCTGGAAGCCAGCCCAACCGTTCGAGGGGCCGGGATGGAGCGCCACCTTAAATCGCCTCAGCCGTACCCGCAGCTGTCCCCTGGGCTGGCAGCGGGCGTTCTGCTGGCGATGGTGCTGCTGCTCGCCTGCCCGGCTCGAGAACACAGGGTTTCGCCGACTCTGAAACTGCCCGACTGCCGAACGAACGAGGCGTCGGTGCGGGCACTGCCAGCGCGACCGTTGGCGACCGAGGAGTCCACCGAAGATAGCTTGGAAGATCACCTGGCACTTTCTGACGTCCACGTCTTCAGCCTCGACTTGCGCCAGAATGATTACCTAGAACTGGCCGTCAAGCAGATTTCCGTCGACGTGCTGCTCGAGCTCGAACAACCGGATGGCACCAAGATCCGTGCCGACCCCTTCAATCTCGAAGACAATTTCGGCAAGAGTGAACAGCTGGTTTGGTTGGCGCAAGCAAGTGGCCGCCACCGGCTATACATTTGTGCTCATCCTGCGACCAGAGAGTCAGGTGACTATCGGGTTTTCGTGGAACTCCGACGCCCAGCTGGACCGCGCGACCAGCAGGAGTTCGCAGCCAATTGGGGCTACCTCGAGGCGGTCAAGCTTACGCGCAACAACCAGCCGCGAGAAAGTACCATCCTCTATGAGCAGGCGCTGAAGATCTATCAGGAACTGGGCAAGCATCATTTCGTGGCGTCTATTTACAACAACATGGGTCTCAATGAAATGCGTTTGGGGGATACTGAAGATGCCCTGCAATTTTATGCGCAAGCGCTGGCCATTGCGCGGGAAAATGCTTTTTTCGGAATCGAAGCGGATGCGCTGTTCAATCGTGCCTCAGCCCACATCAGCCGGAGCGACTATGAAAAAGCGCTGGCTGATTTCAAGCAAGCAGAAAAAGTTTATTCTCAGCTGAACGGAAAAGGTACAAAAGGGATAGCCGACTCGCGCTCAAGGCAGGCTGGCTGCTATCAGGCCCTCGGTCAAATGGATCGTGCCCTCACCCTGCTCCAAGACGCGCTGGCTGAGCAACAACGGATCGGAGATCTGGCTGGACAAGCCGAGACCTACCGGTCGCTGGCTTGGGTCCACCGCGATCAAGGCGAGCTCCAAACCGCCCTTGCCGAACTCAACCAATCGCTCCAGCTGTCCGGTCAGAGCGACATGAGCCGAGCCTTGACGCTCAACGCTTTGGGGGAAACCTATCAGCAACTCGGAGATCCCGAGGAAGCTTTGCGCTTTTACCAGCAGAGCCGCGAACTTTTCCAACGCCTCGGAAGAGCCCGGCAGGAAGCTGCTGCGATCAGCAACATTGCGCATTTGCAGGCACGGCTCGGACGGTATCAGGAAGCGCTGGACTCTTTCAAAACAACGCGTCCCATTTTTCAGCAGGCAGGCGATCGACAGTCTGAGGCCACCGTCCTCGGCAACATGGCGCATGCCTATGGCGAGCTCCGCCAGGCTGCTGCCGCAGAACCGCTGCTCGGCGAAGCTTTGACGTTGTTTACCACGATCGGCGACCTGCAAGGACAAGCTTTCATTTTCGACGAATATGGTCGCCTGCGGGAACAGCAGAAAGAGTGGGATGCTGCAACTGAGCAATTCACCCGGGCCAGAACCCTGGCGCAGGGGATCGGCAATCAACGGATCGAGGCGGCCAGTCTAGTCGGTCTCGCTGCGGTCGAACGCGAACGCGGGGATCTGGTTGAAGCCCTCACCCACATCGAAACCGCGATCAAAATCACCGAAGCCCTCCGCACCCGGGTCCAAGAGCAAGAACTCAAAGCCCTGTTTTTTGCCACGCGGCGCGAGTATTACGAGCTTTACGTCGACCTCTTGTTGCGCCTGCACGAGCAAGACCCACAAAAAGGTTATGCAGCCCGTGCACTGCAAGTGAGTGAAGCGTCGCGAGCCCGAGCGCTCACCGATTTGCTGGCAGAAGCCCGACTTGCAGTCCGACGAGGCATCGACCCAGAACTCAAAGCGCAAGAGCAGGTTTTGGCAGCGCGGTTGGCCCAGCTCAACACCCGGTTAATCGAGCTGCAGTCGCAGTCCGAGCCCAACCTGCAAGAAGTCGAGCGCATCCGCGAAAGCTTGCGCCAGGCTGAAGCGGACCAGCGACACTTCGAGCAAGAACTTCGCCATCACCATCCGCGCTACGCCAACTTGCAGTATCCCCAACCTGCAAGCCTCAAAGAGATCCAATCGCTCCTTGGTCCCAAGAGCGCCTTGCTGGAATACTCTTTGGGCCGTGAGGTTTCGTACCTGTTCCTGGTCACGAACGAACGGTTGCACGTCTACCGCTTACCGCGCGCTGTTGAAATTAACGCCCAGGTCAAGGACGTGCAAACGTTCGCCAGCCACCCGAGTGACCTCGACGCGGACGCGCAAAGTTTTCGCGAGCAAACCGAGAACCTCCTCGCAACGTTGTTGCCCAAATCCGCTCAAACCGAGCTGGAAACCCGCGATCAGCTGCTGATTGCACCGGATGGCGGACTCTATTACTTGAACTTCGAAATTTTGCCCACAGCTGCCGGGTCGATGACGGATTTTCTAGAGCGTTTTCGCATCAGCTACATCCCTTCGGCAACCGCCCTGGCCAACCTGCGCTCAGCACCGGCGGACGAGCCGAACCGCCCCGCCCTCGATTTTGTGGGTTTCGGCGATCCTGCCTATGAAATGGCATCCGCCCCCAACCACACAGTGCGCTGGCCTGCGGGGAATGCGTCAGTCTCGATCGAGCCCTTGCCGGCTTCGCGGCACGAGGTCGAGGCGATCCGCGAGCTTTTTGCTCCGGATCGGGCGCGGATTTTCCTCGGTCACGATGCCAGCGAAGAAAACGCCAAGTCCCCAGCGTTTTTGCCCCAAGCTCGCCGGCTCCACTTCGCCACCCATGGTGATGCGCGGGAAGATCGTCCGCAGTTCTCCAGCCTGGCTCTGACCCTGGACCAAGATCCAGCGCAAGACGGGTTGCTCCAGGCGTATGAGATTTTCAACCTCGATTTGGCAGCAGACTTGGTGGTGCTTTCTGCTTGTGAGACCGGCAAGGGCAAAGAGCTGCGGGGAGAAGGGTTGGTCGGCCTGAGCCAGGCGTTTTTTTATGCCGGGGCCCCCAGCGTCGTGGTCAGCCTGTGGCGGGTTGCGGATGTCTCCACCGCGGACCTTATGGTCGAGTTCTATCGCGCCCTGGTCCAGGGCCAGAGCAAAGCCGAAGCCCTGCGTCAAGCCAAACTAAAACTCCGCCAGCAATATGCCCACCCCTTCTACTGGGCGCCTTTCATCTTGATGGGACGACCCGACTGACCTTCGCGCGCCGAACCTAGCAGGGCTAGCGAAAACCGGTTTCGCCAGCAAGCGCGTCAAGCGCTAATTCGCTTGCAAGAACACGTTCGGGTCAATGCGTGTTGTGAAGCAGGAGAGATGTTGAAGGAGTGATCGGAAACCCATGCTCGCCGTCCGCGTCCAGCTGTCCGCTGCGGTCGACCCCGTTGGCCTGCCGAGCGCCCACTGCGGTGTTGGCTTATTTCGAGTCGGAACCGCCCAAGAGCCGCAACGAATTGGCTACCACCAGCAAGGTTGCGCCCGTGTCGGCGGCAATGGCAAGCCATAATGAGGTCAGGCCAAAAAGGGCGAGCCCGAGAAAGACGGCTTTGACGACTAGCGCAAAAGCGACGTTTTGACGGATGGCTGCGAGAGTCTTCCGCGAGTGGCGGATCAGCCATGGCAAGTGCGAGAGGTCGTCGGAGACCAACGCGATGTCCGCGGTCTCGATTGCGGCGTCGGTTCCCGAGGCGCCCATGGCGATGCCGAGGGTGGCACGAGCCAGGGCTGGCGCGTCGTTGACACCGTCGCCGATCATCGCGACGTGCCCATCCCGAGCCAGCAGGCCCTCGATCGCCGCGACCTTGTCCGCGGGAAGGAGATCGCTGCGGGCCTCTTCGATGCCCAATTCGGCAGCGACTTTTGCCGCCGTGCCGGCGTTGTCTCCGGTCAACATAACCACCCGAACGCCGAGCGCGCGCAAGTCGGCCACCAGGGTCTTGGCTTCCGGCCTCACATCATCGGCCACCGCGAGCAAGCCACAGACATGGTCGTCGGTGCCGACCACCACCAGGGTCCTGCCGCCTTCTGCCAATTGCTCGATGCGCGCGTGGATTTCTGGCGTTTCTTGACCGCGCTCCTCGAGCAGGCGGTGGGAGCCCAGCCAGAAGAGGCGGCCGTCAATCCTCGCCTGGGCGCCTCTGCCAGGCAGAATCTCGAGCCTCTCGGCTGGCAAGGACCCGACGCCCTTTGCGGCTGCGTAGTCACGAATGGCGTGCGCGAGGGGGTGCTCACTCGACGCTTCGAGGGCTGCGATGCGTGCGATCAAACCCCGCTCGTCGTGGTCGGCCAGCGGAACGACTTCGGCCACTTTGGGCCGGCCGCGCGTCAGAGTACCGGTTTTGTCGATGGCAATCGTGCGCAGGCGAGCCGGTGCCTCGACGGCGTGGCCGCCCTTCAGCAACACCCCGCGGCGTGCCGCTGCCGCGAGCGAGGCAACGATCGCCACCGGAGTCGACACCACCAAGGCGCAGGGGCAGGCGATGACCAGGAGCGCCAAGGCGCGGTAGAGCGCCACCGGCCCTTCGACCCCGAAGCCGAGCGGCAGGACGATTGCCACGGCGACTGCGGCGAGGAAGACGAGGGGAGTGTAGATGCGGGCGAAACTCTCCGCCCACTGCTCGGAGGGTGACCGGCGGGAACGAGCTTCTTCAACCCGGCGCAGGATCCGCGCCAACGTGGTGTCGCCGGGGGCTCGGGTCGATTCGACTTCGAGGGCGCCGCGGCCATTGATGGTGCCGGCGAAAACCTCGTCGCCCAAGGTTTTTTCGACCGGCTGACTCTCACCGGTGACCGGTGCCTGGTCGACGTCCGACACACCCGCGATCACCTTGCCATCGAGCGGCAATCGTTCGCCCGGCCGGACCACGAAGCGGATGCCCGGGAGTGTGTCGCGGGTCGCGACTTCGCGTTCGCTGCCATCGCCAGCACGCACCCGCACGACCGCCGGTGCCAGGGCGAGCAGGGCTTCGACCGCGCGCCGGGCCCGGCCGATGCTCCAAGTTTCGAGTGCCAACGCCAAGGCGAAGAGGAAGGCCACGGTCGCGGCCTCGAAAAATTCGCCGATGCCGAGCGCGCCGCCGATCGCGATCACCATCAGCAAATTCATATCGGGTCGCAAGGCCCTTGCCGCGGCCCAAGCTTTCGGCGCCACGAACCAGGCACCGGCCGCGATCCCCAAGAGATAAGCCAGCTTGGCGACCATTGGCACTTCTCCAGCCGCAAGCGCTGCGGCGAGGCTCGAGGCGGCGGCCGCGTGGAGGACGAAGCCTGCAACGGTGGCGATTCCGGAGATCAGCGTCGCCAGCACCCGGGCCCGGCGCGCCAGGTCTGAGCGTCGGCTCCCCGTGTCTTGCCAGGGCTCCGCGATCATTCCGGTGGTGGCGATGGCGGCGATGATAGCCGTGGGCGCGACCACGGCCGGCACGGTCATTTTCCCGGAGATCACGTCGAAGCGGAGGGTTTCCGGATCACCGACCAGCGGCCCGACCACCCGCTTCAGGACTGCGACCTCCTCCGCGCAGTCCATACCGTCGATCCGAAAGGCATGCGTCTCGCTCATGGACGACCCTCCGTCGGCGCTCCAAACCGGGCATAGACCGAAGGCAGTACGAGCAAGGTGAAGAGGGTCGAGGTCACTAGGCCGCCGACCATGACGACCGCCAGCGGGCGCTCGAGCTCGGAGCCGCCGAAGCCGAGCAACATCGGCGAGAGACCAAGGATCGCGGCTCCTGCGGTCATCAGCTTGGGACGCACCCGCCCGAGGCTCGCCTCGCGCAGCGCGTCGCGAAAGGGCGCGCCGCGAGCCAGTAGCTCCTTGGTCTGGGTGATCAGGACCAGGCTGTTCTGCACCGCCACCCCGAAAAGCCCGATGACACCGACGATCGAGCTGGCGTTCCAGGTCTCATGAGCCAGGTAGAGGGCGAACAATCCTCCCGCGAAGGCGAGGGGCAAGGTGCCCAGCACGACGGCGACCTCGCGCCAGCGGCCGAGCGCCAAATAGAGCAGCAGGACCACCAACAAGAGCGCGATCGCCGAAGCGATCAGCAGCCGCCGCTGGGTTTCGCGCGCCTCTTCGATTTTTCCTGCCAGCCCGAAGGTCGTGCCCGGCGGCACCGCCAAAGTGGCCAGCGCTGATTCAAGGCGTTGCGCCGTGCCGCCGAGGTCAGCGTTCACGCGCACGTTGAAGCCCAGCCGCCGTTGGCCGTTTTTGCGCCGGATCATCGAAGGGGCTTGTTGCTCGACGATTTGCGACACTTGGCCCAGCTCGATCACTCGTCCTTCCTCAACCACGATCGGCAACCGTTTGAGGCTCTCGGTGGTGGTTCGGCCGTCGAAGGGAAATCTCACCACCCGTTCGATGCGCTGGGGCCCGTCGAAACGCGCTTCGAGCGGGATCCCTTGGAGCGCCGCGCGGGCGGTCGCCAGCAGCGCGGTGCGGGGCACGTCCAGCCGGCGCAAGGCATCATCGTTGGGCACGATCCGCCACGAGGGCAGGGGTGCCCCGGTGTCCACGGTCACGGTGTTCACCCCGGGGACCTGCGAGATCAGGCGTTGAATCTCGGCCTGGCGGGCGGTCAGCAGATTCAGGTCAGGGTTGAAGAGCTCGACCTGGATATCGGCCGGCGTACCTCCGATGCCCTCCGAGATGCGCATGTTCATCGGCGTGGTGATTTCGACGCCGAAGGGCATGGCCTCGCCGATTTCGGCGATGGCGGATTCCACCGCCTCCGGGTCGGCACCGTCTCGCTGCCCATCGCGGTCGGGCTCCTCCTGA
>CAZCOV010000299.1:0-7910 GCA_964499975.1 uncultured Thermoanaerobaculia bacterium
AGTTGCGGGATCGGGTGCTCACTGGCTCTAGGTTCCGCTGGCGGCACAACCGTACCAACGACCGAGCCACCTTGCTTGAGCTCAAAACTCCCGAGATCTAGTTTCTTACCACCTTCGACTTGGACCCCAAACCGGTAGTGCGCCATGAAACCGGGGGCGTACAAGCGGAGATCCAGCGTTCCTGCAGGCACGTCACAAGCGAACATCCCTGAGGTGACCGGACAGCGAACGCTCGATTTCGGTAATCTCGGTACTGAGGCGACCTCTTCCCGCGGGCCAGGCGGGCCCTCGAAGCGCAAGTAGATTTCTGCCGGCAGCTGCTCCCTTGCGGTCAGCTGGCCTTCCAGTTTGCCGGTGGGTAAGAGGCGGAAGACCAACTTCTCCTCCGGACCCCCCTGTCCGCGAAAAAACTGCTCGCGACTCCAAAAGCCTTCAGCCTCGACTTTGAGGCCAAAGAGCTGCCCCGGTTGCAGTTTCATCGGCAAGCTCGCGGGGACCACGATAGGTACGCTCTGGGTGAGTTCCTTGCCGCCCCGGAACATGGTGAGCACAAGCAGTGCTTCGCGGCTGGACTGCCCTTCAGGAAGTACCACATCGACGATGAGATTGGCGCTTGCAGCACTGACTGTGCTAATCCACCCGAGAAGGATCCAAGTTGGTACCTGATTCCGCAAATTCGCCACCGCAACCTCCTGGCTAGAATCACTACCCAATTTCCTAGGCCACATTAGCATAAACGCGGAAGCACAATAACGGAAGTAGTCCCGCTAGTCCCGCTAACTTTGAACCTATGGAAAGAGGCGAAAACCGCGCTGCCGCAGCTCACCTGGGCAGAGTCGCGCGCAAGGACGCGGTAACCCGATCATGTTCGCTAGAGAGAGCCAGCAGCAACCCCTGGCAAGCCGAGAGGTCACCACTTGCTGCCAACTGCTCGACCTGGCTGCACAGCTGGGCCAGCTGGGCTGCTCCCAGGTTGGCACAGCTGCCTTTGAGCGAATGTGCCGAGCTCGCGGCAGCTGGCAAGTCACCTGCTGCGAGCGCTTCGCGCAGAGCGAGGATCCGCGGTGGGGTTTGTTCCAAAAACAGCTGGACCAGCTGCCCCAGCAGGCCCCGGCCGGTCTTCTGTTCCAGCTGGCGTAGCTGGGCGAGACGCTGCGGGTCGAGGATGGCACTCAGTTCATCCATGATCGGCTCCTTTGCCCGATGGGCTCACATCCGGCAGGCTCAGGCGAGGGCTTCGGCAGATGCCACGAGCTCCAGGATCAGCTCAGTGTCTCACAAGCTTGGCGAAATTGGATGCGCGGTGCGGGGCGACCGGACGACCTCGGCGCATGGCCAGTCCAAACCGTCCATGCGCCGCTCAATATGAGGCAGGAATCCAACCGACAAGTGACGGGTGCGGGTGACCGCGTCGAGGCTACCGGTGAAGCGGTCGGAGGTCGCCGGGGAACCGGGGCAAGACTTCGTACTCGCTCAAGAACTGAGCGCTTTGGCCCACCGCACGGATCCGCCGTCCGGGCTGCATGTAGCTCAACTGGAACGGATCAATGCCAGTTGAAGCTGGGATGAAGATCTGGGTTTCGCCCGAGCCGTCATCGATGAAAACCTTGTAGCCATAGGGGGTGTCATCCACCACCGGCTGGGTGATGACGCCCTGGACCACGACCAGCAAACCCTCGGTGGCTTCCCCAACATCGCCGGTCGGCACCGGGGTTGGGCGGACGCGGCGAGCGCCAGGCAGCACCTTGACGTCCGCAGGATCCGCAGGGCGCAAGACGAGGACGCCAAAGCCGTCGTCGTCGATCATACCGGTCACCCGCACGCGGCGGTTGAAGTTGAGACCCAGGTCGGTCTGCAGGCTCACGTAGATACCGCCGGTGGCGTCTTGCACGCCAAAGCCCTGATCAAAAGTCGATGAGGTGTAGACCCCGGATGGGACGGTGACGGCACCTTGGATCGTCACTTCAGTGCCGATCGGGAGCTGGCGGGCATCGGCGATCGAGGTGATCGTGACCGCTAACGCCGGAGTGGCGAGCAGGCTGGCCAAGGTGAGACCGGCCAGAAGAAGTGCGAGAAAACGGTTCTTGGAAGGCTGCTGAGTCATCATCTCTCCTCTGTGCTCCTGGGTATTCAGTGAGCGGTTCAATGGTTGGTGTTCAGTAGTTGGTGTTCAGTACCAACGTTAACACCCGGGTAGGGTAACTCAGCTGCTCCGCGCTTTGCTAGAGTCAAACAACAATTTTTTTTGATTATCCTCCCCATACCATGCAAATTATCTGAAAGATGATATTGCCCCATAGTCAGGAGATCGCCGGCATTGCCTCGCGGGGAAAGTGGGTGTACACTCGCCCCACGGCAACCACCCACCGCGTCAAGCTCAACTGATGGAGAAGATCTCATGTCGATTGCCGCTTTTGCCCTGACCGCCTTGCTGGATTGCACCGAGAGTAGCTGTCAGCTCTCGAACGCTGCTGCGGCGGCGGCTTTTCCGGATGCATATCGCCAGGCAGTGGCTACGGAAGCCCTGGGCTACTTGGGCGCACGATATCGTTTTGGTGGTGCCAGCCGAACCCGCGGCATCGACTGCGCCGGCCTCGTCCGCCTGGCATTTCAGGCTCCTCCGGGTGCTCTGCCGTCAACCGCGGCCGGGCTTTTTGCCCTCGGGGAGCCGGTCGAAAAGCCCGCGCTCGCAGTCGGTGACCTGGTTTTCTTTCGCAACACCTACCGCCGGGGACTCTCGCATGTCGGCATTTTCATCGGCGACGGGCAATTCGTCCATGCTTCGAGCCGACGCCATGGAGTGGTGGTCAGCCGTCTGGACAACCCCTACTTCCGCAGCCGCTTTGCGGGCGCCCGCCGTCTCACCTTCGCGTTTTCCCTAAGCGCAGCTCACTCGGGCCAGACGATCGCGCATGGCGGAGTATAACAGACTCAGAACAGCAGCAGCGTGAGCCAGCCGAGCAGGTGACAGAGAGGGCGCGGTGGCGGGTGGCGCGGACTTTGACCCTCTGCCGCCGCCGAGAGTCTGCTACAATCGGGAACCCATGCTCACCCTCGCTTACATTGCACTGATCGGGCTCGGCGGCGGCTATGTCGTGGTCTCGGTGCTGCTCGGCCAGCTTTTCGATTTTGGCGACCATGCCGGAACCACGGCAGGGCATGACGCGCCAGGATCCGCGGCAAGCGGCGACTACGGGAGCGGCGGACATGGCCACGCCGCGGCCGGCGAGTTGGCAGCGCCGAGCTTTCACTTCCCGTTCTTTTCGCCGCTCGCGCTCGCCACCCTCTTTGCCGCGATCGGGTCCTATGGCCTGCTCGCCAAATTCGGCCTGCGCGTCGGCGACTCTGCAAGCCTCGCTATCGCCTTACCCGCTGCCCTCGCGACCACTTACGGCGTGACCTTTGCGGCTTGGCGGCTGATCACTAGCTCGCAGGCTTCGAGTTCGCTGCGGACGGCGCAGTTCGTGGGCGCGACCGGCGAAGTGATGACGCCGATTCCAGTCGGCGGGCTGGGCGAAGTTGCCGCGCTCGTCGACGGACAACGCTTTGTCGCCCCCGCCCGTGAAGTCCAGGGCAAGGCAGTCGCACGCGGCACGGCGGTCAAGATCGTTTCCATGACCGGTGCCACCTTGCTGGTGAAGGTCGAACCCGAGGGATCAAATTGATGGACAAGCTACTCACCACCGGACCGATCGTCCTCTTCGCACTGGGAGCCCTGGCCACCGTGGTCGTGGGCTACATCGTCACTTACCTCGCCTTCCTCAAGAAAGCTGGACCCAACGAAGTGATCGTGGTTTCGGGCCGCGGCAAGGTGAATTTCATCACCGGCGGCGCCAACATGGTGATTCCGCTCTTTCACACCTGGAACGTCCTCTCCCTCGAAGTGATGACCCTGGACGTCACCACTCCCGAGGTCTACACCGTGCAGGGTGTGCCGATCATCGTCGACGGCGTGGCCCAGATCAAAATCAAAAAAGACGAGGTCTCGCTGCATGCGGCAGCGGAGCGCTTCCTGGGCAAAGAACCGGCTGCGGTCGCCAAAATCGCGCTCGAAACGGTGCAGGGCCACTTGCGCGCCATCCTCGGGACGTTGACGGTTGAGGACATCTATAAGAACCGTGATCAATTTGCCCAGAAGGTGCAAGAGATCTCCGCCGGCGATCTCGCCAACATGGGGCTCGGCATCGATTCCTTCACCATCCGTGACATCCGCGACAAGCACCAGTATCTGGAAGCGTTGGGCAAGCCGCAGATCGCCGAGGTCAAGAAGACGGCGGCGATCGCCGAAGCAATTGCAGCCAAAGAATCTGCGATCGCTTCAGCGGACGCCGAGCGAGAAACCCGAGAGCGTCAGGCCGAAGCCCAGCGCCTAGCGCAAGAGGCGGAAGCGCGGCGCGATGCCGCAATCGCCGAGGCCAATGCCGAGCGGGCTCGCCGGCAACAGGAAGCCGATGCCGAGGCGTTCCGCGCCGCTGAAATCGCCAAGTCGCAGGCCCAGCAAGCCATCGCCGAGCAGCAGAGCCTGGCCAACCAGAAGAAGGCCGACTCGGACATGGCTTATGAGCTGCAGAAAAAGACGATTGAGATCCGCGTCCAGGAGCAGGAAATCCTGCGCCGGGAAAAAGAGCTCGATGCCACGATCAGGCGTCAGGCCGACGCCAAACGTTACGAGGTCGAGACCCTGGCGGAAGCGGACCGCAAGAAGATCGAAAACCAGGCTTTTGCCGAGAAAAACCGGTTGACCGCGGTGGCCGAGGGAGAAAAAGCGCGCGGTTTTGCCGCCGCCGAAGTGCGGGCGCGTGAAGGTCAGGCGCAAGCCGAAGCGGAACGGGCCCAGGGGCTGGCCGCGGCCGAAATCAGGAAAGCACAGGGTCTCGCTCAGGCTGAAGCGGTCAAGGCCCAGGGGCTGGCCGAGGCCCTGGCCATGGAACGGAAGGCCGAAGCCTGGCAAAAGTACAACGAGGCCGCCGTCCTTCAAATCCTGGCACCGCTCCTGCCCGAGATCGCCCGCGCGGTGGCCCAACCTTTGGCCGGGATCGACCGCATCACCCTGGTCAACACCGGCGGCTCGAACGACGTCGGGGTTTCGCGCCTGACCGGAGAGGTCGCCAAAGTGATCGCCCAGGTACCACCGGTGCTCGAGTCCTTGACCGGGATCAAACTCGATCAGCTGCTCGCTAACTTGCGGTCTGTACCGACGACCGCCCCCCCACCCTCGCCCCCCCGTCCTGCTGCCGATCCGGAGCCAGATACACCCAGCGAGCGCGCACCCGATTGATCAGGTGTGATGGTGTGGTAACTTTGCATAGTTTAACGTCGAGGTCAGCTCAGAACCAAGGCTCAGAGCCGCGGAGGTCTAGTATGAAGAAAGCAGTCTTAGGATTTTTGCTGTTGGCGGTCGTTCTTTCGTCGGTTTCCATAGCTTGCCCTGAGTCATGGAACTTGTGGTGTGATGCGAGATGCGACACGTTCTGGCGTTGGTGTGTCAATGGTGGCGGAGCCTGCACCATGTTGTGGGAATACGACACCTGCTTGTCGACCACCAGTACCGCTTGTTGTGACTGGCAACCCGGGCTTTGAGCTATGCGCAAGGCGCCTTGGAGTCTGGTGATTCTGCTGCTTTTAGGGCTCTGCCGTTCGGCTGGAGCGGCAGGGCCGCTGGATGTCACTCAGGGGCAGATCAACGGTCTAACTGCGGTTGGATTTTGGGCGGTGGCCGGGCGCGAGACTCCGGCAACCCCCGCCAATTTGTTGCCCGCCGACGGGATGGTCGTGCGGCTGGTCACCGAGCAAGAACTGGACGACGAAGTCAGTGTGCCTTATGGCGAGTGGCTGCTGCTACCCGCCGGCCGCTACAAGTTCTGGCTCGAAGGCAATGGCCTCATCAGCCCTTCGACCTCGGTGCTGGTCTACCGGCCGACTCCGTTTGCGGGCCAAGGCATGGCCACCGTGCGGCAGCTGGTACCGGCGGGTCGGGTTGCCCTCATCCCAGAACGTCCGCTTGGAGAACACCACGTTCTGCGCTTGCTGCACCAAGACAGCCACCTGCAAGGCAACGAGCTCGGTACTGAAATGTCTCGCCGCGTCAAGGGCGTCGCCGCCCAGGCCGGCGTGCTCATGCCGCAAGGAAAAATCATTGCTGGAGTGTTCGACAACGAGCGCCAAGAATACCTGGGGCTGACCCGCCCGGTCGAGGTTCTTCCTGGGGCTACCACCTGGGTCGACCCCGACCGTCCTGCTAGTGACCGCTCGACTCTGCTGGTGATCCTGGAGCGACCAGAGCACCTCACCGAGCGCCATCGGTCCGACGTCGAGCCCAAACTCGCGCTGGCGGACGGTGCCGTCCTCGCTCCCGACGTGGTTATCCCCACGCGTTCTCGCGTGTTTGCTGTCTGGTACGGTTTGCAAGGATCCACCGTTACCCTGAGTGTGCGCTCCCGCACCGTGGGGATCGAACCAGCTGAGATTCGCTTGCGGGCTGGGAAGATCGAGCGTTATCAGGGCCGCTTGCAGGTGTTACCCAACCTCCGAGTTGAGTTGCAACTGCCTCCTGAGCTGACCGTGCCTGCAGGTGCCACTTTAGAAGTCCGCACCCTGCCCAGCAAGACCCCGCTCGAGATGCAGCCCGTCCGCGCTCAGCAAGAGTCACATGCGTTTCCCGGCCTCATGGCAGGGCAGCTCGAAGTGGTGGCCACGGTGCTGCCGTGGGTGTTTACCCGAACCGTCGATCTGAGCGACGGACGCGATCAAGAAATCGTGATCGCGCCTGAGCCCTGTCGCTTTGCGGGCAAGGTGATGCGCGGGCGTCACCCGATCCCTGCCACCGTGGCTTTCTTCTTGGGCAAGGGCAGGTACGTTCGCTTTGTCGCCGATGACGAAGGGGTATTTGCCGGCCTCCTCATGGGCTGTGGGATGTACGTGGTGGCGGTCGAACCTATGGACGCGCAGACCAAACCCTACTCCCGCTTTCTCGCCGACCCGATCGAAAACGGCGGCGAGCTGTTGATCCGCTTGCCCGACAACCACTTCACCGTGCGGGTGACAGATCAGGAAAGCGGCGAGGCGATCGCAGCAGCCCGTGTGGTGAGCGCCAGCATTGCTGCTACAGGAGACCGCGCGGTCACCGAGGACACGACCGATGTTGATGGCCTGGTGCGGTTGCAACCGCTCGAGGTGGGTGAGCTGTCGATTTGGGCAGAAGCGGACGGTTATTTGCGCTCCCAACCGCTGACCCGTGAAGTCCGGGCGGAGGATGAGGGCAGTGAACTCACCCTGACGCTTGAGCCACAAGGCAAGACGAGTCTTTTGCACTTGCGTTTGCCCGGAGGTGAAGCCGCGGCCGGAGCGGACATCATGTTGGTAGCTGAGCTCACAGGTGCGGCTCCCCTCTGGCAGGGGCAAGCCGATCAGCGCGGTCGGGTGCGGATCCCAGTCGCGGTTCCCGCAGCGTTCATCTTGGTCCGGCATGAGGCAGCGGGGTTCTTGCTTCGTCCGCGCGCCGAATGGAATGCCAGCGAGGCCACTTGGACTTTGCCCCCAGCGGGTGGGCCGCTGGTCGTGACGGTCAAGCGTTCCTGGGGTGATCCCGCACCGCGGGCGCGCGTGGCGTTGTGGTTTGCGGGCTACTTGATCAACGGTCCGATGCTGGAGTGGTTGACCCGCAGTGGACCGGTTGACAACTATGGCCAGTGGCGTACCGCTCACCTTCCCGCAGCTCCGTTCCAACTTGCGGCATTTATGCCGGAAGCACCCTTTCCAGCGACCGTCAGCGCCGCCATGGCGGTCGGGGTACCCTTTCCCCGTCCAGCAGCAATTGAAATTCAAGCCTTCGAATGAGCCCCCAGGTCACGCGCGAACTACCAGGGTCCGGGGCAGAGGCACGGTTAGTACGAGCTCTTTGCGATCCCCAG
>CAZCOV010000300.1:0-7860 GCA_964499975.1 uncultured Thermoanaerobaculia bacterium
CGACTTGCTAGTCGGGGAGGGCAGGCACGGGGGCCTGCCCCTACGGGCAGGTCGCCAGCAAGGTGCCAGCCGACTTGCTAGTCGGGGAGGGCAGGCCCCCGTGCCTGCCCTCCCCCCCCGCATAGTAGCGCACTTGTAGAACTGGAGAACTTGAAGATCTTGGAGGTGTCATGGGACGCAAGAAACACAAACACAACCGACAACGCCCCGACCCAGGCCCGCGACCGCACCCACAGGAGCTGCCGGACCTGTCCCGCCGGTCCAAACCACCTGCGGCACCCGCCGTGAGCGCGCAGCCAGCGGACGCCGGCGAGCCGCCCATCGAGGACGTGATCTTCGCGGCCCTCAGGCGGCAGGCCAACCAGCAAGGACTCACGGTGGATGACGACCTGCTGCGCCGTGCCGCACGCGAACCGCGGAAGGTGGCAGCGCAGATCCGCGCGTGCTTTGGCACGGAACCGCTGGCCCTCGTCGGCTTTGACACCCCCGGCATCCAGACCTACCTGCTCAAGGTGCGACGGCCGGTCGACCTCTTTGGTGGCAGCTGGCTGGTGCAAGCTTTCACCGATAAGAACCCGCAGGAGCCTTTCCCCGATCGGCCCTTGCAGGTCTCGCTCTACCAGCACCTTCACGACGGCGCGCTCGCGATCCCCGCCGAGGCCGTCATCTACGCCGGCGGGGGCGGCGGGCTGCTGCTTCTGGCCGCCTTTGAAGAGGAACCCGTGGCCAAACGCCTGCGGGAGATCCTGAACCACCACACCGCGGGTGACCTCGAAACCGTGGCCACCGTGCTCCCCATCTGGCCCGAGGACCTTGACCGCGAATCTTTAAGCCGTCGGGTCAGCGAGCACCAGCTGCCGCGAGCGCTGAAGCTGGCGCCCCAGGCTTCAAGCTACGCCAGCACGCTCGAAGTGCTCAAGCGACAGCAGGCGCGGGACCGCTCCGCGACCGAGCAGCTTGCACCGGGCATCCCGCAGGAGCAGTACCTGAACCGCTGCCGCGCTTGCGGGACGCGGGTCGGCACCGATCGTAGGCCGCAGAGTGACCCCGCCGAACGCGATCCCATCTGCGCGGGTTGTGAGTTCCGCCGCGACCTCGGCGCCCGACTCAAGGAAGAGCTAGAACAGGTCAAGGACTTCGCAGAGCTGGTCGGCGGATGGGAAAAACCTCAGCTGGCCGTCATCTATGCCGATGGCGCCAACGTCGGCCAGGCGTTTGCTGCCGTGCGCTCGCTGGAGGAACACCGCGAGCTCAGCCGGGCGGTGGACCGGGCCATGGAGGACGCGCGCAAGGTCGCAATCCAGCGCATCCAGGACCGTTCGCAGCACTTGCCGGCCGGGCCAGAGGACGCTGGTCCTCTTCGCGAGCGTTACCAGACGCTGCTCGCCGGCGGGGACGACCTGGTGCTGGTCTTGCCAGCAGCTTTAGCTCCGGAGGTGATCCCGCTGCTGTGCAACACCTTCTCCGCCCGGTTCTCCCCCGCGCGCAAGTTTGCCCTCGGCATCGGCCTGGCGGTGGCGGACGCCCACTTCCCCATCCAGTTCACTTTCCGCTACGCCAAGGAGCTGCTCAAATCGGCCAAGGAACGGCTCAGCGACGCGTTCCAGCAAGACCAGCGGCCCGGCGGTGCGGTCGACTTTCTGGTCCTGCGCACCGGCACGCCGCTGTCAGAAGACCTGCTGCGCTGGCGCGAGCGGCACCACGTCCGCCCGGCCGGGGGCAGCGAGCCCACGCTATGGCTCACCCGCCGCCCGTACCTGCTGCCAGAATTCGAGGAGCTGGTCCGCTGCGCGCGGCTCTTGCACCAGCACGTTTCATCGTCCCAGCTCGAGCTGATCGGTCGCGAACTGCGGGCGAATGTGGACGGGTGCCGCAACCTCTGGCGCTACCAGCACGCCAGGGCCGCGGACGGCGAGGGCTGGGCCAAATTCCGCGAGGAGCTCAAGTGCGCGCTGTCCGACGTCGACCGCCTGCTCTTGTCTCAAGACCCGCGGCAACCTGAGCGAATGAGCACCAACTTTCTCGACGCCCTCGACCTGGTGGACCTGCTGCAAGACCAGTCAACGCCCGCGGTCGACCCGACCGGGTCCACGCCAACCCCTATTCCGCAGGAGTCAACCCATGAATGAGAACGTGCGAGAGCAAGTGCCCGAGCAGGCGCCAGTGCGGCTGGAAGTTCGCCTCAAAGGTGGTCTCTTTCTCGGCGGCGGCGCCGGCCCTGGCCTCCATGGCGCCACCGTGCGCGACGCTCACGGCTGCCCATTCATCCCAGCATCGGCACTCAAGGGTGCCATCCGCGAGCAGTTGTGCCGTCTGAAGGGCGCCGCCGCGGCCGACCACATCTTGGGGGGTCCGGGCAGCGACCCCTTATTGCCTCCCGACGCAGAACAAAACCAGCAAGCCGCAATCGAGCGCCAGGGTGGGGGCAGCACCCGCGTCCGCTTCACCGACGCCGTCCTCGTCGACCCCAACGCTCGCGCCTTTTTCGAGCGTCAGCTCGGCCATTCGGACCGCACGCGGGTGGCAATCGACCGCCGCCGCGGGCGCGCGGCCGACAAGCACCTGTTCGTACATCAGATCCTCACCCCCGCCCCTGGCCAGGACGCGGGGCGGCTGCTGGTGGCCAAGGTGACGACGGCGTTGCTCGACGCGGCGCAGTACGACACGCTCAAAGCCGCCGTCGCGGCGGTGTTTGCCCTCGGCGGCAGCCGCACCGCGGGCCTCGGGGGCGTCGAGCTGCGGCTGGTCAGCGGGGCTTGCATCGGGGCGGAGCAGGCCGCCAGCAACGTCCCTTCCACCATCCCGGAGGGTGACGAGCTCGACCTCTTCTTTGAGGCGCTCGAACCGCTGGCACCGGGGTCGCGCTGGAGCGGCAACTTCTTGCAAAGCTATGGTCACATCCCGGCCGCCACCTTGCGCGGCGCCCTGGTGACCGCGGCGCTGGGGGTGCGCGCCCGGAACGGCCAGCCCGAACTTGCCACCCAAGACCAGTCCAGCGAGCCGTGGTTTCAGGAAGCCGTCCTCAACCCGGACACCTGCTGGCGGCTGAGCGATGCCTGGCCAGTGGACGAACCCGTTGCGGAGACAGCGGACACATCTGCCGACTTGCCCCGCGTGCCGCCGCTCACGCTCAAGACCTGCAAGCGCCACGGATACAAACACGGTACCGTCGACACCCTGCTCTCCGACTACTTGTTTGCGCTGCTGTGCCGAGAGCGGAGCTGGGTCAAGCTGGCGGAGGGCTGTCCGCAGTGCCAGGGTCGGCTGGTGGCGGCCGAGAAGCCGCTGCACAGCGTACCTGTCATCCGGCGGCTAGTGACGCGCTTGAAGCTTGACGCGCCGACCGGCCGCAGTCATGACGGACACCTTTTCACCCTGGAACTGCTCGAACGCGACATCGAACGCGGCACCTGGTTTCGCGCGCGGGTCAGCGGGCTCAACCCCGAGAGTCGTCGTTTGCTGGCAGATGCCGCAGCCGGCGAGCTGCGGGTCGGCCACGGCCGCGGTCAGGGCTATGGACGCCTGCGTCTGGCCGCGGTCAGGGCGGCTCCCGGCGGTGACCTGGCCCGCCAGGTCGAGGACTTTGACCAGTGCGTCCGCGCGCAGCTGCAGGCGCTGGCCGCGGCCTTTGCGCTAGACGCGACCAAGCTCGGCGCAGACCGCCACTTCTTGGCCGTGACCCTGCTCAGCGACCTAGTGCTCCCGAAAGGGGAACGGGCTGAAGCCGCCTGGCATCAGGCCCTCGAACTGGCGGGCAGCGAGGTGGTTTTCGCCCAGGTGCGAACCGGCCAGCGCGGCGGCTGGGACGCCCGCGCGCGGCGACCCCGGCCGATCCGGCCCACGATTCGCGCCGGCTCCGTCCTGCTGCTCGCCACCGACCGAAAACTCAGCGAACTGCTACCCCGACTGCAGCACCTCGAACAGCGCGGTCTCGGCGACTTGCGCGAAGAGGGCTGCGGCCAGCTGCGCATTTCCGACCCCATCCACCTGGAATCACACGGGAGAACCTGATGAAAACCGAAACCCTCACCTGGATTGACCAGCAAAAGCCCGACCTCGTTGCCCGCGCGGAGAAGTACCTCGACGAGCACAAAATCTACCAGCCAAAGTACTGCGATCCTGAATGGCAAAAGAAGAAAGGCGCGCCACCCAAGAAGCCATCCTGCCTCCAGGATCTGCCCGAAGAAGCCAAAAAGCCCATCATCTCCAACAACCAGCTGCGCAACCTGCTCAATGCCGCGCAAGCCGGCAATCCGATTTCGGTGCAGGTCAACTTCCTGCGTTTTCAGATTGGGCGCCAAAAAAACGCCTGGCCCGACGCCAATTCGGGCGAGGCCCTGATCACGCTCTTGGAAAACCTGCGGACGTCCTCCAAGAAGGCAGTGCTCGGCTCGGAGGTAGCGCCCATCAGCCTCGAAGCGCCGCTGGCCGCCAACCTCCTGGGCTTCATCATCCGCGAGCACACCTACCGCACCAAGGTCGCACTGGAGCAGCTCGACCAGCGGCTGCGCCAGAGCCAGAAGCCCAAGGAGGCAAGACCATGAAAGTACCCTCACCCGCAAGCTTTGAAAAGCTGCTTTGCCGGCATCGGCTGCGCGCCGAACTGGTGACGGTGACCGGCCTGCGCATCGGCGCGGGCAAAAACCACGACGCCGCTGCCACCGATCAACCCATCCTGCGCGACGCCTTCGGTCGTCCCTACCTGCCGGGCAGCTCGCTCAAAGGCTGTCTGCGTTCCACTCTGGAAGCCATCCTGCGCTCACTCGACCGGCGCGCCAACCGTAACTTGTGGGCCTGCGAGATCTTCGAGCGCGGGCAGACCGGCCCCGACGGCTTTCGTCATGGTGGCGGACGCTGCGTCGGCGACTCGCTCGACGACCAGAAACTCGCCAGCAAGGGCAAAGAGATCCCGCTGCAGCAAATTCTCGAGCGTACCTGCACCGCCTGCAGCCTCTTTGGCTCCTCCCACCTCGCTGGCCGCGTCTTCATTCACGACCTGCCATGGCTCGGCGACGACCCCAGGATCGACCTGCGCGACGGCGTGGGCATCGACCGCGACCTCGGCACCGCAGCCCCCAAGGTCAAGTACGACTTCGAAGCCGTGCCGCCGGGCTCACGCTTCCAGCTCGAAATCATCTGCGAAAACCTCGACCCAGAGGGCGGTAACGTGCGCCTAGCGCTGCTGCTCGCAACCCTCGACCTGCTCCATCGCGGCGAGATCCTGCTCGGCGGCCTCAGCCGGCGCGGGCTCGGCCGCGTGCAGCTGGCCAACCCGACCCTCGAATGGACCAACGCGGAGCGGCTGCTCAGCTTCCAGGGCTACGACAACCGACCTACCTACCAGGAGCAGGTAGCCAGCGCGCAAAAAACCCTGCACGATCTGCTCACGGCCAAAGACTCACTCACGGGAGAACCCACATGCACAAACAATGGCTGAATTTTGCGCGCCTGCACCTGACGCTTTCCCCTCGCGGTCCGCTGTTGATCAAGAGCGGACTTGAAACCCCGGACCCGACCCGGCCCAGCATGGAATTCGTGCGCACCCGCCATGCCCAGATGGGCGAGACCGTGTACTTGCCAGGGACCTCGCTCAAGGGGGCCCTGCGCCACCACGCCGAACGTCTGGTGCGTGGGCAGGGAACCAACGCGTGCGATCCCCTGCGCAGCCAGTGCCGGGGCGAGGGCAAGGGCGAGCACACGCCCGCGGTCTTCCTGCAGCAGTGCCCGATCTGCCGCACCTTTGGTTCCCTCAAAGTGGCGGGACGGACCCAGATCTTTGACGCTTACCCCTGGCCCGCCGGTGACGGCGAGCCAGCCGCGGACCCTGCGCGCGCGCAGACCGCCCCGGACCTTGCCAACGCCAACGCCACCGAAACCCGCTGGCAAGTGGGTATCGACCGTGAGACCGGGAAAACCAAGCAGGGTGCTCTCTACGACCTCGAAGTGGTTACCCAGGGGGGATTCCACAGCGAAATCCAACTGCGCGACTTTCAGCTCTGGCAGCTCGGCCTGCTGGTTGCCGTGCTGCGCGACGTCGACGCCGGCTTGGTACCGCTCGGCTTTGGCAAGTCGCGCGGTCTGGGCCAGGTCAAAGTCGAGTGGCAGCGGCTGGAGTTCGAGGCCGCCGGCCCGCCAGGCGCGCCTGAGCTCCGCGGCGCCGGCCGCCTCGCTGCCGACCCCGCGGTCTACGGCCTCTTTTGCCCGACGACCGACCATCTACCGCTGCCGTCCGAGCTCACCCTCGAACCCACCTGGCGGGGTCACTCCCTCGTTGCCAACAAGGGCGACGCCTTGACCGCGCTCCGCAATAGCCTCGTCTCCGGGCCGCTGGTTGAGGCGCTGAAGGCGATGCCGCGCGATCCGGGCGTCAAGTCCGTCCAGGGAGGCCCGCGATGAACGGGGCGAACCTTCCGCCGCGCAACTACTTCACCCTGTCGCTGCCGTCGCTGCCGCCTTCTGACGATAACGGCAAGCCGCCCGACCGCACCCGCTGGCTGCCGCCGGAGCAGGACCGCCAGAACCTGCTCACCGGCGCCCTCGAACTCAAGATCGAGGTCCTGTCCGCGCTGCATGTGGGCTGCGGGTCTTACGACCTGATCCAGGGTCGGATGGCGCGGCGGATGGTCACCTGCAAGGGCCAGCCCATCGTGCCTGGCACCTCGCTCAAGGGCAGCTGTCGCCAGCTTCACGAAGTCTTGACCCAAAGCCCCGGCCCCTGGGACAAGAAACGCAAACACCTGAGCCGCACGGGCGCGCTCTTCGGCACTCTCGGCCGGCAAGGTCGCCTGTCTTTTGACGACGCGTGCCTGGACGTCCCAGTCCGGCTGGTGACCGTCCGTTGCTCGATCGCCTACTCACCCCGAGTGGCCCTTGGCCGCCGCTTCTACGGCCCCCAACCGCCCGCCGCCGTCCAGGCAAGACGCGGTCCAGCCGAGACACAGCAGGTCAAAGATCGGGTCCAGGCCCTGCCGCCCGAAACCCGGCTCAAGACCTGCCTGCGCTTCGAGCAGATCACCTGCTGCGAGCTCGGCGAAGTCCTCACCTGCCTGGGGCTGGCCTGCCCGGAGCTCACACAGGGGTCAGAGCAAAAAATAGTGCAGCGCTTTTCGCCCAAGCTTGGCGGCGGCAAATACGACCCGCTGGGTTGGGTCCGCTTCGAGCCGCTCGCCTACCAATGCTGGACCGGGTTTGGCGCCAAGGATCTGGAGTGGCAAAAAGAGCGCGGCGCGGTCCAGCAATTCTGCGCTGCCGCGCTGGCGGCGGCGGAGGCGAAGTGGCCACCCCAGGTCATCGAGGTGCTGCAGACGTTACAGCGGAAGATGCAAGTGCCGAGGGCTGAGCGAGGTCATGGAGGTGGACGATGACGGGCGAACGACAAGACCAGCTGCTGACTCTCGTAGGTCCGCTGGTGTGCGAGCTCAAAGAGGTCGAGATCCGGTATCAAAAGAATGGACGGCCCACCGGCCAGCATGGGGTTGACAGCGCGTGCATGGGCCACGTCACTTCCTACCTGAAACGCGTGCGCGACCGCGGCGCCCTCGCCGGCTTCATGGCCGCGCTGCCCCAGCTCGATCCTCTGACCGCGCAGAATCCGGACAATCCGCAGGCCAAACACGCCGCCCTGAGCCGCGTTCTGACCCCCTGGCTGGCCGCACACTCCGATCTTGAAGTCGACGAGTTGCTCTACGTCCTGAGCTGGGCGCACCGCCTATTGCCGCGGAAGCCTGGTAGTGGTTGAGGTCGCCCTGGGATTTGTGGAGGAAATTTTAGGATCGTTCTTTGACAACTGAATTTGGCCTCACCCCCCTGCCCCTCTCTGTGGCTGGGGAGGGGGAGGAAAGCTCCTCTTCCCCCCTCTCC
>CAZCOV010000301.1:0-7852 GCA_964499975.1 uncultured Thermoanaerobaculia bacterium
CTACAAGGTGCTCCTCTGGCAGCAGTCAGGAGGAAAAACCGACATCCTGGTCGCCAGCCCCAACGCCAATCGTTCGCGCATCGCGACCGAACGCCTCCTCGGTTGCTTCACCAATGTGCTGTTACTGCGAACCGATCTGAGCGCGGATCCCAGCCTGCGGCAAGTGCTCGCCCGGGTGCGTGAAACCGTGCTCAGCACGTTCAGCCACCAGGACGTGCCGTTCATGCTGCTGCTCGCCAACTTCCCCCCGGCCGACTTTGCGTTCGACCGATCGCCCTTCCAGGCTTCGCTCACCTTCTTGAACGCTCCCGCGGGAACACCGGCGCAGCATGCGCTCATCCAGGGTTCTGAGCACATTGACCTGGTGGCGACCGATCAGGAGCTGGCCCTGTGGCTCACCCGCGCTGATCGGCTCTACGGCAATCTGGTCTACAGTGCGGAGTTGTTCACGCCAGCGACAGTGGAACGGCTGATTCGCAGCTTCCGCTACCTGCTGGAATTGATCAGCGACCACCCCGGCCTGCGGCTATCCCAGCTGGAATTCCCGTCTTCTCTTTAGATTTAGAGTAAGTGCTGTTCCCCGGCGGAGAGCCGCGGGCCAGGCTGTGAGGCGCGAGACAGGCCCTTCCAGGCGTCGGGCAGGTTCCTCGGCCAGAATCGCCGCGGCAAGAAAAAACGACTTGCGCGGGTCCTGGCGCGAGACCGTCAAGGCCCGGCTCTTACAAAATCTCGATCAGTGTTTCGTCACGTATGACGATGCGTTCCTTCTTCTTGGAAGCAGCGGCTGGTTTGGGACCGACAATCTGCGCCTTCCCTTCTTCGATAAGCTGAACGCACGCCCGGCGAAAGTGCTTTTCTACGGCACGGCCGAACCACGTCGCTAACAGGGCTTCTTCGAGGTCAGCAAGCTTGAAGTGCTTCAGCTTCGAGCGGAGCTCGAGAATATCCGGAATGAGCTTGCGGACAATCGCTGCGTCGATCTCCTCCTCTACCCTTGCGGTTCACCACGAGGTTTGGGTCGTAAGCCGCCGTGGCTGCGCAGAGCTCTGCATAGCTGTCTGGCTCGACGTTGATGCAGCGCAGCGTAAAACCACGCCCTTTCTCGATGGCGTCTGCAGCGATCTTCGCGGCAATGATTGGTGAGCCGTCTTCTGGCGGGTTCTTGTAGCGCCCCTCCCCGGCAAAACCGTCGATGTAGTAGACGGTCCGGTGCGCCGAGCCAACGATGCCCGAAAACTGCCCAAGGTAGCGCTGCAAGAGCCTGTGCTTCCAGCGAGACCACTCCCGCTTTCGCTCGAAGAACTCCTCAGTCATGCCACAGCAGCCTTTGCCGCAAAAACCGCCTTCCGGATCGGCCGCAGAGAAATCGGGTCAGGCGTGAAGGCCCGGGCCAGCAGATCGAAGCGGGCTTGGAGGTCGCGGCGCTGTTCGGGGTCCGGGACCGGAACGCTGGATCGAGTGGGCATCTCGTCATAGGTTCGACCGTATAACATGCGACCGTTCCGTTTCTTTTGCACGCCACCCCATTGCTTGAAAAAGAACCGAACATTCGCAGCACGGCACTGGTCAAGGATCGACATCACCCAGGACTCCTCCATCTTTCGGGCTCCGTGGCCGCTTTCCCCACCGACGATCACCCAGTGGATGCCGTCGAGGGGCAACGGCCCCATATCTTCCAGGAGCGGCTCAACCGAAAGGAACCGAATCCGGGCAGGAGCCGCCTGAAGCCGGGAAATCCGGGGTAGGCCGTGCTTCTTGTTCTCGACACTTACACCCCACCAAACATTGGGCAGGGTGGCCGCGGACCGCAGGGGGCCGCCAAGAAGCCGCTGAAGTCGGTCAGCACGCTTCGTCAACACTTGGTAGGTATGCCACGGTGTCTCCCTCATCACGGTCACCACAGCTTGGATGAAGGGCTCTGGAACCGCATCGTGGAGAAGGTCGCTCATTGAGTTGACGAACACGGTTCGGCGGTCGGCCCAGCGCAGCGGCTCGCTCAGCTTGTCCGGGACGAGGCGAAGGTCAAAGCCGTGCTCATAGGGGTGGCCGGGCACGCCCCTGAACCGCTCCGCAAACGTTTCGGCGTAGCAATGCGCACATCCCGGACTGATCTTGCTGCAGCCTCGGACCGGGTTCCATGTGGTGTCAGTCCATTCAATGGCCGAACGATCGCTCATAACATCCTTCCTGCCCGCGGGCTGACCGGGCCTTCCCGGGGAGATTACCGCCTATTTTACGCCACTCTGTTGACCGCTGGGAAGAGAATCCCGGCATCTCGGCATCGCGGCATCTCACCCCATTGGCACCCTGGTCAAGATCGTAGATCCTGAGCGCGGGTAGGTCGCCAGCACCTCGACGGCGGCTAGAACTCGACGTGGCGGAGAAAGAAGGTCTCGGGTGAGATCGCACCCGTGACCAAGGTTTTGGCCAAGTCCGCGGTGAGGAAGAATTGACCCGCACGCTGCTGCGCTTCGGTGACCATCAAGACCTCGAAGGCTTCAACCTTCTGCGGAAATCGATCTTGGACTTGCACCAAGGCGTTGGCGCTGTCTTTGAGCGTCTTGAAAACCGAAGCTTCCGAATTGGTCACGATCTGGATCAGGATGTTCTTGGCCGTCGTGCCTTGGAAGATCTCGATTCCTTCCAGGCCCTGTCCGCGCAAGTAGTTCAGGATGGTTTGCTGGATCTCTTCGTTGGTGTAGGGCTTGTGGGTCCAGGCCAGGAGGTCGGCATAACCCGCTGGGGTCCGCGGCAGGGACTGGCCCGTGGGCGCCGGCACAGCTTCCCGTTTGGCTGATTGTGGCCCGCTGATGCGCCGTTTCTTGGCAATGTCCCGCAAGGTTTGGGTGTCGTCGAAGCGGGCGTCGACTGCGAGTTGTTGCACCTCAGCGCCTTCGATGAGGGTCGCGGTACCGTACTGGACCTGGTTGACCTCTTCGGTCTTGGCAAAGTCGATCTCAGCCGCGGCAATGAAGGTCGAGGTGCCGCTGGGCAAGATCAAATAGGCCTTGTCGCCTTCGATTCGGTACTTCTCTTTGGTGGCGACCTGGGTGCCGTCCTTGAGAAAGACGATGTAGGCAAAACTTGGGGCAGCGCTGAGGAAAGCCAGTGTGGCGAGCCAGCAATGGACGAGCGAGCAGCGATGTATCTGACGCATGAATTCACTCCTCGGCAATATCCGGTATGATAGCGCATCCGCGAGTTCAAGACACCCACACCTCGCGCCGTCACCGCTCAGATGTTACCCCAATCTCCACCGCGCGCTGCAAGCCCGCTGTTGTCGCGCCTGCCCCTGTCCTGGGTGATCGCCTGGCGTTATTTGCGCGGACGGCGCAGTCAGCTGCTCACCAGCACGGCGCGAGCAGCGCTGGTTGCGACTGCCATGGGGGTGATGGCCATGGTGATCGCCATGGCGCTGATGACCGGTTACACCCAAGATCTCGAACGCAAGCTGATCGGCCTGCAAGGCGAAGTGGTGGCCTCCCCGCTGGCGCAAGACGCCATGCGGCGCGGCCATGAACGCCTGGCCCGGGCGGCCCAAATCCCCGGGGTCACGCGCGTCGGGCGGGTGGCTTATGGCGAAGGGTCGTTGTCGGGCCCGACGGCGCTTGAGGGTGTGGCGGTGGTGCTGCGCGGAGTTGACCCCCAAGCCGATCCGATGGTCCAAGACCCAGCTTTGCTGAGCCGCGATCCGGACGGCGTTTCTGGGGTCATCCTCGGCACCGAACTCCAGCACCGCTTGCAGGCCACAACCGGCACGGTCCTGCGCCTGGTGCTGCTGCAAATCGGTGACGGCGCGCCGCGGTTTCGCTACCGTAGCTTGCGGGTGCACGGCACGTTCACCAGCGGTTTTGCCCAGTTCGACAACAGCTGGGCGATCCTCGATCGCGCGGTGCTCGAAGAAGCCCGGGGCAATATGGGCTTCGACATCGCGGAATTCAAGCTGACCGATCCTGCCTTGACCGACCAAGTGGCGGCGGAAGTGGAGCGGGTGCTGGGACCGGAATTTCTGGTCAGCAGCTGGAAACGGCTCAACAGCGAGCTGTTTGCCGCCTTGCGCTTGCAGGAAATGTTGCTGTTTCTGGTGCTCGGCTTGATCGTCGTGGTCTCAACGTTCAATGTCGCGTCCACCCTGGTCATCCTGGTTAGGGAAAGGCGTCGAGACATCGGCATCTGGGCTGCGCTCGGGCTCGCTCAACGCCATCTGTTTTGGACCTTCACGGCCTATGGGCTGTTCTTGGGAGCGGCTGGCACCTTGCTCGGGGTCGTGCTCGGCGCTGGCATTTCGTGGATCCTGACCACTTACAAACTGGTCAGTTTTGGCCCTGAGGTGGCCGCCATCTACTTTATCGACTCGGTTCCTTTCAGAGTCGAGCTGACAGACTTGAGCGCCATCGTCGGGTTTGCGCTCGGTGTCACCCTGCTCGCCTGCGCCTTGCCCGCTCTGCGCGCTGCCCAGATCCGTCCTGCCCTGGCCCTGCGCGACGAGTAACGTCATCCGCACACCCGAAGTCGCTTATGGATCGTCGTATGGATAGCTGTGACGTGTTGATCATCGGCGGCGGGATCATCGGTCTCGCCTGTGCCCGCGAATTGGTTCAGCAGGGCCGAAAAGTGGTGGTGGTCGAGCGCAGCAGGTCGCTCAACAGCTCGGCTTCAGCAGCGGCAGCAGGCATGTTGGCACCGCTCGCGGAGGTCGGCGAGGACGATCTCTTCCTCGCAGTGTGCCGTCAAGCGCGCGACTTGTGGCAGGACTGGGCCCCGGCGCTCGCCGAGGAGGGCGGGCATTGGCTCGACTACGACCGCTCCGGCGCTTTGCTGCTCGCCGGGGAGGATCCCCAACGTCTCGACCGCTTGGCGCAGCGCGCGCAGGAACTCGGCGAACCCCACCAGTTCCTGAGTTGGCAGGAGTTGCGCCAGCAGGTTCCAGGGATCGCCCCGCAGGCCAGCAGGGCTTTGTGGCTCACCGGGGAGCATCGGGTCGACAACCGCCGGGTCTTGCGCGCCTTGAGCCACGCGCTGGCGCAGCACGGCGGCGCCTGCGAGCGCGCCACCGCCGTGGAGAAAGTGGTGATCACCAGCTCTCACGTGGTGGTGGAAGGACGCGGCTTTAAGCGGCGCTGTCAGACCTTGCTGGTCTGCGCGGGCGCTCACAGTTCCCAGCTCGCCGGTCTGCCGCCGCTGCCGATCCGTCCGGTGCGCGGGCAAATGCTCGAACTGGCAGGGGTCGACTGGCCATGGCAAGGAACCGTGCGCGGTCCCGAGTTTTACGCGGTGCGACGGGGAAAGCGGCGGCTGCTGATCGGTGCCACCGTGGAGGAAGCTGGATTTGCCCCAAAGACCACGCCCGCGGGACAGGCCGCGCTGCTCGCTTTCTGCCAGCACTTCTTCCCCGATCTCAGCCACTGTGCGATCCGCGCCACCTGGGCTGGACTCCGTCCTGCAACTCCCGACGGTTTGCCCATCTTGGGACCGCTGCGCGGAACTCCGGTGTGGATCGCGACCGGTCACTACCGCAATGGGATCCTGCTCGCTCCCTGGACCGCGCGCCAGATCGCTGCCTGGATCGCGGGGCAGGAGCCGCAAGAGCCATGGCAGCGTGCGTTTTCACCAGAACGGTTCAACTCTTGAACCGCAGCCATTGCCTCACCGTTTCAGCTGAACTATGCTCGCCTGTTGTCTGCCAAAGGTCGGACGTTGGTAGGGGTGCTTCACGAGCATAGATATTCTTTTCATGGTGTTTTGCTTCTAGACCTAGCCCGCTGGGCCTCGGGCAACGAAATGCGGTGTTGCAACGGATGCTCAAATCCCTGAAGTCGTGGTTTTTGGATGATACCCAGCTAGAAACGAGCCAGCTATGGCTGGCCCGCAAGATTGCGATCGTCCTGCTCGGCTTGGGGGTGATCACCGCGGCGCTGACCGTCCAGGCGCTGGGGGCAGCAGAGACCAGACTAGCTCTCACCTACGGAAGTGGCTGCTTGCTGCTGCTCTTGGCTGGGATTCTGCTGCGGCTGACCCACCGTCCGGCGCGGTATGCCCAACTCGCAGTGGCAGTGACGGCCGGCTTGCTCCTCGTAGCCTGGAGTGTTGCCCCGGCGCTGGCGCAACCGTGGGTCAGCTTGCTGCCGTTGGTCGCCCTCTTGCTCCTCGAATGGCCCAGCGGCTGGGCGTGGACGCTGGGCGCAGTGGCTGGGCTGATCGCACTCGACTTCTCCCACCTGCGCAGCCAACCCCCGGCGAGCCATCCGGTCGACCTCCTGCTCGCCGTCTTGACCCTGCTCGCAGTGGCGCTGATCACCAGCGGGCTGGTGGTGCTGCAACGGAAAACCGAAGCGCGCTGGGCAGCCGAAGCCAGGGTCCGCAAGCAAGCCGAGCAAGAAGCGCGCGCCGCCAACCTCGCCAAGAGCGAGTTCTTGACCAACATGAGCCACGAAATCCGCACGCCGCTCAGCGCGGTGATCGGGCTCGCGGATCTCTTGGCCAAAGACCCACTGACGGAATCCCAGCGGGGGCGGGTCGAGGCCATCAACACTTCCGCGGAAGTCCTGCTGGCACTGGTCAATGATGTGCTCGACCTAGCCAAGATCGAGGCGGGCAAGGTCACCCTGAATCCCCGCGAATTTCAGCCGCGGGAGATGCTCGCTGGGGCTGAGCGCGTGCTCGCCCCGCGGGCCCGGCAAAAAGGCTTGCATTTTCTCCTCGAGGTGGACGAAGCACTGCCGAAAGCCTTGTGGGGTGATCCCACCCGGCTGCGGCAGGTCCTCCTCAACTTGGTGGGCAATGCGATCAAATTCACCCCTGCGGGCCAAGTCGAGGTGCGGATCCGCAGTGAAGATGTCACCCCAGGGCGGATCTTCCTGCGCTGCGAAGTGGTGGACACCGGCATTGGCATTGCGCCGGAAGCGCAAAAGCGGCTGTTTACTCCGTTCTATCAAGCGGACAGCTCGCTGGGCCGGCGGTTTGGCGGCAGCGGCCTGGGGTTGGTGATCTCCCGCCGATTGGTCGAGCTGATGGGCGGCGAGATCGGTTGCGAGAGCGTCCGCGACGTGGGCTCCACCTTCTGGTTCCGCGTACCGCTCAAGCGGATCGAAAATCCTGCAATGACCCCAACGCCAGTGCCGGAGAAGTCCATTTCGCGGGCCCATGTGCGAGTGTTGGTGGTGGAGGACAACGCCATCAACCGGATGGTGCTGGTCGCCCACCTGCAAGCCATGGGGATCCAGTCGACGGCGGCCGAGGATGGCCACGAAGCCCTGGCCCTGTGGAAGGAACAGCGCTTTTCGGTGATCCTGATGGACTGCCAGCTGCCCGGGATCGATGGTTATGAAACCACCCGCCAGCTCCGCCAGCAAGAGCCGCCGGACGGGCCCCGCACCTTGGTGATCGCGGTCACGGCCCACGCGCTCAAAGGCGAACGCGAGCGCTGTTTGGCTGCGGGCATGGATGACTACATTGCGAAACCGTTCCGCGGGGAGGACCTTGCCGCGGTGCTCGATCGCTGGCTCGAGCCCAAAACCACAGTGGACCCGGAGGGAACTTGAGCCTGCTCGGCCGTACAGTCGGCAGCATCCGGGTGATCGACCGCCTCGGTGAAGGCGGCATGGGCGCGGTCTACGTGGGCTTCGACGAAAAGCTCCAGCGTGAGGTCGCGCTCAAAGCCGTGCGCAGCGACCGCGAAGAAGAACGGACCCGCGCGCGGCTGCTTTATGAAGCGCGCATCCTCTCGCAACTCGACCACCCCAATATCTGCCGCATCTACGACTTTTTGACGACCGAAGTCGGTAACTTTCTCGTCCTCGAACGGGTCCATGGTGAAAATCTGCGCCAGGTCCTCGCCCGTGCCCATCCGCGC
>CAZCOV010000302.1:0-6928 GCA_964499975.1 uncultured Thermoanaerobaculia bacterium
GTAACAGGATCGGCACCTTGAGCACCTGGGAAAAGGTCGCGACGATCGGGATCGAGCCGCCTTCGCGCACCCGCACCGGGGTTTTCCACACGTCGGCCATGCCGGCCATCATCGCCTCGACCAGCGGCCCCTCGGTCTCGACCAAAACCGCAGCCCCGCTGTGGAGGGGCTGCACTTCAACCGTGACGCCGGGCGGTTTCACCCGCTCGACATGGGCGTAGAGGAGCTGTTCGATTTTCTTTGGATCCTGGTCGGGCACCAGCCGCATCGAGACCTTGGCTCCCCCCCATGCCGGGATGATGGTCTTGGCGCCACGGTCCATGTAGCCACCAAAGATGCCGTTGACGTCGCAGGTGGGGCGCGCCCAGCGCCGTTCCAGGGTGGTATAGCCGGCTTCCCCGCTGAGCTCATTCACCCCGAGGTCCAAGCACAAGTCGGTATCGCTCGCGGGTAAACGGGCAAACTCGGCCCGTTCCCACTCGGCCAGCGGGCGGACGTCGTCGTAGAAGCCAGGGATGGTGATTTGACCGGTGTGGGGGTCGCGCAACTGGGCGATGATGTGGCAGAGCGCATTGATGGGGTTGGTCACGGCCCCGCCATAGCTCCCCGAGTGGAGGTCACGGTTGGGTCCTTGCACCTTGAGCTCGAAGTAGGTGATCCCCTTGAGTCCATAAATCAGCGATGGCTGGCCCGGGGCAAACATCGACGAATCCGAGATCAGCACCGCGTCGCAGGCGAGCTTTTGGCCGCCGTCGGCGCGCACGAAGTGCTCGATGGCTGCGCCACCTGACTCTTCTTCGCCTTCGAGGATGAACTTGACGTTGACCGGCAGGCGACCGCGCTCGGCCAAGATCGCCGCCACGGCTTTGAGGTGGATGAAGCTCTGCCCCTTGTCGTCGGTGGCGCCGCGCGCGACCAGCAGATCGCCTTCAACGGTCGGATCAAAGGGCTTGTTCCGCCACAAGTCGATCGGGTCGGGCGGTTGGACGTCGTAGTGCCCATAAAACAAAACGGTCGGCTTGCCCGGCGCCTGGTTCCATTCCGCGTAGACCAGCGGATGCCCATCCGTGTCGATAATCTCGGCCGTAAGCCCGGCTTCCAGCATTTTGCCCTGGATGAAGCGGCTGCAGCGCCGCACCTCCTCCCGGTAAGCGGGGTCGGTCGAAATTGAGGGAATGCGCAAGTACTCCTTGAGCTCTTCGAGGTAGCTCGCTTGCTCGCGTTCGACCCGTCCCAAAACGTCCTGGCTGTCGGCCATGCTCGTTCTCCTTGAACTTTGAACTTTCAACTTAGGGGTCTAGATTTAGATCTTCTGCGTTGAGCCCTCGACCCAGGCGATGGGCCTGGACTCCTCAAAGCGTACGAGTCTAGCAAACTCCAGGTTGGGATGGCGGTTCGCGCCGCTGCGCCGCTCGTGCCGCAATGCCGTCGCCACCAGGATTCAACCCTGGGACGAATCGGTTGGGGGATCATCGTCTTTCCCTGCGGCGAGCCGGCGCAGTTGGAGCGCATTGATCACCACGTGGGCGACGATCGCGGAGAAGATGTTGCCGCGGTCGAGGGTGAGCAGAGAAAACACCACTCCAGCAAGCAACGCAAACGCGGTCCACACGCGAAATGCCCGTCCTGGGCCGGTGTGGAGCAGCGCAAAAACCACGACCGCCCAGGGCCAGCCCCAACTGCTCTGCATGGCGCCGCGAAACAACAGTTCTTCGGAAAACCCGGAGAGCAGCGCCAGTGCCAGTGCTTCCGCGGGGTCGAGTGGTCCGATCAGGGTCTTGATCTGCGCTTCGAGCGCTACAAATGGGGTCGCGAATCGGCGGCCGAGGCGCCACAGACCGACTAAGGCCAGGCCCGCCCCGAGCCCCCACGCGAGGTCCAGTCCGAAGGTTTGCGGATTCCAGAACAGTTCGCGCGGAATGCGGTTGAAATGCGCGCCAATCCAAAACACCCCCAGGCTCGCAAGAATCAAGTAGAAGAGCCAGGCCCGACGATAGAACTGACTGGGGCTCCCGATGACCGGTGCCTCGTCTTCGGGTAGGTGTGCGCTCAATCGGAAAACGTCCGGCCAGTCGCGCGCCAGTCAGCGAGGAAATTTTCCAGGCCCAAGGTGGTCAGGGGGTGCTGGAAAAGCTTTTCGAGGATCTTGAACGGCATGGTCGCCACTTCCGCGCCGAGCTGCGCCGCCTGGACCACATGGATCGGGTGACGGATCGAGGCGACCAGGACCTGGGTCTTGAATTCGTAGTTGGAATAGATCTCGAGGATCTCCTGGATCAGGGCCATCCCGTCCTGACCGACGTCGTCGAGGCGACCGACGAACGGAGAAATGTAGGCGGCTCCGGCCTTGGCCGCGAGCAGGGCCTGAGCAGCCGAAAAACACAGCGTGACGTTGCTGCGGATTCCTAGAGCGGCCAGCTGGCGAACGGCGCGGAGGCCGGCTTGGCTGAGCGGCACCTTGACCACCACGTTGGGTGCAAGTCCGGCCAGCCGCCGGCCTTCTTCGAGCATGCCTTCGTAGTCGGTGGCGAGCACTTCGCCGCTCACCGGTCCGGGCACGAGCTCGGCGATTTCGCGCACCGTGGGTAGGTATGGCTTGCCCTGTTTGGCGATCAGGCTAGGGTTCGTGGTGACCCCATCGACCATGCCCCATTCCAGACCGATTTCGAGCTCGCGGCGGTCGGCGGTATCAAGAAAAAAAAGCATGTTCCCCTCATCTTTCCCTGGTTGATGGCGATATCCCGCTGCTATGTCTGCTTCGCTATGTCTGCTTTAAAAGTCTATTTCGACCAGTTCGGCGAGCCGGCCGCGCACGCGCGCGCGACTTTGCTGAAACTGCCGATCCTGCGGCTGGATGACCATGGGAAGCCCTGGTTTGGGTCGCATGGTGAACGTTACCGCAAGGTCGATTCGGGCCTCGGGGATGATCTGCAGCCGAAAGCGCTGAACCACCATCGACACCACGATCTTGAGCCACATTTCAGCCAGCGCCGCCCCCAGACATTTGCGGAAGCCGTAGCTGAAGGGCAGGTATTCGAAAGGGGTTGGCTTGATCTCTTCCCAGCGGCGCGGTTGGTAGCGCTTGGGTTCCGTGTAGACCGCGGGCGAGGTGTGGGTAATGTACGGGCTGAGCAGCACTTCGCTGCCCGCGGGCAACTCATGGCCGAGCAGTTCGGCGTCTGAGGTCAGCTGCCGCCAGAGCAGAATCGCAGGTGACAGCAGACGGAGGCTTTCACGGACCACGCGATCGAGCACTGGCAGCTTCCAGACCTCTTCGAACAACGGTGGACGGCCGCCGAGCTCATGGTCCAGTTCGTCGAGCAGGTCGGCCATGACCGCAGGGTGTTGGCTCAAGAGGTACAGGGTGAAGGTCATGGCGTTGGCGGGAACGTCATGGCCGGCGAGAAACAGGGTGAACGCGTTGCCGATCAGCTCCGCATCGCTCAGTTCGATCGCTTCGGTGTCCTGCACTCGGATCATCATCGATAAAACGTCGTCGCCTTGCGCTCCGGTCGCCCGCCGGGCGCGGATTTCTTCGAGCACGGCCTCGCCCGCTTGCTCGGCAGTGCGCAGGAACTTGCGATAGGGCGAACCGGGCAAATCGAGCGGCACCATGGTCAGGGGAGAAAAGAGGGCGCTGGCGATGGCGCGGGCGAGTGCGGCCAAGGTTTGCTTGCCGCTGTCGGGATCTTGACCATAAAACGTCTTGCTGGCCACGTTCGCGGCCATGTGCTCAAGCTCTGACGGCAAGTCGATACGCGCTCCCACCCGCCAGCGATCGAGCATTTGCTGCGTGTAGCGGATAATGTCGTCGCGATAGACCTGGAGGTGATTGCGCGCAAAGGCCGGCGCCATCATCCGCCGCTGCTCGGCGCGATGCTCACGGTTGGCCGACGACATGTTGTGGACCAGCCACGCACAGCTGCCCGGACCGCGCAGCACGCCGCTTTCGAAAACGTCCGGTTGGGTCAAGACCTCGCGGTTGCACTCCGGGCCGAAAGCGAAAATCGTCGAGAGCCGCCGGGGGCCAGGGTGGAAAAAAAGCGGGTCGTTGCCGCCCGCAACCAGCCTGGCGACATTGCCATGCGTCTGGTAGAGGTGCGACATGTAACCGATGGGATCGCGAAAATAGCGGGCCATCGCCAGCCGCCAGCCGAGCCCAGGGACCGCTCGCGGTCCAGGGACTGGGCGACGCAGAGGAGCGCTGGTCGACCCTTCCGGGTCTGTCTTGGGGGCAACGATGCTTGGGGTCACCTTTTCAGTTCCTCGCGGGTGGGACTGGCCGCGGGGGGTATCCGCGGCCAGGTGGGGCGTGGCTCAGCGCACACCCCGCGTCGGCAACGTCAGAAGACGAGCCCTCCCGTCAGAAGCTAGCAGAGAAGCTGAGAATGGAATAGTCGCCACCTTCCGAGGCGGCATAAATCGGCTGGAGCTTCGGACCTTGGGGGGTAAAGGTCGGAACCAGCGTGAAGAATTCCTGGTCGATCTCGAAGTGGTGTTCCAGTTTGAGCACCAGATTCGGCGAGAACAAGTAATTGAACGCGATCCCGGTATCCTGGCGCAGATCCGACTGCATTTTTTCGGTCATGGGAAGGCCGAAAGGACGGACGGTATCGTCCGCATCGCTTTCCACCCCAGTGAACTCGTTCTGCACGTAGATCCGGATCTTTTCGTTGGGATGAAAGCCGAATTGGACATAGTAAAGGGTAAAGTCGCCGCCCAAGAAAACCTCGTTCTCTGAAGCGCCGAATTCCCGGTATTCGGTCCGAAACACGAACCGCTCGAGCGCCAGATCAACCGACACATAATAATCGTGAAAGCGATCGGACTTGCCCGGCAGACGAACGATCGGAACAGCACCGCCGCTGACGTCACGGCGATGGCCGCCGAGACCGAAGCGCAAGCCAGAAACCGGGGTATTGAGCCACAGCTGGACGCCAAACGCATCTTCCGCCCGAGCCGTCAGGGCTTGCAGATTGAAGGGGCTGATTTCGACCAGCTTCCATTCACCGATGTAGAAGTCCGCGTCGAGGCTCCACTCCGACTGCGGAGCAAAGGTGTGGGAGAGCATGAAGCCGTCGACCGTCTCGCTGGTGAAGCTGCCTTCCTGGTAGAAAGAGTAGGACGGACGGTAGAACGGCAGCAAGGTGCCGACATCGCGGATTTCATTAAAAATGCCGAGCGGGATCTGCACCCGCCCCACCTTGAGCGCGGTGTGATCGAACAGCTGGCGCTCTTAAAAAGCCCAGTCCAGCTCGATCTCGTCCTCGATGTCAGAGATCGGGCTCTTGCCCAAGGCTCGGCTGCTGAACTGGATCACCATTGTGTCTTTGGGCGAGATGGCGTAGCGGAACTGGATCGCGAGGGTCCGATAGTCGTAGGTCCCATCCTCGGGAATGCCGAGGACCTGATCGTCGACCGTCGGGTTGAGAAAGCCGCCTTTGCCAAAGTTGGCCGTGGCAAAGGCCTGGGTCAAGAATCCGTGGACTTCGAGTTTGGACAGCGGTCCTTTGCTCGTATCGTCGCTGGCTGCAGCAGAGTCAGCGTTGACGAACAGAGCCAACAGAAGAAGGGTAAGGGACAAGGCAATGATAGAGGATAAGGGGTTTCTCGGGTTCGTCGCACGCATGGGGGCCTCCTTTGGATTCTCCTTTCAGTGAACATCTCAATGAACGTCCGTCAGCGGACGCTAGAGCGAGTTTTGCTCATCTATTGTACAACATCTGTTGGGGCAACATCTGCGGGCTCTCCCGGTTCTCCCGGCTCTCCCAGCTCTGCCGGCTCTCCTGAGTCCTCGTCGCGCTCGACGATCTTGGCAACGGCCACCAGCCGATCGTCAGGATCGAGATCCATCAGCTTGACCCCTTGGGTCGAGCGCCCGATCCGGCTGACTCCCTCGACATTGATGCGGATCAGCTTGCCTTCTTGGGTGATCAAGATCAACCCGTCTTCGGAACGCACTTGCTTGACCCCGACCACCTGACCCGTCTTCGCGCTGACTTTGAGGTTGATGATGCCCTTGCCGCCGCGGCTCTGGCGGCGATACTCGGCTAGGTCGGTGCGCTTGCCGTAACCCCCGGCGGCCACGGTCAAGAGGTCGCCCTCGGGCTCCAGCGCCTCCATGGCCACCACTCGATCTTCGCGCTGAATGCTGATGCCGCGGACGCCGCGGGTGGCTCGACCCATGGGTCGCACATCTTGCTCGGGGAAGCGGATGGCCACGCCTTGAGCCGTGGCGAGCAGCAACTCGTGGTTGCCATCGGTGACCCGCACATCGAGCAAGCGATCTCCCGGATCGATGTTGATCGCGATGATGCCGCCGAGCCGTGGGTTGGCAAAGGCGGCGAGTTCGGTCTTCTTGATCGTGCCGTCGGCGGTGGCAAACACCAGGTAGCCGGCGGCAAAGCCGCGCACGGCCGCAGTGGTCGCGATTTTCTCCCCGGCTTCGAGCTCGAGCAGGTTGACGATGGCCTTGCCCCGCGATGCCGCGCCGAGTTCGGGAATGCGATGCACCTTGAGCCAATGCACGCGCCCGCTCTCGGTGAACACCAGGATGTAGCTGTGGGCAGAAGCGATGTAGAGGTGCTCGACGAAGTCGCCGTCCTTAGTCTCCATGCCCTTACGGCCTTTGCCGCCGCGCCCCTGCTCGCGGTAAAGCGCCACCGGGGAGCGCTTGATGTAGCCCGCTTTGGTGACGGTGATCACCATGTCCTCATCCGCGATCATGTCCTCGATCGTGATGTCGTGGGTCTCGCCGATGATCTCGGTGCGCCGCTTGTCGCCATAGGCTTCCTTGATTTCGAGCAACTCGCGGCGAATCTCGGCGAGGAGCAGCGCATCTGAGCCCAAGATCGCGCGCAAGCGTTCGATCTCCGCCAGGATGTCTTGATATTCCTCGAGCACCTTGGCGCGCTCCAGCCCGGTCAGG
>CAZCOV010000302.1:6938-7845 GCA_964499975.1 uncultured Thermoanaerobaculia bacterium
CTTGGATCAAGCTGGTTTTGGCTTCGTCTGGGGTGTGACTGGCGCGGATTCGCGCGATGATTTCGTCGATGTGGTCGAGCGCCTTGAGCAGACCTTCCAAAATGTGCGCCCGCTGCTCGGCCTTTTTCAAATCGAAGCGGACCCGCCGGATCACCACGGTCTTGCGGTGGTCGAGGAAGTAGCGGATCAGCTGGCGCAGGTTCAAGACCTGGGGCTGGTTGTCGACGATCGCCAGCATGTTGATGCCGAACGAGGTCTGGAGCGGGGTGAGCTTGTAGAGGGTGTTCAAGATCACTTCGCCGACTTCGCCCCGTTTGAGCTCGAGCACGATGCGAATGCCGTCGCGATCGGACTCGTCGCGCAGGTCGCTCAACCCTTCGACCCGCTTCTCGCGCACCAGCTCGGCGATCCGTTCGATCAGCCGTTTCTTGTTGACCTGGTACGGGATCTCGGTGATCACGATCGCTTGTCGGTCCTTGCCCAGGTCTTCGAACTCGGCGCGGGCGCGCAGCTGGATGGTGCCGCGGCCGGTGACATAGGCTTCCTGGATGCCCTCGACACCATGGACATAGCCTGCGGTGGGAAAGTCCGGGCCGGGCAACACGCTCATCAGCTTGGCCACGGTCGCTTGTGGGTCGTCGACCATCAGCAGGACTGCGTCGATCACCTCGCCCAAGTTGTGCGGCGGAATGTTGGTCGCCATGCCGACGGCGATGCCCGAGCTGCCGTTGACCAGCAAGTTGGGGATCCGCGCGGGCAGCACCACCGGCTCTTGCTCGCTTGCATCGTAGTTAGGAACCCAGTCGACGGTTTCCTTCTCGATGTCCTCCCGCAGCATTTCTTCGGCCAGCCGGGTGAGGCGAATCTCGGTATAGCGCATGGCCGCCGGGCTGTCGCCATCGACCGA
>CAZCOV010000303.1:0-7825 GCA_964499975.1 uncultured Thermoanaerobaculia bacterium
GGTCGCCGAGGAACAGGCGCGACAGCCGCCCTGCGCCCTGATCGTAGGTGTGGCAGAACAGCGACTGGCCATCTCCGGCAAAAGAGCAGGCGCCGCCAAACGGGAGCGGCGGACGGACCGCTTGCGGCAGCCCGCCCAAGCGGCCCACCAGCAGGAACTGCCGCGCCAGCCAGGGGCCGCTGGTGAAAACCACGCGCTGGCCATCGGGTGAAAAGGATGGGTACTCGTCGTCTTCGGCGGAGTGGGTCAGCTGGGTCAGCTGGCCGCTTTTGCGGTCGAGCAGCCACAGATCTTTTTGCCCGGTGCGCCGCGAAGTGAAAACCAGGTGCCGGCCGTCGGGGGAAAAGCGCGCCTCGAAGTCGTCCGCGGGATGGTCGGTGAGTTGGGTCCACCCTCCAGAACTGAGCTCGAAGGACCACAGCTCCCAGTTGCCGCTGCGTTTGGAGCTGGTGACAAAGCGCTTGCCGTCGGGCGACAGGGCAGCGTCGGCGTTGCCCTGGGGATCGACCGCCAGCAAGCGCAAGCGATAAGCCGGTTCGGGCGCTGCAGTCACCCCCAGGAGCAAGGCCAGCCCGGCGAGGAGCACGAACCCGAGAATCAGCGGTTGGGGTTTGGGGTGCATCAGCCTGCCTTATTCAGCAAATTTCAGCGAGTGAGCAACAACACCCGGCCACCTGGAGTGAGCGACGAGAGGGCCACGCTGCCCAGGTAAAAAAAACCGGCGGTGAGGAAAATCGAGTAGCTGCTCCACCAGCTGCCGAGGATCATGGCGAGGCCCATGGCCGCGAGCAGCGCCAGGTTTTCGGCAGAGTTGACCAGGGCAAAGACCCGACCGAGAAAGCGTCCATCGACTTGGGTCTGGAGGATCGAATGGGCGGCGACCGCAATCAGCGAGACGGCAATGCCCCACCCGAACAAAATCAGGTGGGAGAGCACGAGCTGCGGCACCAGGGCATAGGCGAGGAGTTGCAGGCTCTCGAGCAGCAGGGCTAAAAACAAAACCCAGCCGGCCGCAACCCGGGGCAAGAGACGCGCTGCGAGCAGGCCGCCGCAGACGCCGCCGATTCCGAAGACCGCGATCTGGAAACCCAGCACCCGGTCGGACGCACCGAGCACGTCCCGGATGAAAAACGGCGCGAGCGGCATCCACATTCCGCTGCACAGCATGCTCAACGCGAAGAGCGAGGTCAGGTGCAAGACCAGGGGATGCTGATGCACGTACTGCCAGCCGGTGCGCGCCTCGCGCAGGATTTGGCTGGCACCTGCCTCACGCAACATTTGGCTGGCACCTGCCTCACGCAACATTTGGCTGGCACCTCCAGCGGGCCCGGCGCTGGCGCTCGCCGAACTCCTGATGATTCGGCGCAAGAGCAGGGCACTGACGAGAAAGGAGGCGGCATCGACCCACAGCACGGCGAGGAGTCCACCCCAGAGGAAGATCTCAGCGCCGAGGACCGGCCCAAGGAACAGGGTCGAATTGCGCGCGCTCATGTCCAGACCATTGGCTGACGGAACCTCGCTTGCGGTCACCACTTGCGGCAAAACCGCTCGCCGGGCCGGCTCGAAGAAAGCGCTGGTTGCGGATTGCAGTCCGGCGGCCAAGTAGAGCACGCCCAGCGTGGGCCAGCGCAACACCACGAGCAAAACCACGACTTGCGCGAGTTCGCAGGCGATCATCACCCGCGGTTTGTTCAGACGGTCGACCAGGAGCCCGGCGAACGGGGCGACCACCACTCCTGGCAGGGTCTTGAGCACCAGCAAGAGCGCGAGGTCGAACACCGCGCCCCGCTGGTGAAACAGGTACAAAAACAGCCCGATGCGGCTGATCTCTGAACCCAGCGTCGAGAGCAACCCAGCGCCGAACCAGCAGCCAAAAGCCGATTGGCGAAGCAACTCGCGCACCCGTCACCCCGTCGACCCTCCCAACTCCGGACCCCGCCAGATCCGGAGGGGACTTCTGCGTGGGCGGGTTACCGCCGCCAGTTGCTGACCGTTTGCCCCGGATGATCGGGGATGCCGTCGAGGTTCGAGTCGACTTCGCCTTTGGCGGTGGCGTGGGCCGGCAGGGTGTTGAGGTCAATGACCCCATCGCCGTCCCAGTCGACCACCTTGCCCTTAAATCGTCCGTTCAAGAAGGTATTGGTCTTCTCGCCGACCACCGGGTGATGGAGGGTCGAGAGGATCGAGTTGCCGGGGAACAAGAACTCGCCGCCGCTGCGCTCGATCCGTTCCAGGTTGATGAAGGCCCAGCCTTGGAACAGGCCGCGCACGTACTCGATGGCGTTTTGCCCCTTGATCTTGATGTCAGGGTTCAAGAACCACTGTCCTTCGCGCGCGAACGGGACGATCACGTCTTCGACCACCCCCTCGGAAGGGTCGCTGGCTTTGCCTGCGAGGAAGAAGGGCCGCTTGCTTTGGGTTTCGAAGTAGAAATTGCCCGACAGCGGATGGGTCCTTTCGGTGAAACCGCGGAACAAGAACGCCTCGTGGTGATCTTCCCCCTCACCGTAAAGATTGGTCAGGGTTTTGGCAATGACGATCTCGCGCTCGCGCGTCTCGATGATCGGGCACGCCTTGGCCTGACCATAAACCCGGGCCAGCATTTGCGGGCTCATCAGCATGTGCCCCCACATGTCCGCACCTTCGCCCAGCTTGACGTAGAGATTGCAGGTGATGTGGAGGTAGATCGTCTCGTCAAAGGTCCGTCCTGAGTGGTACCGGTACTCGCGGGCATAGCGGAAATCCTGCTCGGTCCACTTCATTTCCCAAGCGAAGACCCGCGCCCATTCGCGCACCCGATGGTCCGGGTCGTTGAGCAGTTGTAAGCAGATCTTGCGGCATTCCGGGGATTCCAGCCACTCGAGCGCCCACAAGACATTGATCCGCAAGTCGGTGTCGGGATCCTCAAACAGCGCCTCGCGCAAGACCGGCAAAGCCTTGGCCCCGCGCCGGGTGAGCAGCTGGTACAGCGCGTGCTCGCGAAACGCCGGATCCTTAAGCGTGCGGCCGTCGCTTGCCAGTTCGTCGTCGGTCCGGCTGTCGAGGCTGATTGCAGCGTGCTGGATGCTCTCGCAAAAGCGCGTGGTGGGGTCGCCATAAGCGACGTGTTGGAAAGTTTGGACCGTGAGCTCGTCGGTGGCGATTCCGGTCGGCTTGATCATCTCATTCCTCCGTTTCGTGTCCAGTTGAGGGGGGTGACGCTTCTGGCTCAGAAAGCGCCGGCGGCCGGAGTCCACGCGATTTCGAGCAGACCTTCCTCCCCGGTCGCGAGGAAGTTGAAACGCCCGTAGGGGGTGCCCGCGACTTCCTGGTGCTTGAGCAGTGCCAGACCGCTGGCATAAGCACGCGAGTTCTGCCAACGCAACGACGCCAGCACCTGGCCGTTGTTGCCATCGAGCAAGGCCCAGCTGATGTCCTTTTGTTCAGGTGTGCGGCTGAGCTCCGGAGGGTACGACAAGGCGCAATAGCCGCCGCGCGCATCCGAGTTGCCGACCACCAAAAAGTCGCCGTTGGGGCGCGCTGCTGCCGCGATCCCGCCCAACGCCTTGAGCGTGCGGGTACGCGCCAAGATCTTGCCGGTCTCGCGTTCGAGCTTGATGAACTCGCCCACGTCGTCGGCATGGATCACGATCTGGCGATCCGGGCTGACCGCGACGCCGCCGAATTCGATGAACGGCATGGGATGGGACTCGTCGACCAAGTTGAGGTCGCTCAACGTGGGCAAGGGGATGACCTTGACGATCTTGCCGAAGTCCGGCCCGTCGACTTGAACCTTGTACATCTTCGACTGGTGGAAAACCCCTTGGTAGAGGTGGCCGTCGATGAACACTGGGCTGCTCAAATCCCCTTCGAATGGCATCTCCGCGGACGCGATCACCGTTCCGGATTGAGGGTTGATTTCGTACAGCTGGCTCGGCCCTTTGCTGGTGGGCCGGCCGAGCGATACCAAGAAAATGCGCCCGCTCACCGGGTCCGCCGCCATATTGCCCAAGAACCCCTGGGGTAAGGGCAGAGTGCGGATCACTTGAAAATTGCGCAAGGCCTCTGGGGTCGGATAATTCCCTTGCCAGTCCTCATGGATCTGGTGATCCGGCTCACCCGGTCGCGGGTTGGCCTTTCCTTCGGCGGTCAGGCCATAGGGCGCCTCGGGGCTACGCTCCGCCAGGGTCGGGACGGCCACCAGGCAGAGCGCCCAAAAACCGATCCACCAGTTCCCCGTCTTCACTTTTACTCGCATGCTCTTGCCTCCTCTACGGTTCTTGCATGTCGTGGAACCGACTCATTGACTGAGCGACGATCTGCCCATGTTTATAGCCACGTCCAGCGGGGTCTGCTTCTCCGGAATTGCGCGTGGCCAAGGCGCGAGCGATCCGTTGCAGGAAGGGCCAGGTTGGCGCAGGGAAACGTGCGCCCTGGCGAGGAACGCCAGCGGGCCTTTAGCAGCCTGAGAAAGGGGAAACGGGATGACGGAAAAAGGAGAGGGGGGAGACGATGGAGCGGGAAACGGGACTCGAACCCGCGACCCCAACCTTGGCAAGGTTGTGCTCTACCAACTGAGCTATTCCCGCCCGGGGAGTGCAAGGATAGTCATGCCCTACGAGCCTGTCAAGCCCCGCGGCAGTCCCGCAGACCGCAGCCCTGGCAGTCCCAGTCCCGCAGTTCCCGGCGTTCAAACTCCCCTCCGTCCGGCGATGTGGTCTAGAATTCTGACTGCCATGATCACCTCGATCAGCATCGAAAACCTGCGCGGCATCCACAGGGCGGAAATTGCGACCCTGGCGCCGCTCACCATTCTCACCGGACCCAATGGGTGCGGCAAGAGCACCGTGCTCGACGCCCTCCTGATCGCCACCAGCCCCACCCCTGACGAGGCAATCGGCCGCGCGGTGCAGCGCCACTCCACCGTCATCGGCGGCTCCCGTTGGCTGTTTGGCGACCATCACCGGGTCGCCACGCTGGGGGTAACGACGCACATCGGGTCAAGGTGGCAGCGTGAGCTCCGTTGGTTCGGTCATTGCAATGAGGGGCTCCGCAAGCGCTTGCTAGACCACCACGACGAAGCGCGGCCGCCATTTTCAACGATTCGAATCAGCGAGGATAAATACGCGGATAACGCAGCCACGTCGTGGGCGGCGTTCGAGATGGAGAACCGATTCGTAGGGGAGAGTAGCGGAGTTGGACTTACAACCGTGCGTTTTGTTGGCCTTGTCGATCCCGGGCGCCCGGTTCGGCTTCACCGCACCTTTGCCGAAGTTGCGCGTTCGGGGCGCCGCGAAGCGGTTGAAGCGCTGCTCGGGGATCTCGTCGCCCGCTTTGAGCAGCTTGAGATTCTGGTCGACGACGATGACACCCCAAGCCTCTATCTGCGCAGTCAGGGACGGTCGATCCCGGTTGGGCTGGCGGGCGACGGGGTGCAGAGCTTCGTTCAGTTGGCGCTCGAAATCGCGGTGGATCCGGAGGGTCTGGTGCTCCTGGAAGAGCCCGAGGTCTATCAGCATCCCAAGGCTATTTGGCGGACAGCCCAGGCGCTGCTGGCCAACTTCCGCCGTGGGGTGCAACTCGTGATCAGCACCCACAGCCTGGAGCTCATCGATGCGCTGCTCGCCGAGGCGAAATCTGATGAGCTAGAGCACCTGGCCTTGTTCAACCTGCGGCTCGAGGGGGGGCAGCTCGACTACAGCCGCCACGCTGGCGAAGAGCTCGTCACGGCACGGCAAACTCTGGAGAACGACTTGCGGTGAGCCCCACGATTCCCCGGCAGCATGTCATCCTCTGCGAGGGGTATGACGATCGTTCCTTCTGGCGAGGGTGTCTCCTACATCTCGGCTGCACGGATCCCTCAACTGGCGGTCGAACTCCGATCCGAGACGTCTGGGAGCGCGAGGTTCGGCGCGGGCAATACTTGTTCAAGACGCCAAGTGGATCAGGCGTCCTGGTGCAGCCTTGTCACGGGCGAGATGCCGTGCTCAAGGCAAGCAAGTTCCACTTCAACGAAGCGACCCATCGTCCAGGCTGGCTGCTGCTCAACCTGGATTCTGACCTCGAAGGAGGATCGGGCCCCGATCACCGTGCCGCAATTCGTCAGCTAGTCGTTTCGTGTGGGGGGCAAGCCAACGAAGGCAGTAGCGAGCGGTTTCTGCTCCACGGCATCCAGGTCGCGACCGTAATCTGGGAGTGTCCTGAGCAGCCCACTGTCTCCGGTGTGCCCGCTCGGCAGACCCTCGAACGGCTGATCGCAGCAGCAATCTGTGCCGCTTATCCGGAGCGTGGACTCGCGGTCGAACGATGGCTTCGGGACGAGCCTCGATCCGAAAAACTTATCCCCAAAAATTACGGTTATTCCTACCTCGCCAAGTGGTATGCCGAGCATGGCGCCGACGATTTTTTCTCAGCCTTGTGGCGCGACGAAAACATTGCGCAGCAACTGCGCGAGCTGCTCGCGGCCACAGGCGCGTGGGCAACGATCAACGATCTGGTGAACGATTGACGGTCTCAACCCATCCCGGAACGACATGGATGGATCTGCGCGCATCGGTTCGCGAGGGTCGAGCACGAAGGAATGGCCTGTCCTTCCATGCCCTGCGCTAGCTGCCCGACGGCTCCGATTTGCTGGGAACTGGGGGCGCCAACCCATGGCGTCGGGCAAGGGCGAGAAAGTCGGGGTGGGTCCAGCCCGCGGCCAGGACTTTTTCAACCCACGGGCGAGCTTCCTCGATCCGTTCAAGGCAGAGCAGCACTGTGGCCATGGTGCCGAGCACTTCGACGTCGTCCGTGCCTTCAGTCAGCGGCGCAATGACTGCGTGGGAGCGCTCCCAGGTTGCGCGGGCGCCAGCCGGGTTGCCGCCGGCGCGGAGCACTTCGCCCAGGCTCAGCAAGATTTTGGCCAGACGATGCTGTTCGGCAGGCGTGGCTTGACGTTTTTCCGTCTGGGTCAAGGCCAACCGGAAATGCTGTTCCGCCCCCGCGTAGTCGCCGACCTCGTAGTATGCCTCGGCGAGCTGGCGCAGGGCGTCGGTGGTTGCGGGGTGGTCCGGTCCATGAGCCCGTTGGTTAAGGCTCACGATTCGGGCAAAAGCGGCAAGTCCCGCGGCGATCTTGCCCTGCGCGAGGCTGAGCGTGCCAATTTGCGCCAGAACTGGGGCGAGGTGGGGATGGTCAAGGCCCAAGGCCTTTTCGCGGATCGCCAGCGCCCGCCCTGCGAGGGCTTCTGCTTCGGGTAACCGGCCCAGCAAGTGGTAAGTTCTGGCCAAATTGATCTGGCAAGTTGCCACCTGGAGATGCTCCGGACCTAGCACGTGCTCTAGCACCGCGAGCGCCTTGGTGAGGAGCGGTTCCGCCTCCGCACTGCGACCGCGTCGGCTGAGCACCAAACCCAGGCCGGTCAGGGTCCAGGCGAGATCTGGGCTGTCCGGCGCTGCCTTCTCGCGGATGGCCAAGGCCCGACGGAAAGACGCTTCGGCTTCCCCGTCTTGGTTCAGGTGAGATAGAACCGAGCCCAGTAAGTGCAGCGTTCCAGCGAGTTCAGGCGCCTCGGGCGGGGAGGTTTTTTCGCGGATCTCGAGCGCTCGCCGCACGTAGGGCTCTGCCTTGTGCGGTTCGTTGCGCATGCCGAGCATGGCAGCTAGCCCTTCGAGGGTTTTGGCCACTTCGGGATGGACCCGACCGAGCTGTTGTTCTTGGATCTCGAGCGCTTTGCGGTAGCGGGGTTCCGACTGGTCGAACTGCAGGAGGTCGGCGTCGAGCAAGGCCAGGGAACGCAAGTCAGCTGCCACCGCGAGGCTGGTCTCGCCTTCAAGGTTCTGGTGCAACGCCAGCGCTTGTTCGA
>CAZCOV010000304.1:0-7818 GCA_964499975.1 uncultured Thermoanaerobaculia bacterium
ATTCGAGCAAGGTCGGTCCGGCGATGAGGCTGCCATCGTCCTTGTCGTAGATGGCAAAAACCGCGCCTTGGCTGGAGTTGACCATTTGGATGTAGTGGCTCGCGCCCACCGCCCCGGTGGTATCGGGCGGGCTTGCTCCACCATAGGCTTGGCCGGAGAAATTGAACAATGGAGTGAGAAACCCGTCAGGTGCCCCGGCTGGAACATCTCCGCGGGTTTCGTGGCTCTGCGCTTCGTCGAGAATCTGGCGTAGTGGATCCGCTTGCGGCTCGTGGGTCATGTACGGCGGCTCAGCAGCGGCTTCACTTGGGGTGCCGCGCGAGTTCCTGGGCTGGGGCCGGAGATGAGTCCGTCGAGGGATCTCGACGATCGGGTCGCCCGGTTGCCAGTCGCGCGACCGCGGCAAGCGGCGCAAATCCCCGATGAAAACATACGGCCGGACCGGATCCCCGACTTTGGCCCCATGATAAACCTGCGGCCCGGACTGCGGCTCGACCTGTCCTAAGAGCGAGCCGGTGCTGCTTGCCACCAACAGCAGTAGCACCAGGAACAAGCCCTTGCCTTGTAGATGCTCAAATACCTTGCCTTGCAGATGCTCAAAAAACTGCCACCGCCGCCAGTTATTCAACGGTTTCATGACATCTCCTTTCCACCCTCCCGCAGGTGCTAGGAATGCTGACCGGCGCAGAGTGACGCCGGGTTAGAACGCAACAACACGATTAGAACGCGGACTGCAGCAATTTGACCGCGCCTTTCTCACTGTGAATCCATAAACGGTGCTGCCCCTGGCCGGTCTTGGTTTTAGCCTCCTTGTGGAAGCCTTGGCCGGTACGTCGGATGTCGATCGAGTAGTCAGTCGTGATCTCACCGCTGGTCCCGATCTCAGTCTGTACCTCAGCGCCCAGCGGCAACTCGACGCGGATGTCCCCGGTCAAGGTGGCGAGCGTTGATTGCGGCCAAGCGGCGCCTTTGAATACCACCGAGATCGCCCCATGGTCCGACTTCAGCTCGACCTGGCCGCTGGTCGCGACCACCAAGTCGCCGAACGTGCTGCTCGCCCGGACGTTGCTGGTCAGCCCTTTGGCTTCGAACAAACCGCGGTCGGTCTGCGCCAGGAGGGGAGCTCCAGGCGGTAAGAAAACCACCACATCGACCCGCCGGATGAGCGGGTGGTCCGGGTCGGTGACCGGGTCGAACCCCGCTTGGCCCGACGCTTCCGGAGCCGGGTCTTTGGGGAAATACTGCACCGTGATGCTGAGCCCGTCTGGGGATTCCGCAATCGCCAGTTGGGCTCGCTCGGTATCCCGTTCGTCTTGCTGAATCACCGCCGAAACTTCGACCGTCGCATTCCCCGCATCGCGCACGCGAAGGTCACCGTGCAAGTTGGTGAGATGTAAACCTTGACCCGTTTTGAGCGTTCCTTGCCACTCTGTGCGCGCGAGGGAGAAATAAGGCGGATTTTCGACTGCTCTGACTGGGGCTCCTGTGCTCAGCAGCAAAGCTATGCTGGCGAGCATTTGATATTTTACTATTTGATACTTGAGCATTTGATACTTGAGCATTTGATACTTGAGCATTTGATACTTGAGCATTTGATACTTGAAAACCCAATACTTGAGAACCTGATGCTTGAGAATCTGATGCTTGAGCCAATGCATGGAACCATCCTATCTCAACCCCCGCGGTTGCGGGCAGGGACTACTCGCGCACAAGACGCACAGTCACCCGTTGACCCGGGGTCAGCTGTAAATCCGCGACCTGGGTCAACACGATGGCGCGACCATACTCCGGAGTGCTGAAGCTGCGCCAGAAACGCTGGGGCAAGAGTTCGAGCGTGGGCGACAAGTGCGTCACGGCTACAGTGGCCTTGCGGTGCGGCGCGGTGCTGGGAGCAACTTCGACCCGTGCTTGCGGCGCTATGAATTCGTTGCTCGCCTCGGGAACGAAGAAGACGACCTGGTCGGTGGTTTCGCTGGCCAAGACCAGGATCGGCCTGCCCGCGCCTATGGCTTGTCCGGGCTGCGCGAGCACGCGCTGCACCCGCCCGCGAAGCGGTGCGTGAAGCACCAGCCCGCTTCTCACCAGCTCGAGCTCTTGCAACTCAAAGTTCTTGGCTTCGGCCGCCAGCCGCAGGGCTTCGAGTTCGAGCTGGATCGCTTTTTGCGGCGGCGGACTCGCGGCCAGCAAGCTCTGCCGCGCGGTGCTGGCCGCGTCGAGGTCTTTTTGCAGCGCGGCGAGGCGTTGCTCCTTCTCGCGCATCTCTTCGCGCAACCTCGTTTGCTGCAGTCGGAGATCGTCGATGGTTGCTCGCGCCACGATCCCGCTCGCGTGCAACGCCGACTGACGCTCCACCTCGAGCGCGAGCTGCTGTTCTTCAACGCGGTCACTGGCGAGTTCCACCGCGGCGTCTAAGAGTTCGACCCGCAAACGTGTCTCTTCCCGCCAATCGGCATTCCATTCCCGACCGGCTTCCGCAGCGCTGGCCGGCACCCGCACCTCCGCAGCCTGCCACTCAAAGCGCAAACGTTCGACTTCGGCACGAACGCGGGCCATGCGCGCCTCGAGTTCGGCATGGTCCAACACTGCCACCGCTTGCCCCGCAGCAACGGGTTCGAAAGTCTTAACCAGAACTTGTTCGAGCCGCCCATCCACGGTCGCGGCAACTTCGACTTCGGTAGCCTGTGCTTCGCCCCAGAATTCCCCCCGGGACTCGCGGCGAGCGAGCAGCCAGAGCGACGCCAACAGAGCGAGCGCCCAGACCACCACGGTCAGAGGCCCGCGCCGAAAATCTTCCAGCCAGAGGTCGCGGGGGATTGGGATGGGGCGAGTGTCTTCGCGACTTGTGTCCATCAGCACCTCGCGCAGTCTTTAGATCTCGGCGAGTTCATCACGCAAGACCAGCGCCACGTCCACCACACCCGCAAGGTTTTCCATGGTCCGCACTAACTCGTCACTGCGCCGACGATCGCGCAGCCGCACCTGGAAAATGAACTCGGTTATGCCGCCTCCTTGCCGGATCGAAATCTGCTTGATGCGCCGACAAAAGCGCTGCAGCGGCCGATCGAGACCGGCCGCGCCCGCGTCTTGCGGCGCGCCCTCGAGCCGGCAGCTCAAGTGGCCATCGAAGCTGCCGCGGGTCCCAAACGCCGTGAAATGCAAATAAGCGGTCACCAGCAACAACACAACCGCGCCAAAAATCGCGGCCAGATACTGTTGTGACCCCAGGGCCATACCCAAAATCAGTGCAAAAAAAATGAACACCGTATCCCGTGTGTCCTTGAGCACATTGCGGAAGCGGACCAGCGCTAAAGCGCCGATCAACCCGAAGGCGATGATGATGTTGTCGCCAATCACGAACAGAACCAGCGACACTACTACGGTCATCAACACTAATGACTGGGTGAAAGACCGCGAGTAGGACATGCCGCTGTGGGTCCACTGATAAACCCAGGCGATGAGCTGTCCGAGCACCAAAGCCAGCAACAGCGACAACGCCATGGTTTCGAGCGAGGCCGGTGGCAGAGCGCCGCCACCCCCGCCGGCCATGGCGCCGGCGAACCCACTCACAGCGCTTTCCATGAGGTCAGATCGCGGAAAGCAGGGCGTTGCCCGAGCAGCAGCGCCGGGAGAGTGACACCGGCTCCCAGCAGATGCCCCACCGTGCGTCCATACTTGGAGGCCGACCGGCGTTCGAGCTGGAAATGGCGGACCATTTCGACTGCCCAGGAAGGGCAGCGGTCGGAGAACTTGAGCTCAAAGATAACCTCGTCCAAGGGCACCGGCTGCCACCGCAAGCCCGTCGTCCAAAGCGATGCCTCAATTGCGATGGCGAACTCGATCTCGCTGTCGAAGGTGATCCGCACCGGATCTGGGCCGGTGGACTCGTAAGCTTCGCGCAGGTACCTGACGAAAACGACCGGGTAAAACTTGGCGCGCTGACTCCAGAACATGAATTCTTTGAGGTCACGCTGTCCCCCACTCAGGTAACCGGAAATCCATGCCCCAGCATTGCCCACCAGTTCGTTGGCAGCTTCGCGGGTCACTTTGGCCCGGCTCTTGCGCACCAGCCGGTCGGCACGTTTTTTAACCTCCATGAACGCTGGCGCCTCGGCTCCCTCGCCGTAGGTGCGAATGCGCAGTTTGAAGCGGTTCTTGTCTCCTCGTTCGCCAGCGGCAAAGCAAGCGAGGTCCGCCGTGTCTAGGTAGAGGCTGGTGGTCCCGTAGCGGCCGGTTGCGCTGGCGTGAGCATGCTGGTCTAAGCGCATGAAGGGCTTGAAGTAGGAGCGCAACTGCGGCAAACGTGACTCGGGCAGCAGGTACTTCAGCTCGTAGCGGGAAGTCAGGGTGGTATCGAGAATGGGCATGGTCCACCTCCCTCTATCGGTGGCTGTAGTCATGGATACTGGCCATACTGATCATCTGCATCTGGTCTTCGTTGGGTTGCCGCTCATCGGGTTACCGCTCATGGGTTGCCGCTCGCAAGCTGTTACCATCGACGCCAAAAATTTATCCTAACCAACAAAACCTGACGGGAAACATAACAAAGCCCCCCAGGTTTTACCCGACATGTCTAATCACACCGTTTCCGCAGTCTGGTGAGCCGCACGAAGCCGGCATCGACAGCGATTGGCAGGACAAATTCCTAGTGAGGTTGCCGCACTAGCGGCCAAGCAGTTTCAGGAGTCAGCCGATTTCTCGCCCAGGATGAGGGGACTACCATGGTCAGCCAGGTGGCGGCCGATCTGACCAAGGTCGAAGCCTTTGTGGAAAACCACCAACGCAACAACGTTCTAGAAATGAAATGTGACGAATATGACAGCGAACATAACGAGGGCGCGTGTGATGGACCAAGCCAGCTGCAGCTCGCCTGGCTACCCAACAAGGGGCAGCGGCGGGCAGGTCGAAGGTAATGCATGCGCCGCTTGCTACAACGCTTGCTACAATCCGGGTATCGGGTATCACATTGCAAACGTCAAGTTGCATCAGTCAAGAGGGTAAGAAAAACTAGTAGCTTGTTGCAACAAGCCATGGTACATTCGATTCATCTTAGCCGGTCGCCTGTTTCGGGGTAACAGGCATCTTTTGGGATCGTGGCAAAGTGGCGCCTGGCAGTTGGCCAGGTGGACGCAACCATGAAGGAGGGTCCTCGCATGGCAACGCACACCGCGTCTGCTCAATTCTTATCGACTCAGCTCGCATCAGCTCATCTCGACCGCTGGATCTTTGCACCGAAACCCCAAGCTCAGGCCAGATTGCGCCTCTTCTGCCTGCCATTACCGGGGGAAGGACCGTCCCTTTTCGACGGCTGGCCAGACGAACTTCCCGACTGGGTAGAGGTAGATGCCATCAAACTTCCTGGCCATGGTGGACGGCGCCGGGAGAAGCCCTACACGAATCTCGACGCATTGACCTGGGATTTAGCGGAAGCATTGAGTCCAGCCCTCGACCTCCCTTATGCCATTTTTGGGCACAGCACGGGCGCTTTGATCGGCTTTGAACTAGCGCGCGAACTGATCCGGCGCGGCGAACCCGCTCCGCTTCATCTTTTCGTTTCGGGACGCCGCGCCCCGCACATCGACGATGAGCATTTCGTCCACTACCTGCCGGATGACCAATTCCAGCTGGAAGTCCAGCGTCACCACAGCGTCCCGGACAAGTTTTTCCGCAACGGCAAGCTGCGGCACCTGCCCACTTTGCGTGCCGACTTCGCCCTGTGCGAGACACATCACTTTTTCTGGAGCAAGCGACTGCCCTGCCCGATCACCGTGATGGGTGGAAGTGGCGACAGCGAAGCCGACCGAACGCAACTCCAGGGTTGGCAAGAGCACACCTCGAGCACCTTCCATCTCTGCATGTTTCCAGGTGACCACCTATTCCTCTACCAAAACCAGCGCGCCGCCCTTCGCCAACTGAAGCAGCACCTCAGTAAGTCACTTACCCAGTTACCCCCCTCTCTGGAGAGTGCCTACGAAGGCCAACTGCTGCACGAGACCGGGCCCCAGGTCTCGCACGGCGGCTGAGCTGCGCAGAATCCAGACCTCGCTCATTGCAGGGCAGCAGCATGCTGGCAATGGCTACTAGGTAAATTCTTCGAGGTCCTGGACATAGTTCCTGGCGTTTTGGGCAACGTCGCTGACTGTCCGCTGGCCGTCGGGGTCGGTGAAATTGATCGGGTTGCCCATCAGGGCTCAGACAAAGGCCATGACTTCCACCGAATCGGGATCTGGGGGTTGGTCGACTGCTGATGAGTCATCCTTGTATACCTCCAGCTCACACATCATTCCGGAAACCACGTGCAGCAAATAGTGGATCATCGTGCCATCACTATCTATGGCTTCGCCTTCCGTAGGGATACGCTTTCTGACCGGGGCCGGGGACGAACACCTGCAGCATAGTTCCAAACTACCATTACTATCGATGGTAAGGCACTTAATGTTCTCGAGTTGAGCAAGTAACTCATCGCGACCTGGAAAGGCAGGCTCCAGCAATCGCAGAATCAACCGTCGCTCTCTCTCCGTCAGCGGGCGGTAGGAACAGTGAGATTCCCTCGTAGTACTCATGGCGTCGGCGGATAGTAGGTACCTACGTTAATCGTGCCGTCTGGAAGTGTGAAAGCTCGATACTCAATAGTTTGTCCCTTAAGGGTGACGCGTCCCCAGAAGCTTCCAGTCGCCGTGGCTTCGCTTGTAACTCCTTGGATCTGCCCTTTGATCGCTGATTCTACTGCCTCCCGTGTGAGTCCTGTGCCCTCAAGGTGGCGCGATGCGTGCTCGGATTTGATTGTAACCTGTCGTAGGCCAGCTTCCGATTTATCACTCAAGCGGGCGACTGTGGGGGCCTTTTTCCCTTTGCCAAATATTTTTCCAAGGAGCTCTTTAGTCTTGGTGACAAGACTTGCGTTTTTGGTTACATTGCCCAAACCTTTGACAACTACTGCGCCAAGAACATCCTCCGGACCGGGAATATTCACAGCGACGGCGACAACAGCTACCTTCTGCAACGTAGGATCGAACCAGTAAGGCAGCTCACCGGTCTCAAGGAAATTCTTATTCTCGACATCCATGATGATCTGCGCACCTTCGCGACCATCAGGATCCACAAGGTTGATCGGGTTACCCTGGACGTAGGCGTAGCGGTTCCAGCTCTGAGGCTTGCGCGGATCCCCTAGCACCGGGTCCGGACTCAAAAAACGCCCCAAAATCGGACTGCAGTACCGCGCCTTCATGTAGTCGAGCACGCCCTTCGGGATGTCACCATTCTCGTCCCGCTCGTGGCCGGTGAACTTCAAGGAAAACGGTGACTGCTCGGGATCTGTGGCTTCTTGTCCGAACGGGTAGTAACTATGTAAGGCAACGCGGTTGCCCGCTTGGTCGGTGATCAAACGCGGGGTGCCGAGGTGATCAAGGTGAAAGTGATAGATCGTGCCGTCCGCCTCGACCGCTGCCAGCAGTTGACCATTGCGGTAAATGTAATCGCGGGTGAAGCTCCACAACAAGCGCGACCACGGATGGAAGTACTCCCGCAGGACCATACCGTCGAAGCCGCGCAGGGTCCACACCTCCTGAGCCGGGGTACTCGCGCAGGTGTTCGACGGACAGTCGAAGGTTACGATCCGCTGATCGTCCGGACCATAGACGAAGACTCGCGAGACGCCGTCGGAGGACTGCAGATGCTTGATTAAACCCAAGGGGTCGTGGTCATAGCGGAAGAGCACGCCGCCGAGGGTGATCTCGCTGAGGTTTCCTGCAACGTCATATTTGGCCCCAGCGACCGTGAGGCGGTTGGTGGTCGCGGACGTTGTCGCCAGTTGGGTGACCC
>CAZCOV010000305.1:0-7801 GCA_964499975.1 uncultured Thermoanaerobaculia bacterium
ATCGGTCGCAGGTGGCCGCAAGATGGGATGCCAGAATGGGAAGTTATTGCTGCGTCGACCCTAAGGAGAAAAAACCGCGAGCCGCCGCAGCTGGCGCGGAGATGCGGTTTTGATAGAATTCACTGCCCACCCGTCGAATCGGGCCCTTTTGTCCCTGGGCCTTGCGGGCGGCAAGCTGGAGCGAAGACGTTGATCTACTCTGCGGTTGAATACCTGGCCGGAGACATGATTTTCCGCCAAGGTGAAGATGGCTCGCTGATGTACCTGGTGCAGGGCGGCGCCGTCGAGGTCCTCCAGGAGTTGGGGGGCATGGAAAAGCAGATCGCGGTGCTCGAGCGCGGCGATTTCTTCGGCGAGATGTCGCTTCTCGAAGCTGAGCCGCGCTCGCATTCGGTGCGCGCGATCAGCCCGGTCAAGCTAGTCGAGATCGACCGCGCAGGTTTGCAGAAAATGCTGGTACGTAACCCGGAGATCGCGGTGCGCATGGTCCGCAAGTTGAGCCATCGGCTGGCAACAGCAGAGGATATGCTGTTCAGGGCGTACTCGTCAGCCCACGCGGAAAGCCACCCGGAGCCCGCCCCGGCTGTGCAGTTCCACTCGTGCTACTTGGTCGACCTCAAAGACGGGACCGCTTTGAAGCTCGATCCCACTTGGCAAGAGGCCCGGGTCGGACGCCTCGACCCGGTCAACCAGATTTTTCCCGATGTCGACTTGACGGTGCTCGATCCACAGTTCTCGGTCAGCCGTCGGCACGCCCGCATCCTGCGCCAGCCGGCCGGTTTCCAAATCGTCGAGGAGCAGGCCACCAACGGCACGTTTTTGAACGGCAAGCGGATTTCAAGCCGGCTGCCGCTCGAGCTGCGCGCGGGTGACGAGATCATGTTCGGCGCCGTGCGGATGCGTTTCATGCTCGACTGACGGGGGACCACGAAGTCAGATCCAGCGGGCTGCGACCTGCGTATCACCCGACGATATCGTTCGCTTGCAGTGGCGTGTATGCCATTTCCCGCGACTTGAACCACTATGACCTGCCAGCTTGACCTCGCGCCTTGCTCCGCTGTTGACACGGCAGGACGCCTTTTGGGGTCTGCTGCGCGCTGGAGAACGCGAATTTATGGAAACCCAGATCACGGCTGAAACCGCAGTCAAGGGTCGCTATAGCCAGGCGGCCCTTGCTCGCGAAAGCAATCTCTGCTGTCCAGTGGTTTACGATACCCGCTACCTGGCCGCCATTCCCGAAGAAGTCCTCGAACGCGACTATGGCTGCGGCGATCCCAGCCGTCACTTGCGGCCGGGCGAGACCGTGCTCGACCTGGGCAGCGGCACCGGCAAGATCTGTTTCATTGCCGCGCAAGTGGTGGGGCCAGAGGGCAAAGTGATCGGGGTCGACATGACGCCCGAAATGCTCGCGGTGGCCCGCCGCAATGCCCCGCTGGTCGCGGACCGGATCGGCTATGCCAACGTCGAGTTCCGGCGCGGGAGGATCCAAGACCTGGCGCTCGACCTCGACTTGCTCGAAGCGCGACTGGCCCGGCAGCCGATTGCCACCGCCGACGATTTCCTGGCGGGCGAGGCCCTGGCCGCGGAGTTGCGCCAGGCGAACCCGTTGATCGCCAGCGATGCCATCGACGTGGTCGTCTCAAATTGCGTCCTCAACTTGGTGGCGAGCAGCATGAAAGAACAGCTTTTCCGCGAAATTTACCGGGTGCTCCGCCGCGGCGGCCGGGCGGTCATTTCCGACATCGTCAGCGATGAAGAGGTGCCGCTCGAACTGCGCAACGATCCCGAGTTGTGGAGCGGCTGCATCTCCGGTGCGATGACCGAGATGGGATTCCTCGCCGCGTTTGAAGCTGCGGGCTTTCACGGGATCCGCATTCTCGAACGGCAAGTCGAGCCGTGGCAGACCGTACGCGGGATCGAGTTCCGTTCGCTGACCGTCGAAGCGTTCAAAGGCAAGGCTGGGCCCTGCTTTGAACGCTACCAGGCGGTGATTTATCGCGGCCCTTTCAAAGAAGTGCTCGATGACGACGGCCACCGCATGGCGCGGGGTCAGCGCTACGCGGTGTGCGACAAGACGTTCAAGCTCTACCAGCAGGAGCCTTACCGCCAAGCTTTCGAGTTTGTCGAGCCGCGGGAGGAGGTCCCGCTCGCCGCGGCGCTGCCTTTTGACTGTTCGCGCACCGCACTCCGTCACCCGCGGGAGACCAAAGGCCTCGACTACACCGCAACCACCGCAGCCACCGCCTGCTGTGCGCCGGGAAGCGGTTGCTGCTAGGCTGGGCCAGCGCATGCGAGATACCGTGGTTCCAGCTCAGCCCTCACCCATCGCGACCTCACCGCGGGTGGAGTTGCGTTCGCTCGACACCTTGTGGTTTCAAGTCGGGGGCACGATCTGCAATTTGGCCTGCACCCATTGCTTTATCTCGTGTTCGCCGAGCAACCACACCCACGCGTTTTTGTCGCTGGCGGAAGTCCAGGCGTACCTTGCCGAGGCCGTCCAGCTCGGGGTCAAGGAGTACTACTTCACTGGGGGAGAGCCTTTCTTGAACCCGGACATGGAAGCGATCCTCGCGGCCACGCTAAAAGTTGGCCCGGCCACGGTCTTGACCAACGGGCTCTTGCTCTCGACCGCGCGCTGTGCTCGTCTCAAGCAGCTGGCTGACCCCAGCGAGTACTCGCTCGACTTGCGGATTTCGCTTGACGGCTACACTGCAGCGACCAACGACCAGGTCCGCGGTGCGGGGACGTTCGAACGCATTTTGAACGGGGTCTTGGCTGCGGTTTCTGCCGGGCTCAATCCGGTAATCACGGTGACCGAAGTTCACCAGGAGAATGGCACGGCGTCCGGACGTCAGCGCTTTCTCGACTTGTTGCGCGAGCGGGGGGTCCCGCAGCCGCGGCTCAAAGTGTTGCCAGTTTTTCAAATCGGGGCTGAAGCCGAGCGCTCGGGGGCCTACACCAGCTGGCAACGGCTGAGTCAAGGCGATGTTGCGGCGGAAAGCTGGGATCACCTGCAATGCAGCAGCTGTCGGATGGTGACCGACCAGGGCGTTTGGGTTTGCCCGATCTTGGTCAACGAACCGACCGCCAAGATGGGCGCGACCCTCGGCGACACCTTGGGCGGCTTCCACCTCGACCACCCTGCCTGCTGGACCTGCCACGTCCACGGCGTCAGCTGCAAGACTTAGCGGTGGCCGCTACCCGCTCTCCGCCGCTGCCCTTTGAGGACTTTCCATGAGCCAGCGTCTCCCCCACGATCCACCCAAATCGACAGTGCCCAAGCTCACTGCGCATCGCGGCATGGCCACCTGGGGCGAGCAGTTGGTCCCGCTGGACGAGTTTCACCGCGCGACCGCGGCAGCCGGGCGACAGCTTTCCCCGGACGAACGCGCCGCCGCGGTCCAGGAATTTTTGTTGCCGGCAGCCGATCCCACTCCCGTCGAAGGACCGTTTGCCAAAATCGCGGTCTGCGGCGGGGTCTACAACAACCGCTTTGCTCTGGAAGCCCTGCTCAACGACGCCCTCCGCCGCGGCGCTGAAGCGGTTTTCTGCCTCGGCGATCTCGGCGGCTTTGGTCCCAGCCCAGAACGGGTCTGGCCGCTGCTCCAAGCCGGCGGGGTGCGGACCATCCAAGGCAATTACGAAGAATCCCTGGCGAGCGGACGCGAAGATTGCAATTGCGGCTACGCCGATCCCCGCGACAATCACTACGCGGCCCTGTCTTATGGCTACACCGCGACCCGCTGCTCCCCCGCGTTCAAGTCCTGGATGGGGGAGCTGCCGCGCCGTCGGCGGGTAAAAGTGGGCGCGCGCGAACTGTTGTTAGTTCACGGTTCCCCGCGGCGGATCAACGAATTCCTGTTTTACTCCACGACCCCAGTGCCCTTTCTCGAGGTCTTGCTCGACGCCAACCAAGGTCACGGCATCCTCTGCACCCACACCGGGTTGCCCTGGCACCGCCACTTGCCGTCTGGCCGCGACGTGGTCAACGTCGGGGTGATCGGACGCCCGGCCAACGACGGGCGCACCGAGGTTTGGTACAGCCTGATCAGCGAAAGGGGCAACGCGCTTGGCGTCGAGCTCGTGCCTCTGGCCTATGACTATCAGGCTTTGGCCCAAGAAATGCGGGCAGAAAAGTTGCCAGAGCCCTTTGTCGAGACCGTGCTCACCGGTTGGTGGACCACCTGCTTGGAAATTCTCCCGGCGCGCGAACGCGCTGCCGGCAAGTTCTGAAGGGACTCTTGATCATGAAACTACCCGGCATCTTACTGACTGTACTGGTGTTGTTGACCACGACCGCGTCCCCAACTTGGGCGCTCGATCCAGGCTGGGCCCTCAGCCTGGGGATCTTCGACACCGCCCGCGACGGTGACCCTGAAGCTGGAATCGAGTACCGCTTCGAGCCCTTCCGCGTCCAGCGCGGGTGGCTGGCGAAATTCCCGCTCAAGCCGGCTTTGGGCCTGTCCGCGACCACCGAAGGCAACTTTTGGTTCTACGGCGGCCTGCGCCACGACTTCGCACTGAACAAGCGTTTCCGGCTAACCCCCCAATTCGCGATCGCGCTCTACGAAGATGGCGATGGCAAAGACCTCGGCGGCGCCCTCGAATTCCGCACCGGCCTCGAACTGGCTTATCGTCTGGCCAACGGCACCCGGCTGGGAGTCGCTTTCTACCACCTGTCCAACGCCTCGATTTACGACCACAACCCCGGCTCCAACTCCTTGGTCCTCACCTGGAGCGGCGGGCGTTAGGGTCAGCGCAGCCGGCGCGCGCCTGTTTTGCGGCGCGCAACTTCGGTTACGATCAACGCGAGGCAGGTGAATCGCCACCAGACGCCAGTGCCGCGCAGTGAAGGAGATCAAGATGGGATTGACGCACGTCACCGTGGCGCTTCGTGCGCTGACTGACGCCAAGGCGAAGTACGAAGCCGACTTTTTGGTGGAAACCGGAGCTACAGACAGCATGGCTCCTGCCGCAGAGCTCCGCAAGGCAGGGATCCAGCCCCTCGAAAAGATGACCTACGAGCTGGCTGACGGCACCCTCAAGGAGTACCCCTTTGGTCTCGCGGTCATCGAGTTCATGGGGGACGTCACCGCGGGTCGCATCATCTTTGGGCCTGATGACGCGGAGCCGATCTTGGGCGTTACGGCCCTCGAATCTGTCGGCATCCTGGTCGATCCCGCCAACAAGACCTGGAAACGACTCCCGGCGAGCTCGCTCAAAGCTCTCCATTGAACCACTTGCCGATGCAACTCGGCCCTGGTCAAGAACCGTGCGCCGCGGAAACGTTCACCCTCCTTTGTCTTCGAGGAACTCGTCAACACGACAATGGAGAGCTCGCTCAACGCTGTAGATGAAACCGTTGGCATCGAGATAAACCGGGCCAGCGGTGGGCAGGGTCAACGATCCCATGCATCGCGCTCGGTTTGCAGGTATTCGTCGACCTCGGCCGCGGTCTTGAAGAGGCGCTGGCCCGGAGCCGAGGCGAGGAGGTCGACCGCCGAGCAATGGCTGCGCGGTCGCGCGCGGTCCGCGACCGGCAAGCGTAAGAGCGACCTTGCGCTCATGGCCCCCACGGGCTTGCTGGTCGGCCCGTCGACTTCCGGTGAGGATTGTGGGGGCGAGGGTTGCATGGTTTTGGCGTGCTCCGCTACCGCGGTTCGAGGTAGGTGTAGCCGGCGAGGCCTTGCTGGTACATGTCGAGTAGCTGGCGGGCCTCTTCGCGGCTCATGCGTTGGCTGCGGATCGCTTCTTCCGTGGCTTTGCGCACCCGCGCGACGAGGTCCGGTCGGTCGTAGCCGACGTAACGCAGGACTTCGGTGACGGAATCGCCGGACACCACATGCTCGATGTGGTAGCTGTCCTCGGGGTCGAGGGCGACTTGGACGGTGTTGGTGTCGCCGAACAGGTTGTGCAGATCGCCGAGGATCTCCTGATAAGCGCCGACCATGCAAATTCCCACGTAGTAGGGCTCGCCGTGAGGCTCGCCGCTCAGGGTGTGGAGGGGGAGCGCGGACTTGACTCGGCCGGAGTGGATGAAGGAATCGAGCTGGCCGTCCGAGTCGCAGGTCATGTCAGCAATCACCCCCCGGCGGAGCGGCCGCTCGTCGAGGCGGTGGATTGGGACCACCGGGAAGAGCTGCTCGATCGCCCACGAGTCGGGCAGGGATTGAAACAGCGAGAAATTGCCAAAGTAGGTGTCGGCCAGATTCTCTTCGATCGCACCGAGCTCTTGCGGCAGTTCCCGCAGATCGACGATGAGCTGACGAATCCGTTCGCACAAAGCCGAGAACACGTCTTCCGCCAGCACCCGGTGCTCGAGCGAGAGATGGCCGAGGGTGAACAAGCTGAGGCATTCGTCGCGGTACTGCAAGGCGTCGTGGTAGATCTCGCGGAAATTCTTGGAGCTGAGTTCAGAATAGGCTTCGTACAAGTGCTTGAGCGGAGCCGGGACCCCGTCCGGCAAGCCTTGCGGCAGGTCGACCACGCGAAACTCGCGCACCCCGAGCATCTCGACGATCAGCATCGCGTGGTGCGCCACCGTAGCGCGGCCAGCTTCGGTGACGATCGTCGGATGGGGGACGTTGGCCGCATCCGAGACTTCCATAATCCCGTAGACGATGTCGTTGGCATACTCTTGGAGCGAGTAGTTCATCGAGGACGAAGCGTTGCTCTGCGACCCTGCGTAATCCACGCCAAGCCCCCCGCCGACGTCGACATAAGCGAGCGGCACGCCCATTTGCACCAGGTTGACGTAGAGCCAACTGGCCTCGCGCAGTGCGTCTTTGATGTTGCGGATCGACGAGATCTGACTGCCCAAATGAAAGTGGAGGAGGACTAAGTTCTCGAGCGCGCCCTCGCGGCGCAGAAGCGCCACCGACTCGACGATTTCGCGGGTGCCGAGGCCGAACTTCGAGCGTTCGCCCCCAGAAGCTTCCCAGTGGCCGGCACCGCGAGTGAAAAGCCGGGCACGGATGCCGATTTGCGGTTTGACCCCCAGCCTTTTCGAGGTTTCGAGAATCAGCGGCAGCTCGGACGGCTTCTCCACCACCAAGATCACTTTGGGTCCCAAGCGGGAAGCGAGCAGCCCAGTCTCGACGTATTCCGGGTCTTTGTAGCCATTGCAGATGACCAGGGCCTCGGGGTCTGACAGCATGGCCATCACCGCCAGCAATTCGGGTTTGGAGCCGGCTTCAAGGCCATAGTGGAAGCGGCGTCCGTAGGCCACGAGGTCGCCCACCAGGAGCTGGTTCTGATTGACCTTGATCGGGTAGACCCCGCGGTAACTGCCGCGGTAACCGCACTCTTCAATGGCGCGATCAAAAGCTTCGTGGATCTCGGTGATCCGTGCTTTGAGCAGGTCGGAGAAGCGGATCAAGAGCGGCGGATAGATGCCGCGTTCCCCCACTTCGTCCACGAGTTCTTTGAGGTCGATACTCGGGGCATTCTCTCCCCCGACGCTCACGGTCAAATTGCCTTTGGCGTTGACCGAGAAGAAGTTACGACCCCACTCGTGAATTCCGTACAGCGCGATCGAATCCGCGATCGCCCAACCATTGCTTTCCGTTTCAGCCATCTACCCGTACCTCGAAGATTCTGGGTTGTCCAAACTGCTGCCAAGAACACCCAACAACACCACTACCCAGCAACACCACTAACCAACAACACCACTGCCCCAAGCCGACGCTTTGACGTCTGTTGTGGGGAAACGGCGGGACTCTAACATCATTCGCTGAGTCGTAGGGGCGACGCAGCAATAAATTCCCATTTCTGGCGCCCAGATTGGGGCCAGATGCGGCCG
>CAZCOV010000306.1:0-7781 GCA_964499975.1 uncultured Thermoanaerobaculia bacterium
AGCAGAGTCGGCAAAGGGAGTGTGCAACCTGGGCGTGTGCTGCGGACTAGCGGACTAACGGACTAGCGGACTAGCGCAGTGCATTGACGAAATCCTCGCAGCCCGCTATCTTGGAGAGGAACCGACAGCTCGGACGCCATGGTCGGCGTCAGCGCTGTCTTTGGAGCCACAAGAGCGCAAAGGAGCGCAAAATGGAAAACCTCGAGCAAGTTTCGCCGGAGGAGACCCACTCCCCTGCAGCTGGACCGGTGGCGATCACGCCGAAAGCGATCGAGATGATCAAGCTCACCCGCGAGCAAGAAGGGATCGACCCTGACTATGGCTTGCGCGTCGCGGTCCGCGGCGGTGGCTGCAGCGGGTTCGAATACGCTCTCGACTTTGAAAACGAAGAGCGCGACGGCGACTTGATCTACCAACAAGAGGACTTGAAAGTCATCGTCGACCCAATCAGCGCCCGCTACTTACAAGGGGTCGAGATCGACTACGTTTTCGGCATGACCGGTGCCGGTTTCAAGTTCAACAACCCGAACGCAGTCGGCACCTGCGGCTGCGGCTCCTCGTTCGCGGTCTGACGCCGGGGATTCAACCGCCAAAGCTTGGGACCTGGAGCACGAGTAGCACAAAAACCGGTCACTCTGGCCGGTGGAGCGGCAGGCGGATGCGGAAAGTACTGCCTTCGCCGAGCCGGCTTTCAACCGCGACCGAGCCGCCCAAAGTCAAGGCGATGTGCTTGACGATCGCGAGCCCGAGGCCGGTACCACCGACATCGCGCGAACGCGCGCGGTCGACCCGATAAAAACGTTCGAAGATGCGCTGCTGGTCGTGGAGGGCAATGCCGATGCCGTGATCCTCGACCGCAAGGATGGCCTGGTCGCGCTCGCTCTCGACGCGTACCTGGACCTCTTGGCCGCGTGCTGAGTAGTTGATCGCATTTTCGATCAGGTTGGTCGCCGCCTGCTCGATCGCGTTGGGCTCCCCAAGCACCCACACCGGGGCTTCCGTCATGGCGCAGGACAGCTTGACCCCGCGGGCTTCACTGTGCGGCTGGAGCCCGCGCAGTGCGTCGCGCACCGGCTCGCGCAGATCCACGGGTACGAGCTCGAGGTCCGGACGCGCGGATTCGAGACGAGACAGCGACAGCAGGTCGGTCACCAGTTTGGACAAACGCTCGGTTTGCAGCGCAATCTTTTCGAGAAAGCGCTGGCGCGTCGGCGGGTCTATCGCGGCATCCGTGAGCAAGGTTTCGACCAGCCCGCGGATCGCGGTAACCGGGGTCTTGAGTTCGTGCGAGACGTTCCCGACAAAATCTTGACGCATGGTTTCGAGCTGACGCAGGGAGGTGACGTCGGCGAGCAAGAGGACCGCCCCAGCTGGGGTTTCCGCACTGTTTTGCAAAGGAAAAGCGCGCAGCTCGATCACTTGATCCTGCGCCCCGACGCGGCGGACCTCGCCCGCGACCAGCTGGCCTTGGTGCATGGCCGCCTGGATCGTGGTCGCGATCTGCTGCCAGCGCGTGACCTGCCAGATCGGCTGCCCCAGGGCTTTTTCTGGGGCAATCCCCAGCAACCGGCCTGCCGCCGGGTTCAAATGGACGATGTGTTCGCCCGCGTCAACCGCGACCACCCCCTCGTCCATGCTGCGCAAAATCGCGGTCAGGCGGGCGCGATCGGCCTGGATCGTGGCGATGGCTGCTTGCAACTGGTCGCTCATCGCATTCCAGGCCATGGCGAGCTGGCCCAACTCGTCGCGTGAAGAAATCGCGATCCGCTGGCCGTAGGAGCCAGCTGCCAAGGCTTCCACAGCAGCGGTCATCGCCTGCAGCGGCTCCGTGATCCGGCGGGCGAGCAAGAAGCCCAGAACCAAAGCGATCCCCATGACCAGCAAAGTGCCCACCAGCACCGCGCGCTGAAGCGGTCCGGTGCGCTGGGCAAGGACGGCGAGCGGCAGGGCGGCCCGGACCCAGCCGCGGACGCTGCCGTCGGTTTCAACCGTCAAGGCGAGGAGGCGCTCGCCGCGCTCGCCAATGCCCCGGGTGATCCCCTGCAGGGGAACCGGTGGCCCGGCCCGGGTCCAGGCCAGGATTTCGGGTTGACCAGCTTGGTTGTCGATTTGCCGCGGATCCTCCCGCGAATCCGCGAGCACCGTGCCATCCGCGCGGATCACCGTCAACCGCACTGCGAGTTCAGACCCGAGGGTTTGGACCTGCGCTTGCAGCTCGGGTGCAAATTTCGGGTTGGTGGAGGTCAGCCAGGGCTTGGCCAGGAGTCCCAAAAACGTCGCCTCGGCGAAAAGCCGCTGGTCGAGCTCGCGCAGTCCTTGCTGTTCGAGCTCACGCGCGATCAGTCCAAAGACGATCCCGGCCATCAGCAGAATCAATAAGGCGTAACCGGCATAAAGCTTCCCCAGAAAGCGAGAGGGTAGCAGCAAAGTTGTCGCGCGCTTAGTCGGGCTCATCGCGAAAACGATAACCCACGCCGCGGATGGTTTCGATCAGGTCGCGTTGTTCGCTGAGCTTTTTGCGGATCGAACGCACGTGGACGTCGATGTTGCGATCAATCACTGCCGCGCCGTCGCCGATCACCCGATTCACCAGCTGATCGCGGGTGAAAACGCGGCCGGGGTGCGAAGCGAGCAGATGGAGTAGGCGAAATTCGGTGGCGGTGAGCGTGACAGGTTGCCCCTCAACGCGAACTTCGTGGCGCTGCGGGTCGACCAGCAACCCTTCGACCATCACCCGCTCTTCAAGCCCAGCCTCGTCTTTGAGGGTCCCCCGGCGGAGCACCGCACGGATGCGCGCGATCACCTCTCGCGGGCTGAACGGCTTGGTGATGTAATCGTCGGCGCCAACCCCGAGCCCGAGCACGATGTCGCTCTCTTCGCCCTTGGCGGTCAGCATGATGACCGGAATCGCGCGGGTTACCGGGTCGAGCTTGAGCTTGCGGCACACTTCGATGCCGTCGAGTCCGGGGAGCAGCAGGTCGAGGAGCACCAGTTCCGGGTCCTCGCGGTGGACTAGGCGCAGACCGTCCTCGCCGCGCGAGGCAGTCAAGACCGCAAAGCCTTCGCGGTTCAAGTTGTAAGCGAGCACCTCGAGGATGTCCGGCTCGTCTTCGATCACGACAATTTTGCGGCGTGACAAGGTCCCAGTCCTCTCTCGCCCCGTTTCAGGCATCTGGGTATCAAATGGATTTGTGCCGGATCACATCGCCGTCGACCATGAAGATCACGTCTTCGGCAATGTTGGTCGCGAGATCCGCGATGCGTTCGAGATAGCGGGAAACCGATTGCATGTGGAGGTGGACATCGATGCGGTCAGGCGCCGAACGGATGCGGTCTTCGAACACTTTGTAGAGCTGACGATGCGTCGCGTCGACTTGCTCATCGTCGCGGTGGACCTGGCGGGCCAGGGCAGTGTCGAGGGAGACCAGCGCATTCAGGCTATTGCGCAGCATCTCGCAAGCTTTGGCCGCCATCGCGGTGATCCCTGGCGGCACCGGAACCGGGCGCTGGCCCGCCAAAAACGCCGCGCGCTCAGCGATATTGCGCGCGAGATCGCCGACCCGTTCGAGGTCGTTGTTGACTTTCATCACTGCCACCACATAGCGCAAATCAGCGGCTACGGGCTGATGGAGGGCCAAAATCTTGAGGCACTCTTCCTCGACTTGGACCTCGCGCTCGTCGACCACGCGGTCGCCCAGCTGGACCTCCTCGGCCAAGTCAGTGCGGCGGTCGGTGAGTGCGGTGATCGACTTTTCAACCGCCTCCTCAACCATTCCGCCGAGGATCAGGATTTCCCTTTTCAAGTGCTCTAGGTCGCGAATGAGGTGAGTCGCCATGTTGTTCCCATGTTATTACCTTAGCCCCGCATCTGCGGACCGGCGGTGGGGATGTCAGTTCCGCGCAAGCTTGCCACCTGCAATCTTGCCACACGCCAGCAGGTACCTACTTCTACGATCGCTCTGTGAAGATTGGACAAAGGCGGAGTGAAGTGACACCACTTTCCTCCAGGATAGCGGGTCCAGCGCCGCCGCCGGCTGCGTCGCCGATCATTTTCCTATCATTCCTATCATTAATCATTGACTTGACTTGACTTGCCGCGGAAGAGGCATGGTAACATGTATGAGCTTCATGTATAAGCTTGGCTAGCTGCTGTCAACCATGGCGCCACGCATGCTGAACCTGAACCTGCTCATCGCCAGCCTGCTGCTCGCCGTGTCCGCGGTGGAGGCAGGCCCTTCGGCAAGTGCTTTTCAAGTTACGTTCGTTCCCGCGGAGGCGAAAGCCGATCCCGCGCGTTTTCAGGTTCGTCTGCAAGCAGAGGGAGAACCGAGCAGCGAAAAGATCCTCCCTTGCGGCCAGATGGTGACGCTCGATCGTCGCCCTTACGTTTACTGGCTGGAAGGACCCGCCGCCATCTCCCCCTATCCGGCAACGCTCCGTCCGGCGGACGGCACACCGAGCAGCGTGGCAAGCGAGCACGTCATGGTGCCCGTCGTTCCTGCTGGGCGCGTGCGACTGGCCGCGGGCGCGGCAGTGCCGGGCGCGGTTCTGCAACTGCTTGCAACCACCAGTCATCGCCTGGGCGAGACCGCACAAGCGGCGCTGTTTCGTGAGGTCAGCGGCGAGCAGCTCAAGACCGGGGTGCTGATGCCGGCAGGAACGGTAGTGGCCGCGCTCCGTGATCCTAGAAGCCGCGAAACGCTGGCCCTGTCGCGCCCCTTGCCGGTGCAACCAGGCCAGCCGCTCGAGCTCAACCTCGTGCGCCCACCAGCGGGAACGACGGACCTCTCCATCATCCTCGAACGTCCGCTCCCACTCGCCACCTTTGCCGACGACGACCTCGCGCTCCGGCTCACTCTCGAGGGTGAGGCCACACCCCGGTTTCCCGACTTAGTTGTCCCCGAACGTGACCGCATCCGTGCCATCTGGTATGAGCTTCAGGGGCGGCGGGGCACACTCGGCATCACCTCAAGAGAGGTGTTCTTGCCAGCCACGGACCTCGTCCTGCGGCCGGGCAAGGTCGAGACCTTGGCCGGCAACTTGCGCCTTCTGCCAGCGCTCGAAGTCCAGCTGGACCTCCCGGACGTCTTGCGCCGGGAGCCGCTGGTACTCGAAGTGCTCGACCTGCCGAGCCGTGATTCCTTGCGCCGGCTCGAGCTGGCGCGCGAAACCGTGGGCCAGAGCTTGCCCCGGCTGCCGCCCCGGCCGCTTGAGATCTTGCTCCGTGCCGGGGTCTGGCTCTGGCGCGAACGGGTCGACCTCAGCGACGGCAACCCCCAAACCCTGACCTTTGCGCCGCAGCCAATCGTCCTCAGCGGGACGGTGTTTCGCGGCGACCAGGGTCACCCAGCGCGGCTCGCTTTCATCGCTGATCTGAGCGCAGAAAAGCGGGTCCTGGCCACGGCCGACGCCGCAGGCAAGTACGAAGTGGTGCTGTTTCGCGAAGGGACCTACGTGGTCGAGATCCGCTGGCCGGAGATGACGGGACCCCCACATCTCGATTTTTTTGATGTGGAAGGCAGCACACCCGAGCGCGACTTCCACCTGGCTGCAGCGTTGCACCTCGTGCGGGTAGAAGATGCACGGGATGGTCGGCCGATCGCCGGTGCCGAGGTGGCGGTAGGGAACGAAGAGCCTGAAGGCAAGAGCACCTCCCAACGGGCCGAAACAGGCGAGGATGGGCTTTCTGAGCTGCCTCCGCTCCGCCCGGGTAAACTGACCTTACAAGCCAGGGCTAAGGGTTACCAGCCATCGCCGGTTCTGGAGGAACCGATTGCCGAAGGCGCCACCCGCCGCGAGTTTGTGCTGCGGCTGCAACCTGAAAGCCCGACCCTGCGCTGGCGGATCCGCATGCTGGGTGGCAAGCCGGCTGCCGGAGCTGAACTCCGCCTGCTCACCAGCCTGGACGCCGCCGGCCAGGAGCTGTGGCAAGGACACAGCGATGCGCGCGGAAACGTGGAGTTTCCCCAGCCTAAAACCGCGGCCTGGTTGCTGGTTCGCCATGCTCAGGCTGCTTCTCAACTCCGTCTGCTCGTACCACCTGAAACGCCGCTCGCGGCAGAGAGGGAGCTGCTGCTTGCCCCTGCGAGTCCGGCGCCGCTGCGGTTGAGCATCCGCAACCGTTGGCAAGAGCCAGCCTCCTGGGCTGAGCTGGCGGTGTGGATTGAAGGTGTCAGGGTCGCGGGTGGGGTCTTGTCGTGGTTGACGTGGGGTCAGCTGGCAGGGGCCAACCGCGAAGGTTTCTGGCAGGGGCAGAACTTGCCCCGAACTCCGCTGCACGTGCTCGCCTGGAGTCGCAGCCAGCGCGAAGCCGCTCAAGCCGGCAACCTTGACAGCCTGGCCGTGACCGTGCCTTATCCCTGGCCTGACCCCGTTGTGCTTGAGGCGATTGAATGAAAGAATTCGAATCAAGGAATCCGGCACTTCGCCCGGCCCACTGAACCAGAAACACGGAAGGAGCTGACAATGAAAAAAATGTGCTGGTCAGGAAGGTTGCTGATGCTCTTCTTTTTGCTGCTGGCTATGAAAGGAGATGCTTTCTGCCCCGAGGATCCATCCATCATTTGCGCCCATTACTGCTATTCACTGGAGTGTCACTCCGGAGGCGCCCAAGAAACCGGCTGCTACGAATTTGCGGGCGGTACGGGCTGCATGGCAGGTCGACACTGCTCATGCCAATAATGCACTGGCCAGAAACCTGGTTTACCGTCGGGATAGGCTGGTTTTCCCTCTACCTGCTGACCGCCCCTTCGCCCCTAGCGGCCCGTGAACCAAGCTTGGCGCCTGATCACGCAGCGGCTTCGGTCGACGGCAAGGTGGGGCTGGGATTCTGGCCGAAAGATCAGGAATCCGGGCTTACCCTTCACCCTGCAGGTTTCCAGGTCCATCTGATCGCACAGGAAGAAGATCAGGTGCGCTCTTTCCCCTGCGGGGTCTGGTTCTCACCTCCAACCGGCCACTACAGCTTTTTCGTCGAAGGACCAGGAAAGATCGCGCCTTTCATGGGGTTTCTCAAGTACACGGGTACTCCCTACCGCGGCAGAGGGATGGCAGGTATTGAGCAGGTCGTCGATGCCGGGACGGTGCGGGTGCCGCCGCAGATCGCGTTGGGTGCGGGCAAGGTCCTGCGCCTGATCCACCTCAACAGCCACAACCGCAAACAACGCTATCCGCAACGGGAGCTCGTCCGGACGGCCGACGAGGAGGAGTCCCGGCGTGGGGTGCTGATGCCGACCGGGCCGGTACTGGCCGCGTTCTACCATCCCGAACGGCAGGAATACCTGGCCCTGGCTCGACCGGTCGAAGTTGCGCTCGACGGGCTCACTCACGTTGAGCCTCGGCTGCCCACAACGGGCAGCGATCTTTTGGTGATCCTCCAACGACCGCAGACCCACGCCGAGTTTAAAGACTACGAAGCCGACCTGCGCCTCGCCACGGGCAATCGCCCCGTGCCCGACGTCTTGATCCCGACCCCAACGCGGTTTTATGCCGTGTGGTACAGCCTCGAGCAAGAGCAGGTAACTCTCGAAGCCCGGTCGCCGGTGGTCGAGCTTAGACCCCAAACCATCCTGCTTCGCGCGGGAGCGGTGACGACCTTCCGGGCCGATCTCACACCGCAGTCCGCGCCAAATCCTAACTAGTCGCCCTGTCAGGTTTGGGTCGGGCGCGTTGCCCGTCCAAAGTATTTTCTCGACCCACTCGCCGCCGCCGGTAAGGGTCGACGCAGCAATAAATTCACATTTCTGGCGCCCAGATTGGGGCCAGATGCGGCCGATCGTCGG
>CAZCOV010000307.1:0-7764 GCA_964499975.1 uncultured Thermoanaerobaculia bacterium
GGCAACTGCGAAGAAGTTCTCGTAGCCAGCCCACCTTGAGCGGGGCAACGGTGGGCTGGCGCCCACCCTACGATTCATGAACCTTCTTGCGCCAACCCTCTCTTGCCCTTGCGCGCCTTGCGCCAGGCCAGGAGAAGGTTCTCCCAGGAATAGATCTGGGGATACAGGTGCGTCTGCGTCTTGCCCACGACGGTTTCGAGCTTTCGAGCTCCTCAGGTCAGTTCGCGATCGTAACCGCCAGCTGCAATGAAGCGCTGGTACTGAGCGTTGGTCACCGGGTACTTGCCGATCTTGAAACCTTGGCCCTCGGCCACTGGAATCGGGACCAGGTCGTCGAGGTCCGCGGGCAAGACTTCGAGGTCGGCGAGGATCAGGCCGGCAGCGAGACGGGTGGCGGGCTCGCCGGCACGCTGCTGCAACACGCGGGTGAGCAGCGGTGGCAACCGGCGGGCCAGCTCCTCGCCGAGCGAGTCGACCTGGCGCTGGGGGCCGAGCTCACGCCAGGCTTCGCCCGCCAGCAGGATCCGACGCGGGTCGCGGCGGGCGTGCGATCAGCTGGTGGACGACCAGCTGGGCCGGCTTGAGCCGCTGCTCCTTGGCCAGGTAGCCGCAAGCGAGCAGCACCACCTCGCGCCAGGCGTCGTCCCCCGCGTGCGCGCTGGCCAGGGCTGGCACCGCGTCCTCCCGCAGCAACAGGCCGCGCGCTGCCAGGTACTCCTGGAAGCTGCGGTGGGGGAAGGTGAAGACTTCGTCATCGACCGCCACCAGCAGCCCGTCGCGCAAGCGCATCAGCTCCAGCACTTCGTCCGCCCAGGCCCAGCCCTGGTGCCGCTGGGGATGGACTTTGGCCAGGGCTTCGCGCAGGCGGGAAGCCGGGAGGTCAACCGTGCTCTTGCCGCTCGTCCCGTGCAGTTCGTAGGTCAGCTGCCACAGCACGCCTTCGACGTCCGCGCGCCGGATCGGCGGCTGCGGCTGGCGCAGCAAGTCGTCGAGGCTCAGGGTGCCCCCGCTCGCGCTCTTGCCGCGCTCCCACTCCCACAGCAGCTGCTCGACGCACTCCCCGTACAGTTCGACTCGCCCCTCGGGCAAGGCCGCCCGAGCATTGACCCGCGCCAGCATGGTGAGCAGCAAGGGGGTCCCTGCCATCTCGGCCAAAACCGAACGCGCCAGCGCTTGCCGCAGGCGCTCCCCGCAGGCTAAAGCTTCGGCCACGGTGGTGAGTCGCCCGATGCGGACGAGTTCGTCGTACCAGCGTCCGATGAAGCGGTCGATGCGTTCCGGGTCGAGCCGCGCCAGCTCGCAGGTGGGCCAGCCCACGAGCTGGTGGGAACCTTGCTGGTAGGGCTTGATCCGGCAGCTGACCAGGATCTTGCACTGGGGATGGACGGTGTGCAGATCTTGGATCGCACCGAGGATGAGCCGGCGGTGATCGGGTTCTTGGAGTGCGCTACTGGGAGCGGCAGGCGACGCGGCGCGGTTGCTGGCCGCGGCTGCCGGGACTTCGTCGAGCCCGTCGAGGAGCAGCAGGGTGCGCGGGTCGTCGAGCCGTTCGAGCCAGCGCTCGCGCGGCACGTCGGGATTGAGCTCGCCGAGCGCGCGGTAGAAGAGCTCGATCCCGGCTTCTGTGTCGTCGATCTTGGCGCTCAGCCGGCGCAGCACCAGGCGCAGCGGGAAGCAGGGAGCGAACGCGTCGAGGAGGTTGCCTGGCGCATCGTCACCGCTCGGCTCGAGGTGGCGCTCGATCAGGGCGAAGAAATCAGCCAGCGGCACTTCCAAAGCATGCCAGCGCTCGCTCGTCCGGCGCGGATCGTTGGGGAGATAGAAGCGCCGCAACTGGTCGAAGTCGGGCTGGCCGCGGAACAGCAGGCAGCGGGTCACCTCTTGCGCAAAGGGCGGATGTTCGAGCAGGGTGACCAGGTCGCGGTGAACTTCGTTTTCATCCGCAGCCAGCTCGCCGAGCAGCTCTTGCTGCGCAGCTGCGACTGCCTGGCGCACCGCCTGAAGCACCGGTGCAGAATGGCACAAGCCAGGGTGCAAAGAAAGACTGTGTCGTCGCCCTACCACAATTTTTTGATCCAGGATCCTCAACGCCGTCCGATCAGCGCTGCCGTTTTTTGCAACCGCATCGTCCTTCATATATCTGTGTTCTCTGATCTGTTTATCTGTTCCGTGCGAGTAGCCTGCGGATCCGCAGGCATGTTAAAATCCGGGCGGAAGCGAACCCCTTCGCCCCACGTTACGACGACTACTTCAGACATCGTAGTCTGCGGCAGCGCCGGGAGAGGCAGGAGGAATACCTTCGGTTGAAGGAAATGCTCGTCGAAAGGGTGGGCGCTAGCCACCAAAACAACAGCCGGGTCGCGCAAGCGGCCTTTGAAATGCTTGAGCCGTGTGCGGTGAAAGTCGCGGCACGGTTCTGAGGGGGCTGGGGGGCCGGTAACGCCCCCTGGTTACCCGACGTGCGCTTCTGCGCGTCCTCTGTTGAACGAAGCGCAGAAAGCCGCTACTGCTACGACATGAACTACCGCGAGCGCATCACGATTGACCCACGCATCCGAAGCGGCAAGCCCTGCATCCGGGGCACGCGCATTACCGTCGCTGACGTTTTCGATTACCTCGGCGGCGGAATGACGGTCGCGGAGGTGCTCGACGACTTTCCCGATCTCACCGCCGACGATATTCAGGCGTGCTTCGCGTTCGCCGCAGACCGTGACCGCCGCCTGAACGTCGTTCCGCATGAAGCTGCTCTTTGATGAGAACCTGTCTCCGAAGCTCCCTCGCTTAGTGGCGACGCTTTATCCCGGCAGCGCGCACGTCCGCGAGTGCGGGTTGCTCGGACAGACCGACGAGGACGTGTGGGAGTATGCGCGCTCCAACGGCTTCACCATCGTCTCCAAGGACTCCGACTTTCAGCAGCGCAGCCTGCTTTACGGCCACCCTCCAAAGCTCGTTTGGTTCCGAATCGGTAACTGCACTCGGCAGCGACTCCTGCAACTCATCACCACGCATGAGCAGGACATTCACGCGCTCGACGCCGACCCATTCGAGTCTGTTCTTGTCCTCTCGTAGCAACGAAACGCCGAACCATGCGCTGCAGCGAACTGCTCCGCGCGTTCAATCTAGGAATGAACAACGAAGCTTCCGAAAAGAAACCAACGCCGACATACAGCGGGACGAACCCGGCCGCCCCTACCGCCGCAAGGAAGCGAGAGGGGAGGCGTCGGCAGCGCGACGCGGCGCCGTCCTCCGGAATTTTTGACACCTGCAAAAAATACACGGGATTATTTTTGACACCTGGCAAAAAATCGGGTAACTTCGGTGCGTGCTGGAAAAACGCTACCTCACCTCCCAGGTCCAGCAGGACCTCGAGCGCAAGATGGTTTTCCTCGCGGGTCCGCGGCAAGTCGGAAAAACCACCTTGGCGCAAAGCCTACCCGGTGCGTCCACCGGCTACCTCAACTGGGATGTGCCCGACCACCGTGAGCGCCTGCTGCGGCGCGAGTTTCCCCCAGCTCCGCTCTGGATCTTCGACGAAATCCACAAGTACCGCAGCTGGCGCAATTACCTCAAAGGCGTCTATGACGGTCGCCAACCCGGACAGCAGATCTTGGTGACCGGCAGCGCTCGCCTCGATTTCTATCGCTTTTCGGGCGACTCGCTCCAGGGGCGTTATCACCTCTTGCACCTTCATCCGCTGTCGGTGGCTGAACTCGGCATCCGTGAAAAAGACGGCTTGACCCAGCTCTTGCAGCTGGGGGGATTTCCCGAGCCTTTTTTCAGCGGTTTGGAGGTGGAAGCCCGCCGCTGGTCGCGGGAGTATCGCAACCTCCTGATCCGCGAAGAGATCACCAGCCTCGAAGCAGTTCAGGATCTGGGCAACCTCGAACTGCTGGTCCTGCGCTTGCCGGCGCTGGTCGGCTCGCCGCTGTCGCTCAACGCCCTGCGCGAGGACCTCCAGCTCAGCTTCAGCACCGTGGCCAAGTGGCTCCAGATCCTCGAACGGCTTTACGGGGTTTTCCGTCTGGCGCCGTGGGGCGCCCCGCAAATTCGCGCTGTCAAAAAATCTCAGAAGCACTATCATTTTGACTGGTCGTTGGTACCAGAGCCGGGGCCGCGCTTCGAGAATCTGGTCGCGTCCCACCTGCTCAAGTGGGTGCATTACCAGCAAGATACCCAAGGCCGGGATCTCGAACTGCGTTACTTTCGCGATACTGAAGGGCGGGAAGTGGATTTTGTGCTCAGCGAAGGACGAAACCTGCAACTCATCGAGTGCAAGTGGTCAGATGCTCCCCTGGACAAGAGCCTGCGCTATCTCAAAGCCCGCTTTCCCGCGGCCGACGCTTGGCAAATCTCGGCAACCGGCAGCAAGGACTACATCAGCCCGGAAGGCATCCGGGTGGCTCCCGCCTTGCAACTGCTGCCCAACCTGGTTTGAGCTGGGAGCGAGCCCAATGGCATTGCGGATCGGGTTGACACTGCTCTTCGGGTGGTTGCTGGGTTGCAGCTCGCAGCCAGCAGAGCCGCCCACGCCGACCGCCAGGCGTTCCGTCCTGTTCATCGGCCTCGACGGCGCCGACTGGCAATTTCTCGACCCGCTGATCGCACGGGGAGCCATGCCCAACCTGGCCGCGCTCGTGGCCGCAGGACGGCCGGGGGTGTTGCACACGTTGAACCCCCCGCTCTCGCCCTTGGTGTGGACCACGATGATGACCGGGGTCAGCCCGCTCGCCCACGGGATCCTCGACTTCACCCGCTTTGCGCCAGGCAGCGGGGTGCGCGAACCGATCACCAGCGACGAGCGGCAAGTGCCAGCCGTGTGGAACTGGGCGAGCGACGCTGGCCGCAAAGTCGCGGTCTTGGGCATGTGGGCCACTTACCCCACCGAACCGATCCACGGCATGATGGTCGCGGACCGCTTCTGCTCCTTTGCTAGCCGCGACCTGGTACCCCCGCCGCACAGCGTCCACCCGCCCGCCGACGAAGCGTGGGCCCGGCAAGAGCTGGCGCGGCTCGAAAGTGCGGTCGACCATGAGGCGCTCAAGGTCTACTTGCCCGGGCTGAGCGCCGCGGAGTTTGCTCAGGCACAAGCCGCTACCGAACCCTACACCCAGCCGGTTAGCGCGCTCCGCCGCATCCTGATCGAAACCCGGCTCTACCATGCCCTCGCCCGCTATGCGTTGCAACGTCACGATCCCGACCTGCTGATCGTCTACTTTCAAGGCACCGACACGATCGGCCATGTGTTCGCGCCCTACGCCCCGCCGCGCCAGCTCACCGTGTCCGAACCAGACTTTGCCCGCTTTCAGGGCGTACCGGAGCGCTACTTCGCTGAAATTGATCGCGTGCTGGGGGACTTGCGCGACCTGGCTCAAGAACGCGGCAGCGTGCTGTTCCTCGCCTCCGATCACGGCTTCCACTGGAGCGAAGGACGTCCTACCCAAGTCGAAAGCCTGGCCGCGGCCACCGCGGGTCGCTGGCACCGCGAACAGGGGATGTCGCTCTTGTGGGGGCCTGGGCTTGCCGCAAGCGCAGAGCGGCCGAGCGCCAGCGTGGACCAGGTGGCTGGCACCTTGCTCGCGCTGCTCGGGCTGCCGCCCCACCCCAGCATGGCGTCGCCCCCGCTCGGTGGGGTGACAGCTCTGCTTGCGACCATGAACTCCAAGGCGCAGCAGCCCCTGGCTTCCCCTCCTCCGCAGCCCGCGCCCGCAGACGCCAACGCGGCAGCGCTCTCCCAGCTGCGCTCGCTCGGCTATCTCGGCTCAGCCGAACCCGCGACCCGTAAAGCCCCTGGTCACGCCACCCGAACCCCGGGCGCTTACAACAACGCAGGAATCCTGCTGCGCGACGCGCACCGTCCGGCCGAGGCAGCCCAGGCTTTCACTCAAGCGCTGGAGCTCGACCCTGGCCATGCGTCCGCCTTGGTCAACCTGAGCGACCTGTTGTTCCGGGAAGACCCTGGCTCAACGCGCGCCCAGCAACTGCTACTAAGCGCCTTGGCCGCGGGCCTGCCCGAAGGCGGCCGTCAGGTGGTGCTGCGGGCACGCGCCCTCGAACGCGCAGGCAAGATCGAGTTGAGCCTGAACCTGCTCGCGGCCGCCCTCGAACAGCTGCCCATGGCAGCCGAACTCTGGCTCTTGCGCGGACGCTACCTGCTCGAACGCCAAGCCTGCCGCGAAGCCCGCGGCCACTTCAAGCACGCGGTCGCCTTGACCCCGCAAGACCCCGTGGCCTTTGCCTCCCTCGGCCTGGCCTGCGTCTGTGCGGGGGACCCGCGATCCGCGGAAGCGGCCTTCCGTCGCTCCTTGGAGCTCGACCCCGACCAGCCCGAACTGCGCGCCGCGCTCGACCCTGAGCGCACCCGTGCTGGTCGAACTGATGCTGGTCGAAACGGTGCCAGCCGAAAACCCTGACGACCGCGACCGCCTCTTCACCCGAAACGTTGCCTGCTGGGTCTTTCAGGGTGGCGGCGCCGCGGCAGAGCTAGCCAGCTCCAGCTGCGTAGGTGACTGGATCAGCGTCGACCAAGCACCCAAATTGCCCGCCTCGAAGCCATCGGCAAAGAAAATCGCGCGCTTATCGGGATAACGTGGGAATTGTTCGTTGCTGGTTTTGAGATAGGTGCCACCCCACACCCGCATCACCTCTGCGCCGTGCTGCTGGACCCAAGCGTCGAGCGCGGCCGCCAATCGGCGGTCCGGAAACACGCTGGCCAGGTGTTCGAACAGCTGCCACGGGGTGGCATAAGCCGTTCCGGGCTCGCTCGTCACTTGCAATACCGCGTTACCTGCCACCCCCGCCGCTGCAGCGGGGATGACGGTCCAAGCGTCGGTGCAAAGCGAGTGACCTTCGCCGCACTTGCGGGCGCCGACCAGCCAAAAAACAAAGCGCAGCCAGGCGATGGGCTGGCGGAATCCGTCGAAATCCTGCCGGCTTTCTGGATGTGGCAGCAAGTCTTCGCTGTGGATCAGGGAACACTTCCGCTCAGCGCGCAAATCCGTCAGCCAGGCGGGCTCGCCGAGCGCGAACAGCCGCGGAACTTGCTCGACATTGAGCAACGCGTCGTGGACCGCTCCCCCCGAGGTTGCGGCTGAGCCCTTGGCCAAGCGCAGCTGGAACTCGCCCAGCGCAGCTTGCCGGAGCAGCACGGTACACCCCCCGGCCGCCCCGGGCACCGCGCGCGCCAAGCGATGGAGCGTAACCGCCTGATGGTGAGCCGGGCTAGGGTCGCGGTGGCGGGGCAAGACCTCAGCGCGCCAGTTGTACCCCCAGTTGGCGGCAACCCCCACGAAAAAGAACCCCGTCAAGACCGCGCGCAACTTGGCGGAAACGACCAGTTGGCGGGTGATGGCCAGACCTGCGACGAGTGCCCAACCCAAGGGCATGGTGGCGAGCAGCCAGAGTCCGGGCTCGCGGTCCAGCCACAGCCCAAAGCTCAGCCCAAAAACCAAGAAAGCGAGCAGACTCGAGCCGAGCAGGAGCCGTTCGGACCGCAGGCGAGCCGGGGCGATCAAAGCGAGGAAACCCAAACCCACGAGGAGCGCGCCGAGGACCAGCACCGGCAGGGCTTGGCCGCGCGCCGGCAGCGCGGTCAGCGCCGACCACTGAACCCCGGCCAGCGGTCCCAGGGCCGCCAGGAGGGGACCCGCGGGTGCGGTTGGCACCCGGCCAAAGAGCTGGCAGCAGTAAGCGCTGAAAGGCTGCTCTTCCCACACCGCTGGCAGCTCCTGGCGGCTGCGCTCAAAGGCCCAGTAATAAAGCCAGAGC
>CAZCOV010000308.1:0-7692 GCA_964499975.1 uncultured Thermoanaerobaculia bacterium
CTGAAGGACAACAGCTGAAGGACAACAGCTGAAGGACAACAGCTGAAGGACAACAACTGAAGCCATGACGAGGTCCAGGATTTGAGTCCTGAGCCCAAAGATCGGATAGAACCCATTGAATAGGGCGAAATAAGGAGGATTAACCACATGTTAGCTACCAACTTGACCCGACGGACGACTTCACCTTTCGGCAGCCGTGACCCCTTCTTCGACTTCGCGGACCGCATTCTGGGCAACTGGCCGGTTTTCGTTCGCGAGGCGGAGAACAGCAGCAATCAGGCCCCAACGTGGGTGCCAGCCGTCGATATCCGCGAGACCACGAGCGGTTTTGTCGCGGTCGCCGACCTTCCGGGGTTGACCCGGGAAGACATCGAAGTTGCGATCGAAGACAATGTGTTGAGTATCAGCGGCAGCCGCAAGCTGGAGAAGGAGAGTGAGAACGATACCTACCACCGGATCGAGCGTGCGCACGGTTCCTTCCACCGGGCTTTCACTTTGCCCCGCGGGGTGGACACAAGCAAAGTGGTTGCGACGTTCAAGGATGGCATCTTGACCTTGACCCTACCCAAGGTTGAAGAGGTCAAGGCGCGTAAGATCGCGGTGGCTTGACCTTTCGTCAGTCCGGGCACCAGCCCAAGCTGAAGGCTGCGTGACACCCACTTAATCTCCAGTCGAGCGCTTCTGGCCCGCCACCTATCGGCGGGCGTTTTTGTTTCTGCCATCGCGCGAGGTGCCAGCCGCACCAAGAGCTGCCAGCCCCGCTAGCGCGCTAGATAGGCTTGAGGGTCGACGCATCGATAAATTCACATTTCTGGCGCCCAGATTGGGGCCAGATGCGGCTGATCGTCGGGCGCAAAACCGCAGGACTAGCAGGGCTAATTCGAGGATTTTGCGTTCGAGGATCGGTCGCAGGTGGCCTCAAGATGGGATGCCAGAATGGGAAGTTATTGCTGCGTCGGCCCTAAGTTCGTTGTACCAGTTCCTCGCGGGCTGCATCGAGCCGTCGAGCAAAGGTCAGCAGTTGGAGAGTTCTAGAAAACGGTCGGGCTGGAGGTCGGTGAGTTCTCGGCGGGCAGTTTCCTGCTGCCGGTCGAAATCCGGATCGGCAGGGTCGAGGAGGAGGCCAAGGGCAGTGCCGCTGTGGGCAGCGATGAGACCCACGCCCAGGCCCGACGCCACCAGTTCGAGCATTTCCTTGAAGTAGGTTTTGGGTAGGAAGTTCTCGTTGATGCGCGCGCTTTCGGTGGCCGCGCAGCCCAAAAGTCCCAAGTCCTGGCGGGCGATCGCGACCCGGATCTGCGCGTGGGCGTTCTCCAACCGCGCAATCTCTGCGGTTTGGTAACGCAAGTCGTCCCGATGCTTGTCATAGTCGACGGTGTCAATGCCGACCTGGTCACAGATCACCATAGCGTGGAAGCGAGGCAGGTGGCCGAGCCTTTGCAGCAAGCGCCCCCGGCGGTGCGCATAGACCACAGCTTCGCGATACATCACGCCGTCGGTCGGCTCGATTTCAATTGCAATCCGCGAAATGTCCGCTGCGCTGAGCGGCAAATCCCAAGCCTGGGCGACCGCCCGCAAGCTAGCGGCGATGTCGGCACTGCTGGTGGCGAAGCCGTGGCCGCGGGGGAGCGGATTTTCGATAGCGAGCTCCCCGCAAAGCGGCACCTGGTTTTCCATGAGGTAGCGGGTGATCGCCGCGAGCGCCTTGACGCATCCAGCGGGTCGGACCGTGAGCGAGCCTTGCCCCAGGTGAGGGTCGAAACGAGCTACAGCCGCCAGGCTGATCGGCGCAGTGATCAGGAAATCTTGCCAATCCGGCAACCATCCTTGGACACACTCGCCTAGCACCAGACCACACCGTCCGGCTCCGGCAATGGGCTTAGGCAGGCTCGGAGTAGCAGATGGTCGGTTCATTTTAGGCGCAAACACTGTTTTAATTGGGGTCATGCTTCTGCTGTGCGCCCGCGGCAGCGAACCCGCGGTTACCCGTCTTCTCCTGCAGTCATCCGCGCGATGTCCAGCGGTGATCAGGCCACTTTAGCGAGCCCGCGGGCCTGCGTCAAGGTACTTCAAGCCGCGTCGCCACCGTAGCTGACGCAACATGGATGACGTAAGATTACCGTGGGTTCATGGTTCAGGTAGGAGGAGGCCGATGCCAATGGCGACTTTAGGTCCGTACCAGGTGCTTGGGCCCATCGGCATGGGGGGTATGGGTGAGGTGTTGCTCGCCTATGACCCACGGCTCGAACGGCAAGTGGCGCTCAAGCGTCTGCGCCGCGAGGCCAGCTCGGAAGCGCAGGCCCGGTTTCGCCGCGAAGCCAAGGTTGCGGCTCAGCTCGGCCACCCGGCCCTGGTCCAGGTCCATGACTTGCTCGCTGCCGAGAACGACGAGTACATCGTCATGGAGTACGTCCCTGGGCAGAGCCTGCGCCAGCGGCTCGAAGAGCAACCCCTGCCGTTCCGCGAGGGGTTGCAGATCGCCACGCAGATCGCCGAAGGTCTGGCCTACGCGCACCAGCACGGGGTGGTCCATCGCGATCTCAAGACCGAAAACGTGCTGCTCAACCCCGAAGGGCAGGCCAAGATTGCGGATTTTGGGGTGGCGCGCCAGCTGCTCAGCGCGGCGAAACGCTCCGACGACACCCTGACCAGCGAGGGGATACTGCTCGGAACGGTGCGCGCGATGTCTCCCGAGCAGATCAACGGCGAATCCGTCGACGGCCGCAGCGACCTTTTTTCTTTCGGCATCTTGCTCTACGAGATGTTCACCGGGCAGTCACCCTTTCTGGCCGACGACAGCTTCGAGACCCTGCGGCGGATCCTCCAGGAGCCGCACCGCCCGGCCCGCGAGCTCAACTCCGAAGTTCCGGCTGGCCTTTCCGCGCTGATCGACTACTTGCTGGAGAAAGCTGCTGCCCTCCGTCCCCGCGATGCCAGTGAAGTGGCCGAGGTCTTGCGCGGTCTCGCTGACGCGGCCGACAAGGAAGGGGAGGTCACCGTGTTCGTGGAGGTCCCGCCCAAACCGGCACCCATTGCACCAGGCGCTCGCGGGTTGTGGCGGTGGTTGATCGGGGTGGTCGTGCTCAGTGCCGTTGGGGCTGTCTGGCTGCTGATCCAGGCACTCCGAACGCCACCCTCACCGCCGGCTCAGCCCATTTATGTAGCGGTGCTCCAGCCAATAATAAAAATGGGTGCCGGCGATCCAGCCAACGAGTTTTGGGCGTACGCCGTTCGGGATGCTCTGGAAAGCCACCTCTGGGAGTTCGAGCAGGTCTACGTCAAGTCTCTCCAGGAGGTTGACGAGGTGGAGAGCTCGAAGCCCAACGAAATCGCGCGTGCGGTGGGTGCTGATGAGTTCATCGAAACGACCCTTCAGTGCAACCAGACCTGCAGCGTCAAGCTCCGCCGGATTCGGGTGGAAGACTTGGCGATCGTTTGGATGGGGGACGATCTCGATCTGTGGTCGAACGACGATCCACCCGCTGTCAACCGAGCGGTCCTGGTTCGCTTGCGCGATGCCTATCCTGGCCGCGAGCCACCCAAGTCGACCGAACTCAAGGTGAGGCCTGAGGTCTTTCAGGAGTTTCTCGAAATTCAGCAACTCCTCGACCGTCGTAGTGTCGAGCCAGAAGAGCTGAAAGAGCGTGTCACAAAATTCCTGGGCAGCGCCAAGAATTTTCCCGATGCCTATGTTTTAGCAGCTGAGATCAGCTTCGGTCTGTGGCATGTCCAGCGCGAAGAAAAGTATCTAGATGAGGCTCTCGATCTGATCAAGAAAGCCCAGGACCTTGATCCGGACGATCCCAAAATTTTCTTTGAAAAAGCCCATATCGAGATCGGTAGCGGTCGGACCGAGGATGCCGAAGCAACGCTTGAAAGGCTTGATGACCTCAAGCCCGAAGCGATCCAGCTCTTCGAATTGCGTGCCCGGCTCGCCGAACGAGCAGGGCGCCCTGACGAAGCTCTGGAGCGCTATCGCAAACTCGTTCTTGAGGCCAAGCCGTCCTGGAAACTGTTCTACAACTATGCCAATATGGCTTTCAAGTACGGCAACTACGAGGTCGCAGAGGGTGCCCTTGAGGATCTTTTTAAGCTCGACCCTCAAAACCGCAGTGGAACACAGCTACAAGCAACGATCAAGCTGGTTCTGGGCGATCCTCGAGCTGCCGACCTCTTTGCCGGGCTAGCAGCTGGCAGTCGGGATCCATTAACGCTGTCGAACCTTGGCCTGGCCCGGATGCTGGGTGGCGACTATGGCGCTGCCGCCGAGGTCCTACAGAAAGTGGCCGCTGGGGTGCCTAACAACGCTTTTCACCTTCTCAACTTGGCCGACGCCCTCGAACTCCAAGGGCGAAAGGAGGAAGCGCGCGAATACTACGAGCGCGTGCTTGCCCTGCTGGCAAGCAATTCTCGGGGCGTCCAGGAGCGGATCGTTCGCGCCCAGGCACTCGCTCATCTCAAACGGAACGCCGAAGCCATCCAGGAGGTCGAGCAAGCAGTGAGCAGCAACAGTGATAGCGGCGAAGTGCAGTTCGGTGCGGCGATCGTTTATGCGCTCACTGGTGATCCCACAAAGGCCACCGCCCATGCCCGCAGGGCGGTAGACCTGCGCTTTGGCAAGGGCTGGTTCCGGCTGCCTTGGTTTGACCATCTGCAAAACGACCCCGCATTCCAGGCGGTCGTCTCCGAATGAGGGCCATGCTGGACGTGGGGCACGGCGGCCATGCCCCTGTCGCTCACTTTCAGGTCTCAATCGATACCCTACTTGCTTACCCTAAATTGGAGGAAACGGCTGTTCGACGATGATCGTCGGATCGCTGAGGTCGCTGGACCTGACTCTCGTATTCGAGTTGCTGCTTCGCCCAAAGAGGAGCGTCGCCAACATGGGAACCACCTCCCACTTCGGGTCGCCCTTGACCACGGACCAGCTGAACCCGCAGCGCTTCTCGTCCTTGCTCCGCCAGCTGCGGACGAAGCCCTGCGGATACGTCTGCGGTGCCGAGCAAGGCTTCGGGTGGGTGACCCCCTTGCAGATCAAGGCCAGATTCCCGGGATCGCAGTCGTTGGCCGAGTTGTCCAAAAAACCATCCTCGCGCTCAAAGGCCAAGGCGAGGTCAGCGCTTGGGTCCTTCAGCTTCTGCGGGTGCAGGATGATCAAGGGCTCAGGACGAACTTCGTCTAATGGCACCACGACCTGACCGTAGTCAAACACGTCGAGGAAGCGGGCGCCGTCGATCCGGGTGAACAGCTCGGGTAGCGCCCCCTTGTCCCGTGGGCCGGCTGGCCTGGTGTCGCGACCCGCGCCGGCACTTTCGGCCTTCAAGACGAATTCTCTGCCCGTGGCCAGATAGCTGAAGCCGAGATAAAACGTTCCAGTAACCCCGTCCTTCTTGACCTTGAGACGGTAGATCCAGCGTTCCCAATCCGATCCAGCATCGACCGGGAGGCTGATCTCTGCGAGCCTGCGGTTGGGGCTCGAATCCGTGAGCTGCAGCGGATCCTTGCCCGCTATCGTCGCGTTGACGAGTTCGACCTCGGACGCACCGTCGGCAAAAGACACATCGGCGTCCAGGGTGATCTCGAGCTCGAACTTCAAGGCTTGCCTGAGGCAGAAGATGGGAGCAACCGTGACCCAGTCTTCGACCTGCTGATAGTACCTTGCTTGAACCAGGGAGTACTTGGGCTGCTCGAGCTTCGGGTCGGCGAAGCTGACGTGGAGCTGCTGCCGCCCACTGATCTTCGTATTCTGATGATCGAAGCCCCCAAGAAATTCCAAATGACGTTGATTTGTGCTTACTTCGAACATGATTCACTCCTTTTGTCAACAGAACCGGTGGCGTGGCTCTTGTCCAGGGGCGAAAAGCAAGAGTAGTGCCATACGCACCTGTAAATAGATCGCCGTTTCAATTCCAGTTTCCTTGCCTCCCTATGGCGAATCCCGCAGTCAAGGCTCGTTGCTGTAAGGTTTTCTATCACGACCAGGTTTTCGTCGTGTCGAGCGGGGGGTTTCGTCGTGTCGAGCGGGGGGTTTCGTCGTGTCGAGCGGAGTTTGTCGTGTCGAAAACAGGACCCCACCCCCCTAATACTCTCCCTGGCGGGAGAACGGAGAAGGCCACGCCAGGGCAGGACTCAGCCCCAGTTCCGAGTGCCATCCATCTTGCTGAAGTCGTTGGGACGTGCAAAGGTAAGCCTGGCACAACCATTGCTGAAGGTGTTCCCCATCGAACATGCTGTCACCCTCGATTCGGGCTCCGAATCAGCAGCAGTTCCTATCGAAGGTGACACTCCGGAGCAGCAAACTTCGGACCGTCCGGTCCGTGCGTCAACGGCGGTGGCAGGCTTTCTGACTCCCGCGGACGACGGCAACCGAAGTAGCTCAGGTTTTGCGGCGCGGTCGTGACGTCCTGGTTGCAGGCTCGAGCAGCACCCGGTTGGATGACCGCAAGCCGGCAGCAACAACGGGGGCCGCTGAGATCAGAGTTCGCTGAAGTCTTCGTCTTGCGGGAGGCGCCGGATAATGGCGATGAGGTCTGGGGGCGGCGCCACAGTCTTGCGTGTGACCAGGCTGAAGAAAGCTCCATCGGACTCCACGATCGCCACCGTGGCCTGATCACGGCGGGTGATGTGGTGACGGAAGGCCCAGCGGGAGCCGTCCGGCGACAGTCCCCGGAGGCGATGGTCGAGCGTGATCTGGTCGCCGAAGCGGACTTCTTTGAGGTGACGGACCCCTTGCTGGAAGGTCACCGGCGCCACCCCGTCCTGGGCAAAGCGGCGGAAGTCGAAGCCGTTCTCAACGAGAAAGTGAAAGGGCATCTCCGCAGCATAGTCGAGGTAGCGCGGGCCGCGCATATGACCGTTGGGGTCGAGGTCAGACCACAGCACCGGGAAGGTTTTCGCAAAAGGAATCTCATCGGATGGTTTCATAGGCAATTTTTCTCCTGGGTTCTGCCAAAACGATTTGCCAAAGATGGTTCTCCCGCGCCCGAAACGAGCCAGCGCAGGTCAGCAAGTAGCACTTCCACAGGCGATGGAAGCGCTCACCATAGCGCTCGCACAGGCTCGGCCACGCCGCAGTGAAGTTATGGTACCAGGCCATCAGGGTGCGGTCGTAGTCGAGGCCAAAGTTATGCCAGTCTTCCAGCACAAACAATCCCTCAGCAGCCGTGGTGATCTGGCGGGCGCTGGGGAGGTGAGCATTGGGAAAGATGTTGCGGCTCATCCACGGATCGAAGGAGCGGCGCGAGAGGTTGCCGCCGATCGTGTGGAGCAGGAACAGTCCGCCAGGCCGGAGCAGACGGGCGACGATTTCGCAGTGACGGCGGTAGTTTCTGCAACCGACGTGCTCGAACATACCGATCGAGGCCACGGCGTCGAAGCTCGGCCCCGCATCCGTCAGGGTGCGGTAGTCCGCCAGCCGGATCTCGACCGGCAGGCCAGCACATAATTGGGTGGCACCTACGGCTTGCGCTGGAGAAACCGTGAGTCCTACCACCTCGACGCCGTAGCGTTCCACCGCGTACCGGGCAAAAGCTCCCCAGCCGCAACCGATGTCGAGCACCCGCATGCCCGGCTGCAGTGCCAACTTGCGGCAGACCAGGTCGAGCTTGGCCAGCTGCGCTTCTTCCAGGGTTGCGGCCCGCTGCCAGTAGCCGCAGCTATAGACCTTGGTAGGACCGAGCATGGCGGCGAAGA
>CAZCOV010000309.1:0-7679 GCA_964499975.1 uncultured Thermoanaerobaculia bacterium
GCCCTAAAAGACGCTGCTTTACCTGCCCAAAAGGGTGGGTTTTCAGGGCGGTTTTTTGCCCGCGTAGTTAGCTTTGGCTAAACCTTTGGTGTTCGCCTGTTCTGCCGTTATTTCCAATGCAAGACTTCGCGCCAATACTGCTCTCATGAGGGTCTCCTGCAAGCAACTCTGGATGCAAAGTTAGATGCGAAAGTGTTCTAATGCGCAACAATCTATAATCAACCAGCACCACTCTTGGGGAGTCATCTACCATGCGACGGAAAAATCTGCTCATCTCGATTCTGACCACCTCTGTTCTCAGTCTTCTTTTGCTCCCAACCCTTGATTTGGATGAACCCGTAAGAAAAAGCCAACCCAGGGCTCCCAGCCGCAAGACTTCCCACATCGTACAAGGCGCTGGGGTAGACACGGTCACCGCCGCCGTTCAGGCGGTGGGCGGCCAGATCTCGCACTCGCTCGGCATCATCCATGCCGTGGCTGCTGAACTGACCGCCGAGCAGCGCGACCAGCTGGCAACCAACCCAGCGGTCTGGCGTATTCATGACAATCCCCCGGTCAAGGCCGCCGTCGCCGTCGGCAGTCTGACGGACACGCCAACCGCGGCCTTCTCCCGGTTGGTCGGTGCAGACGTCCTCCAGCAGCAGGGAATCACCGGCGCGGGAGTTACCCTGGCAGTCCTCGATACGGGCTACTCCCCGCATGAAGCCCTGCGCTTCGGGGCGGCAGAGCAGCCGCGAGTCCTCGCGCACTACGACGCCATCGCCGACGAAGAGCTCCCAGTCACGGTAAAGAGCGACGAGAACGGCCACGGCACCCACGTCGCGTCGATCAGCGTCAGCAGCGAGCGCCTGTACCCGGGGGATGCGTTTGGCGGCATCGCTCCGGACGCCGGGCTGGTGGTGGTCAAGGCCCTGGGCGCCTCCGGGCAAGCGACTTATGCCGACGCCATCCGCGGACTCGACTGGATCGTCGCCCACCGAGCGATCTACGGCATTCGCGTGCTCAACCTCGCGCTCTCGGCCCCGCTCCGCTCCCACTATTGGGACGATCCCTTAAACCAAGCGGTGATGCGCGCCTGGGCAGCCGGCATCGCGGTGGTGGCAGCCGCCGGCAACCAGGGCCCCGCCCCGATGACCATCGGCGTCCCGGGAAACTTGCCCTATATCATCACCGTAGGCGCGATGACCGACAACTACACCCCGGAAGACCCGAGCGATGATCTCTTGGCTTCGTTCTCGGCTGCAGGTCCCACGGCCGAAGGGTTTGTCAAACCCGATGTGGTGGCACCGGGCGGCCATCTGCGTGGGCTCATGCATCCCAGCACCACGACTGCGCGAGAACATCGCGAGTTTCGCGATGGCCAGCACTTCATCATGTCGGGGACTTCGCAAGCGACCGCCGTGGTCAGCGGAGTGGCCTTGCTGCTGCTCGCGGCAGACCCCAGCTTGAGTCCCGACGACCTCAAGTGCCGCCTGCTCGCAACCGCTCGTCCAGCGGTCGACGGCGCCGGGCGATTGGCCTACAACCCGCTGCAGCAGGGGGCTGGGTTGATCAACGCACCCGCTGCGGTCAACAGCTCTGCTCAAGGCTGCGCCAACCGCGGTCTCGCAGTGCGCCAGGACATCCATGGCAGCCAGCACTTTGCTGGGCCAGTCCGCCTGGACTCCGACCACTGGTTTTATCTCCATGGCGTTGGCTACACCTGGACTGCCACCTATGACCGTCTCGGCTACAGCTTCACCGGAGGCGACGCTTGGAGCGATCCGCAGACCTGGTCCGAAGGCAATCCGTGGGCCGCAGCAGATGTCTGGATCAATGGCGATCCGTGGATCGACGCCCAAGGCGATCCGTGGATCGATGCGCAGGGCGACCCGTGGATTGATGTAGAAGCCTGGTGGAATCGGCGGGCGTTTTGGAGCCACGGCCTGAGTGAAACCATGGCGATCAATCGCTGGGTCGAGCAGGAGTAAGGAGGAAATCTCACTCACCATGCCTGGGCTAGCTCATCGCCTCTGCCTTGGGGTCACCCTTTCCCTCGCCACTGCAAGCTGGGGACTCAACCCGAGCCCGATTCGCTTCGAGCGGATCTCCCTCGAGCAGGGCTTGTCCCAAGGCACGGTGACCTGTATCTTGCAGGACCGCTTGGGCTTTTTGTGGCTGGGCACTCAGAATGGGCTCAACCGCTACGATGGGCATGACTTTACGGTCTACAACCACGACCCAGCGGACCAGACCTCGTTGCCCCACGATTATGTGACCGACCTGATCGAGGACCCCGCAGGCAACCTTCTCGTCGCCACCCGCGGTGGCCTGAGCCGCTTCGATCCCGATCAAGAGATCTTCTTACCGTGGGGTCCAACCTTCTCCGGCAAGGAGATAAGACAAGTTTTGCTCGACCGCCAGGGAGTGTTCTGGATCGCCACCCTGGGAACCGGACTCAACCGCTTTGATCCAAGCACCGGTCAGCTCGAAATCTTCCGCCACCAAGCCGCTTCTCCCAAGAGCCTGCCCTCCGATCGCTTGACCGTTCTCTATCAAGACCGCACGGGAAATCTCTGGATCGGCTCGGTCATGGGGTTGGCGCAGTACGATGCGGTCGACCACACCTTTCGCCATTTCCGCCACGATCCGCACAATCCCAAGAGCCTCAGCCACGACCACGTCATGTCCTTGCTCGAAGATGCCACCGGCCAGCTGTGGATCGGGACAGAAGCTGGCCTCGACATCTTGAACCGCAGCAACTTGACGATCACCCGGCAGCCAGGCCCAGCGGAACCCCCGCTCGGCAACTTGGGTTCAGACCGCAGCCCCCAGACGCGGGTGCGCACCCTCTTCGAAGACCGCGACCAGCGGTTGTGGATCGGCACCGACCAGGGTCTTTTCCTCTTCAACCGGACCACCGGCTGCTTTACCCACTACCAGCACATCGTCGACGACCCCAACAGCTTGAGCAACAACCGGGTGGTCTCCCTCGCGCAAGATCGCGGCGGGGTGCTGTGGGTCGGGACTCAGGGCGGTGGGCTCAACAAATGGAACCCGATCACCTGGTCGTTTTCCCGCTCGAACTGCCAACCCGCGGGCAAGGCGGCCAGCGATTTCGGTAATGTCCTCGCTTTTGCTGAAACCCCCGGCCAGTTGTGGCTCGGGACCCTCGACGCTGGGTTGTATCGGATTGAATGTGCGAGCGGCCGAGTGACCCACTTTGCTGCGGATGCCCAGAACCCGCACCGCTTAAGTGACAACCTCGTCCCTTCCCTGCTCAGCGATCAAAGCGGCACGCTGTGGGTCGGCACCTATTCCGGCAGCCTCCACCGCTTCCAGCCAGAGACCGAGACCTTCACCCGTTTTCAACATGCCCCCAAGCAACCCAGCAGCCTGAAACCGCGGGGCATCACCGCGTTGTTCGCGGATCGCGAAGGTCAGATATGGGTTGGCACCTTTGGCGGCGGGCTCTGCCAGTTCAACCCTCAAACCAGCACTTGCCGCCACTTCCAGCATGATCCGCAAGACCCGACTTCGCTCGACCATGACCGGGTCACCGCTTTCACCGAAGACGCGCAGGGCAACTTGTGGATCGCCACCGAAGGCGGCCTCAACCGTTTCGCTCGCGCGACCTCGTCCTTTGTGCGAGTTCGCACCGAGCCCAGCATCGCCAACCCCAGTCCCGGCCTGGCTGCCATGGCGCTTTATGCCGCGCCTGATGGCATTTTGTGGGTCGGGACCGCAGGCGGCGGGTTGCGGCAGCTCCGGTGGCCGCAGGGACCAGACGCCAAGGCTGCGGAGCGTGTCTACCTGCAGCGCGATGGTTTGCCCAGCAACACCGTCTACGGCGTCTTGCCCGGCCCGGAAAAAACCTTGTGGCTCAGCACCCTCCAGGGCCTGTCCCGCTTCGATCTTGCCACCGAGTCGTTCAAGAACTTCACCACCAGTCACGGTTTACCCAGCAATGAGTTCAACCGCGGAGCTTATCTTCTGCGCCAAAACGGCGAATTGCTGTTCGGCGGCATCCGTGGCTTTTCCGCTTTTTTGCCGTCTGAAATCCAGCAAAACTCCCATGTCCCACCGCTCGCACTCACCGCCTTCCGCAAATTCGGCGAACCCGTGCGGCTAGCCCAATCCCTGAGCACCCTCGATCACATCGTGCTCAGCCATCGCGATTCCGTGATTTCCTTTGAGTTTGCCGCGCTCGACTACACCGCGCCGCAGGAAAATCGCTACGCCTACAAACTCGAAGGATTCGATCGCGACTGGATTGAACTCGATCGCCATCGGCGGGCAACCTTCACCAACTTGGATCCTGGCGAGTATGTCCTCAAAATCAAGGGCTCCAACAATGATCTGGTGTGGAACGAAGCAGGGCGGAGCTTGCGCCTCACCATTCTGCCTCCGCCCTGGCGCACCGGCTGGGCCAACTTGATTTACTTTTTGCTGCTCTTGGGGGCAGCCTCGCTGGTGCTGCGGATCCGCGTCATTCGCCAGCGCCGCGAGCAAGTTCTCGCGCAGATCCGGCGCGAGGCTGAAGAGCTGAATCGGGCTAAGGAAATTGCCGAAGGCGCCAACCAAGCCAAAAGCGAGTTCTTGGCCGCGATGAGCCATGAGATCCGCACGCCCATGAACGGCGTGATCGGCATGGCCAGCCTGCTCCTCCATTCCGAGCTCTCGGAACAACAACGCCAGTACCTGGAGACCATCCGGGTCAGCGGTCAAACCTTGCTCACCTTGATCAATGACATCCTGGACCTCTCGAAAATCGAGTCGGGAAAACTCGAAATCGAGAGCCGGCCGGTGGACCTACGGTCGGTGATCGAAGAGACTCTGGACTTGTTGGCCCTCAAAGCCGCGGAAAAAGACCTCGAACTGGTGTACTGGATCGAACCGGGAACTCCGGAAACCGTTCTCGGAGACGCCGTTCGGATCCGGCAGATCCTCACCAATCTATTGAACAACGCGGTGAAGTTCACACCCCAAGGCGAGGTCACCGTGCTGCTCACCGCACACCCGCTCCCAGGCGACAAGACCGAGCTCCGGTTCGCCGTGCGCGACACCGGCATCGGGATCCCGACCGCACGCCTCGACCGTTTGTTCAAACCCTTTAGCCAGATCGACCGGACCACCTCCCGGCGCTACGGTGGTACTGGGCTCGGGCTTGCGATCAGCCGCAGCCTCTGCCAGCAACTCGGCGGTGACATCTGGGTCCACAGCATCGAAGGTCAAGGTTCCACCTTCAGCTTCACGCTCAAGGCCGAGCCTGCGGCCGGGCCGGATCGCGCTTTCATCCACCAGATCCATCTCCCTCTGGCGGGCAAACAGTTGCTGGTGGTCGATCCGCACCCAGCTTTGCAGCAGATGCTGAGCCAACAAGCCGCGGTCTGGGGGATGGTGCCAGGGATGGCGAGTTCCGCTGCCGAAGCCTGCGATCGCATTCGCATGACCCGCTCCGTAGCGGTGGCAGTGATCGCCCACGAGCTGTTGCAAGCAGAGGGTGGTCCAGCGCTCATCGACTTGTGCTCGTCGTTGGCGATTCCCTTCATCCCATTGCGCAGTCCGCGGGTGGCCGGGGTCGACAGCCGATCTTTTCGCCCTGGTCAGCCGACCCTGAGCCGACCTTTGAAGCCAGCTCGCCTCTTTGCTGTGCTCGATGAAGTCCTGGCGAAAAGCGGTGATCCAAGCACGACCACAAGCCCTGCTTCAACCCCGACCCTGAGTCCACCCGCGCCGCTCTTTCCGCTCAAGATCCTGGTCGTCGAAGACAACCAGATCAACCAGCGGGTAGCTCTCCAATTCTTGGAACGCTTGGGTTACCGCGCTGACCTCGCCGTCAACGGTCGCGAAGCCGTGGCAGCAGTCGAGCGGCAGCGCTACGATCTGATCTTGATGGACATCCAGATGCCGGAAATGGACGGGCTCGAAGCCACGCGGCGCATCCACCAGCTACGCGCCGAGCAGCGCCCGCTGATCATCGCCGTGACCGCTTTCACCCTACCGGCGGACCGCGAGCGCTGTGCCGCTGCTGGCATGGACGACTTTCTCGCCAAACCCTTGCATCTCGAACACTTGCACAGCGCGCTGGAACGCGCCGCCCGCTCCCTTCACCACCGCCGCCGGCCCGGCGCCTGGCCTTATCCGCTGGAAGTTGTACCCCAATTCGGGTGATCCCGGATCCGGCAGATAACCCGAGTAAGCTACTTGCTGGGACGCCGTTGCAGCGGTTGGGCCTCGCGCCATTCAGGCCGCGCAAAAGCGCGTTGCGCAACCCCTTTTTCCCATTGCAGCAAAGTGCCTTCGAGATCAATCAGGACCTGGTCGATCTGGCGTAATTTTCCCGCAACTTCGTTGCAGCGAAAAGTTTCGAAAACTCGGATGACCGGCCCCAATGCAGGATCTTGCTTGCGTGTTTGCCGCTGCCCGTGGCCGCTGGCGTAGATTTCCTCACGCAATCCCGAACGTTCAGTATAAAAAGCGCGAAATTCGATGCACGCATTGGTGAGCGCCTTGCACTTCCGTTCGACGTTCTCAAAGTCGTCGTACCAGACGCCGTCGAGGTTGAGAAAGTCGCGCAGCTCCGGCAGCAAGATCTCCAGTACCTCGTCGATCAACGCGTTCATGAAAAAATAGTGATCTGAATCGAACAAACACGAGATGTTCTGTTCGTTCATGATCTTGTCGGCGATCATGCGCAACACGTCGGAGGGGATGATCGCGCCCCGCATGTAGGTGTCGAGCTTGCGGATCGCCAGGTAGAGCTGTTCACAGATCTCCACATCCCGCCGAAACTGACGGAACAGGATTTCTTGCTGGCTGTAAGGCCCGTTGGGACGGAACAAATTGCGCGGGTCGCACGCAAAGAGATGGGCGAACATCTTCTGCAGTTCCGTACGCACCAGACCCGTGCATTTGGCCAGCCGGCGCCGGAACGGTTCGAGGGTACGGGGGGGATGCCGGTCGCGGTACACCGCATCAGAAAACAGGACCTGCTCCAGCAGCTCGATCTCCTCGATTTCCTCTCCGAGGTGGGCGCGAAAGAAGAGCTTGACGTCTTCGCGGGCTTCTTGCAGTTGGGGGATGGCCGAACGGTGGGACAAGGATTCCGCGAAAAACTTGCGGACCTCCTGGCAAATGGTGGTGAACTCCCGGGTAATCGCCTGCAGTTTCTGCTCCGAACAGAACAGCAGCTCGCGATTGTTGCCGATGGCTTCGAGCTTGTCGATGATCGCCAGCAGTTTTTTGCGGATCAGGTCCTGACCCGCAATTTCCTTGTTGAGGGTTGGCTCTGAGATCCCTGTCGGAACCGTCAGGCCCGCTTCGCCACCCCACCCGGAAAACACCACCGTCCGTTTGGGGGTCAAGGTGCTCGCCAACGTCATCTTCACCCTCGCTCACCTGGGGCCAAGGACACCTGCTTTCAGGGTTGCAGCCGGATGCTCCCTGCGATCGCTTCACGAATGGGGTAGTCTCGACCGGTCACCTCACCCCTCCTCACATGCAACGCGGCCCCTTCACCTGAAGGATCAACCGGCCCAGCGCAGCGCGCGGCACAGCTGATCGACCGCGGGCTAGCCAACGCCGCCGCGGTCCAGAGGACACTCCATTGTACACGGCCTCACGGCCCGTGGTAAAAGTTCGATTTTGTTCGATAGGTTCGATAGGCATAGATTATAGAGTCATAGAGATTCCATCAT
>CAZCOV010000310.1:0-7629 GCA_964499975.1 uncultured Thermoanaerobaculia bacterium
TGGAGGGGTTGGAGCAGTCGTCCGAAGGAGATGGACCAGCCGAGTCCGGCGTTGGAGAGCCGATCAGGGACGGCGAAGACATGGGGCGGGTGCTCGTCGTGGTCCCAGACCTTGGAATTGTAGACCAGCCGGGGTCCGTAGGAGAAATCGCCGCCTATGGGGTACTGGCCTCCGATGGGCAGAGATAGCATTATGTTACCGGAGAAAATATTGATGTTGTCTATATTTGAAAATTGATACAACTTTTCGGAATCGACTCCCTTCTGTAGGCTTGCTGGTCTCTGGGCAAGGGCGGTCGAAGCGACGAGAGCGAAGGCGATGGCGAGTGTGAGTCGGTGAGCGGGCATGTGGACCTCGCAAGAAGTGGCGGACGTGACCACGGCAGCGGTCAAGTTCAAGAGTCAATCGTACCACAACAAAGCGTAAATTGTAAGGAAAAATTCACGTTTTTCGGCGCCACCATTGACGTGGCCTCTCGGTTCACCCGCTCGCGCCTGCTTCGAGCGCCGAAAGCCCGTGGGGTCGCCCCGAATCCAGCGCAGAAGACACCAACAAGGCGTTAGCCCCTGGATTTTTCCGCTGGTGGGCCTGCACCTGCGTGGATGAATTGATGCCGAGCCCGAGAAAGTGCCGCCGTGGTCGTTTTGCCGCCAGCGTCGAGTTCGGAGTGATCGTGATCCGGCTGCGCGAGCCACAGAGCTAACCAGGTGTGGCCTGAGATGACGGTCCAGGCTGGGAAGGGCAGGCTCAGATCGCGGTCCCTGCCTGGTGCTGCTCAGGGGTCGACGCTTTTATCCGCTCGATCACCCATCAATACAGCCACAGCCGAAACGACGGCGCGCTCCAGGTCGGCTGGCTGCCGAGCTGCGCGAGGCCGCAAATCCACCGTTGCTCCGGGACGGTAAAGCGGCAGCGCCAGGCGCGCCAAAGCTGCTTCTGCCACGAGTCGAAGGATGCCCGGGGCAGGGTTGGCGCGAAATCGTCGGCGCAGCGCTCATTGGACGTGCGGCGCCAACCCGCGAGCAAGGCCGAGCAGGCCTGTCGGCGAGCACTGCGGCGGATGTGGATGGGGTCGAGCCCATACCACCAGCCGGGCTGCTCGACCCATTGCGCGCCGTGTTCAGCCGCCAACTCGCGCAGCCGGAGGTTGAGCGCCGAAATCCCCTGCTGGATCGCTTGCGGGGTGACTTCTGACCAGGGGAAAAGCAGCGTCCGCGCCAGGCGGATTTGCCATGGCCGCAAGCGTTCGAGACTGGCCACAGGCAAGGCGCTGACGACCAGCTGCGCCCGCGGCTGCAGGCGCGCCAGGCATTCTCTCAGCCATGAACCGATGGTCGCCGGGTCGACGCCATAGGCGAGATCGTTACCGACGTCGCTCACCAAGGCATAAGTGGGCAAGGCCGGACGAGCGGCCAGGGCTCGCCACAAGCCACACTCGAGGATTGACGGCAGAGCGCGGAAGAAAACCCGTGAGGTCTGGCCATATGATCGGCCGTGGCCCAAGGCGGCAAAGATCTCGAACTGACGGTGGCCCAGGATCTGGGGTGCCAGCTCGAGAATCAGGGGCAAGCTGAGCGTCAAGTTGCTGGCCCCCAAAAGGACGATGCGTGCCTTGGCATCGCTGAGTTCGCAAGGGGAAGCAGAGGTTTCGACCATGAGCGCGCGGCGGGCTTTTCCCAACTCGCTGGACTCTACAGCACCTGCAGCGTTTTCGGCAGGAGCTCGGACATCCATCGCCCGCCTGGCGAATGATAGGCTGTTGCGGACATCTGGCCACGCCGTCTGCAGGAGGTCTCGGCATGGTTGCCCGCACTGCGTTATCGCTGCTCGTCATCACCGGGGTCATGGTAACTCAGCCCATGCCGGCCCGCAGTCTGCAAGGAGAAGCGCCGAAAGCGGCGTCCGCACGCACGCTCACCCAAGCCCTCCAAGCCCTCCAAGCCCAGGGCCTCAAGGTGCTTTTTACCAGCGAGGTGGTGCAGCCCGAGATGCGGGTGCTGGTCGAGCCGACCGCCACCTCCCCGGAGCAGATCCTCGAACAGTTGCTCGCCCCCCATGGGCTCACCGTCCAGTCCACCTCGGGCGGCACCTGGGTCGTCATTCCCCGCCCTGCAACCGTGGTGACCGCGACGTTGCGCGGTCAAGTGCGGGACCGCAATCGCCAGCAAGCACTCGCCCACGTGCAAATCCTGATCGCGGGAACCGGCCTTTCAGCCGTGACCGGCGCGGACGGGACTTTCACGTTACCCGCCGTGCCCCCAGGAACCTACACCTTGGAAGCGCACCGACCGGGGTTTGTGGTCGAGCGGCTGGACGGGATCGTGGTCTTGGCCGGCTTGACCCGTGAGCTGGTTTTGACGTTGGTCCCAGCTCCCCTCCCGCTCGACGAGATCATCGTTTCCCCCAGCGTGATCTCGCTCCTGCGCGACGATCCGGTGGCAGTTCTGGCGCTCGAGCGCGAGGAAATCCTCAGCTTGCCCACGCTCGGCGGCGATTTTTTCCGCGCCTTGACCTTGTTGCCTGGCACCTCGGGCAACGAGCTCTCGGCCGAGGTTCACATCCGCGGCGGTCGGGCCGACGAAGTCCTGGTGTTGCTCGATCAGCTGGAGCTGTTTGAGCCCTATCACCTGCGCGACTTTTCGAATGCGCTCAGCATCATCACCCCGCGCGCGATCGGCGAAGTCGACCTGATTTTGGGCAGCTTTCCCGCACGTTTTGGTGACCGTATGGGAGGCGTGCTCGACATGCGCACGGTGGCTGCAGGTTGGGAGCATCCGCGCCACCTCGGCCTGAGTGCGCTGAGCGCCCAGGCAGGAGGTGCCAGCCGTTTCGCGGGCGAGCGCGGGCGCTTTTTCGGAGTGGCACGCTACGGCTCGCTGGAGCTGGCGTCGAAGTTTCTCACCGAAGAAGAGCAGCCACGCTTTTGGGATGCTTTCTTGAAGACCGAGTACCAGGTCAACGCGGCTCATGCGCTGGGCTTGCGGCTGCTCCATTCCGAAGACCGCCTGGACTTCGCGATCCAAGAGGGTGCCGACCATGAGCAGGCCAAAACCAAGTACGGGGGTTCCAACCTCTGGTGCAGCCACCAAGCCCTGCTCACCCCGCACCTGTTCGTCGATTCCGTGCTCTCCCGCGGGCGCATGGACCGCAACCGCCAAGCTTTCGAGCGCGACGGCGAAGGTCAAGGCTTTGAGTTGCGCGACGAACGCCTGCTCGTCACCTGGGGCGTCAAACAGGACTGGAACTCCCAGCTGAACGACCAGCACTACCTGCGCTGGGGTTGGGATCTCCGCCGGCTGACCACGGACTACGATTACTTGAACCTCCGGACGTTCGAAGATCCTCTGGCCGACCTGCGCGAGGAGCCGCGAGCTACCACCACGGCGTTCCGCGAGCGCCTGAGGAGCGATCAAGCTGGGGTTTACGCCAGCGATCGCTGGCGTCCGTGGTCCGGACTGATTTTGGAGCTGGGGTTGCGCTACGACGAGCAGCAGATCAGCAACGACCAGGATTTGAGCCCACGCTTCAACTTGGTGTTGGCGCTCGGCGCGCGGAGCAGCCTGCGCGCGGCCTGGGGCCACTACTTCCAGAGCCAGCGGCCTTACGAACTCCAGGTGGAGGATGGCTTGACCCGGTTCTTCCCGGCCGAACGGAGCGAGCAGTCAGTGCTCGGCTTCGAGCACGTGGGGGCGTCGGGCACCCGCTTGCGCTGTGACTGGTACCACCGAGCGATCGACCGTCCTCGGCCCCGTTTTGAAAACATTTTCGAACCGTTCAGCCCCTTCCCCGAAATCGAAGCGGATCGCTTTCGCTTCACCCCCGAACATAGCAGGGCAGAAGGGGTCGAGCTCTCCTTGCGCAGCCGGCAAGGCCGCAAGCTGAGCTGGTTCTTAAACTACACCTACGCCCGGATCCGCGACGAAATCCATGGCCGAAAAGTACCCCGCGGCGTGGACCAGCCCCATGCTTTAAACGCTGACCTGCACTACCAGGTCAGCGCCCGCTGGACCCTCAACCTCGCTTTCCGCTATCACACCGGCTGGCCGACGACCGCGATCAGCGGACGGCTGCAAGCAGATGAGGAAGGGGAGCTCGAGCCCGTAGCCGAGTTCGGACCGGTCAACGGCGCGCGCTTGCCCGACTACCACCGGCTCGACGTGCGGGTCACCCGGGAGTGGCGTTTGAAAAAGGGACTACTGACGCTTTTCCTCGACTTGCAGAACCTCTACAACCGCAGAAACATCGCGGGCTTCGACCTCGATTTCGACCTCTTGGTGCTACCCGACGGCCGTGTCGCGGTGACCCCAGCCGAGGAACGTTGGGGTGGACTCTTGCCGTCCTTGGGCATCGACTGGGAGTTTTGAGGAGCGTCAAACTGGTGATCCGTGAAGGGGGGAACCTGGTGATCGTTGTCCCCGGCGACGCCTTGGACCGTGCTATTCTGCCCTGGGCTGCGACCGCGCAGTTGCTGATTGCCCGGCGCAGCGCGCAAAGTCACAACCCTGAAGTCCCAACCCTGAAGCCCAAGAGGTAACTCTATGGCCCTCGATCCAGAATTGCTGGAGATTCTCGTTTGCCCCAAGACCAAGGGCGATTTGCAGCTGGTGGACTTGCCCGAGGAGCTGCGGCAGTCGGTGCGCGAGAAGTACCGTGAGCACTTTCGTGACGAAGAGCCGGTGGTCGAGCAAGGGCTCTACTGCGCGCAGTCCCAGCTGGTCTATCCGATCGTCTCGGACATCCCGATCATGCTTGAAGAGGAAGCCCTGCCGGCCGCTGCTCTGCCCGACCTCCCTCCTGCACCAACATCGCCGTCGACGCCGCGGTGAATCCGTCCCCCGAGGCTCACGCTTTGACCCGAGACGGCACCCGCAGCTCCGTGTCGGTGCTGACTGCGGCCTCGCTCACGATCGCCAACATGGTGGGCACCGGGGTTTTCACCAGCTTGGGCTTTCAAGTCGTGGACTTGCATTCGGGTTTCGCCCTGATCTCCTTGTGGGTGGTGGGCGGAATTTTCGCGCTCTGCGGCGCCTTGAGCTACGGCGAGTTGGCCGCTGCGCTCCCCCGCTCCGGCGGTGAGTTCCACTTTCTCGGACGCATCTTCCATCCAGCCTTGGGGTTTCTCGCCGGCTGGATCTCGGTGACCGCCGGATTTGCCGCCCCCATCGCGCTAAGCGCCATGGCCTTCGGACGTTACTTCTGTGCCGTGTTCGGCGGCTCGCCGCTCGTCCTGTCGTCGTTGGTGGTCGCCGGGGTCACCCTGGCGCATCTGCGCAACTTGCGCTTGGGCAGCTACTTCCAGAACCTGTTCACCGGGTTCAAAGTGGCCCTGATCTTGACCTTCGTGGCCGCCGCCCTGTGGGTGGCCGAGTTCACCGATCTCCGCTTTGCGCCCGCGCCCGGGGATGCGGGAGTCTTGCTCAGTGCCCCGTTTGGCATTTCGCTTTTGTTTGTGATGTACGCCTATACCGGCTGGAACGCTGCCACCTACATCGTCGGTGAGCTGCGTCGACCGAAAACAGACGTGGCACGCGCGCTTTTTTATGGCACCCTCTTGGTGCTGGTCTTGTACGTGGCGCTCAACTGGGTTTTTCTCGCCACCACTCCGCTCGCTGAGATCGCGGGGAAAATCGAGGTCGGCCATGTGGTTGCGAGCCGCATTTTCGGCGAGTTCGGCGGCGACTTGATGAGCTTGCTCTTGTCGATCGCCCTGGTTTCGACGATCAGCGCCATGGTCTGGGCAGGACCGCGGGTCACCCAGACGATGGGCGAGGATTACCGCGTTTTCGCCTGGCTCGCCCGCACCAATGCCGCGGGAATCCCGGTGCTGGCGATCTGGGTGCAAAGCGCCATCGTGTTCTTGCTGCTGTGGACTTCGAGCTTCGAGATCATTTTGGTTTATACCCAGCTCATCCTCACGGCATCCTCGTGTTTGACCGTGTTCGGGGTTTTTTACTTGCGCTACAAAGAACCCCAGCTGGAGCGTCCTTACCGCACTTGGGGCTACCCGCTGACGCCTTTTCTGTTCGTTCTGATCAGCCTGGTGACCATGGGCTACACCCTGGTCCAGCGTCCGTGGGAATCCCTGGCTGGGGTCTTGACCTTGGCAGCTGGTCTGGGAATTTATGCGTTATTGCCGCGGAGGCTTGCCCATCGTGTATCCCCCCCTACGTCGCCCTGAATCGTGTCCTTTTGCCGGCCGCACCCTATGGGCCGTCGGCATCGCGAGTTGCCTGGCGCTCGCCTGCGAGAAACCCGCAGACCCGCCGCCGGCGGCTCCCCCAGCGAAAGCGCCGGTGGCAATGGCGGTGGCAACCCCGGCGGAGACAGCACCCATTCCGGCCGCGGATTTCCAAGCGCTGGCTCGCTTTCTCGCCGGGCTCGAACCCATCCCAGGACTTTTGACCGCAGCCCAATGGAGCGAGCACGCCCAGCACCAAGACGCCATGTGGGCCGAGCTCGAAACCGTCCGCCTGGAGCGCATGCGAACCTGGGCACAGCACGCCTTGACCCCGCAAGTGCCCACCGCACCTTTGGTTTACCCCTTTGGCGGTCCCGACTTCCTGACCGCCAATTTGTTGTTCCCGGCGGCCCAGAGCTACGTGCTGATCGGCCTCGAATCGCCGGGCGAGGTGCTGCTCGCAATGCCTGCGGGAAATGCTGCCCGCGAGCTCGACCCGCGCCACAGCACGGACCTCGCGGCCGCGCTCGGACGGCTGCGCAGCGCGTTTCGCTCACTGCTCGAATCGGGCTACTTCGTCACCCAACAGATGGAGCAAGACTTTGTCGGCGGCAACTTGAACGGGGTCTTGCCGACCCTGCTGATTTTTCTGGCGCGCAGCCAGCACCAGATCACCGGCGCGCAGTACCTCGCCGTCGACCCCGCTGGGACCGTCCGCGCCATCCGTCCTCTAACCGCAGCTCAGGCCACCGCGCTCCGCCTCGACTTCCAAGCCGCGGACGGACGCCCGCGCGCACTCTACTTCTTCAGCCAAGATCTCTCGGATTCTGGGATGAAGGAGGCGCCCCTCACCCGTTTTCTCACCCAGCTCGGCGGTTTCAACGCCTACATGAAGTCGACCGAGTACCTGCTGCACCTGCCGGAGTTCTCGCAGATTCGCGACTTGATCCTGGCCGGTGGGATGACCATCCTCCAGGATGACTCGGGGATCCCGCTGCGCGCTTTCGCCCCATCCCAGTTCGACTTGCGCTTTTTTGGCACCTACACCCAGACCTTGCCGGCTTACCGCGAATGGTTCCAGCCCGATCTGCGCGATCGGTTCGCGGAGAAGGGGGCTCAGCCGCTCGACTTCTCGCTCGGTTACCACACCCGCATCGACGGCGGCTGCCTGATCTGGGCGGAACGCCGGGGGGGAGCGCGATGAGCCTGCGGTTGCCGCGCGGGGGTTTCCGGCTGCTCGCGCTGACTTTTTTTGCCGGGGGCCTGGCTTTCGCAGATGACTGGCCCGATTTTCGCGGTCCCTTGGGCAATGGCCACGCGCGCGACACCCTGCCTTTAACCTGGAGCGAAACCGAGAATGTGCGGTGGAAAGTCCCCATTCCAGGGCGCGGGTGGTCGTCGCCAGTGATTTTTGGGGAGCAAATCTGGTTGACCACCGCGGACGATACAAC
>CAZCOV010000311.1:0-7604 GCA_964499975.1 uncultured Thermoanaerobaculia bacterium
AGCTTGCCCCGCGCTTCCAGCCGGTGGACCGCTAGGTGGTCCCAGCGCGCGATCGCCAGCCAGGGGACGCGGTTCCCCGAGGAGTCCCAGGTGGCGAAGCCGGTCAGGTCGCTCGTGACTTCTGCAGGCATGGGGCCGAAGGAGCCGAAGCGCACCGTGTCGGTGGGCAGGTACGCGCTGGCCCAACGTTCGATCGCGAGCCCGCAGCGCTCGATGACTTGATCGAGCTCGAGGTTTTCCTTTTGCCGGAGTTCCTGCCACACGTCCTCGCGGTTGCGCTGACTCCGGCGGCGCAGTGCGACGACCCGCCGATCGTCCGATTCTGGGAGGTTGCCAAGATCAATCGAACGCATCAGCCGATTGATTTGCACCAAGATCTCGATGCTGGCCCGCTCCTGCTGGCGATAAAGGCTGTGGATCACTTCCCACAGAAAATCCCGGGTCGTGAAGCCAGCGCTGGCTGGCGCGCGGACCACGGCGCGCAGGCGTTGCAGCAAGGGATGAAGACCCGCCGTCAGGACGTGGTGGTCTTCTGTGCGAGGGAACAAGTCGACCACCTCTCGGGCGAGCGATTGGGCCTGCGCCAGGGTGAGTTGGGGGAGCTGTTCGAGCGTGGCTTCGACCGCGGCAAAGAGCAGCGTTTGCTTCCAGCGCTCACTTGCCTCTGGCTGGGACCAGACCTCCCGGCAGGCGCGGAGGTGATCTTCTACGGAGCATTGCCCCAGACGTTGCCACAGCTCCCGCCAGACCTTGCGAATCCGCTCCCTTCCGACGTGGCGCAGCCGTCCGAGCGTTCCGTCGCGGAAGCCGAGCAGCAAGTCGGGCCACTCGGCGCCGTCCGCCGCGCTCAGAAAGACCGCATCCGCCGGAAAATCGACCGTGAGTTGGCGCCAGCTCTCGCGAAGGCGGACAACGGGGCTGTGCTGAGAGGAACGGGTTGCAAAAGCGATCAAGTTCCGGCTGTCGGTCGCAGCCACCCCGCGAACCCCATCGACTGACACCGAGTGAAGCGCGAGGATGCGCACCTCGTCGCCGAGCGGCAGGGATGCTGGCTCGGGCGCGGCGGTGGGTTGGAGCCACACCTCACCGGCCACCCCATAAGCCACCCAACCAGGAGCGACGGTCACCCGTTCGAGGTCTTGCCCGGCGTCGCGCAAGGCTCCTAGGGACTGCTGCAAGTCCGCGGGCAGGGTCAGCAGGTCGAGCCCCGCGGACTTGGCCAGGCGCCAGTGCTTCAACCAGAAGGGCAGCCGCGTTGCGGGAACGCCCTGCCACAAGGCCGGACGCTCGCCGCGGGCATCGTCGGCGGAGGTTTCGAGATGGGGATTCCCCGCTTCATCGATGGAGATCAGTCCATGGTAGGCCGAGCACTGGGCTTCGCTTTCTTCCGGAGAAAAGGGCCGGGTGATCACATAGAGATCCAGCTGATCGCTGAGCGGGCGGTGCTGGTCGGTCACTGCTACGGTCAGCACTTCGTGCTTGAGGGGATCAACCTCAGCGAGCGCTCTCCACGGTGCCAGCTCCAAGGTGTCGGCCCGGCCGACCGTGACCTGCATGCCGCTGACCAGCACGAAGAAGTCGGCGTTCTCCCAGCGGTCCCGACCTCTGAATGGGGTCAAGCGGCAGTCTCCGCCGACGAGCTGGTGGGACGCTTCCCGAACCGCGACCAACTCGTCATCGAGATAGGGGAGCAGCGCGGCGAGGGCTTGCTGGGCCGACGTACCGCCTATCCGAGCTAGCGCTGAGAACGCTTCGAGCGCGTTCAGGGTCAAGGCGCGGTCGACTCCCGGAAGCATCCCAGGAGATAAGAAAATTTTCCCGCTCACAGAAAACATCAAAATACTAAACTATCATATTCAGAGGAAAATACCGTCGACCCAATCAAAGCAACTCTATATAAGCAACCCAAAAAGCAACCGAATATACGCAACCGCAGAACCGGATTCTGCCAACGAATAGCAAAATCCAGCCCCGGAAAATCCGCTTGGCCTCAGGCGTCAAAGCAGTTCAACCTGGGGTGGGCAGATAATTTACCACATCTGCCGAGGATTGCAAGCCCTTTGCGTTGTATCTGACTTCTTTCCAGCAGCTGGACACCAGCCGTTGCAACAAGTGCCCTGGTGACGGGTGTGCTGCGCGAGAAGTTCGGCAGCTTCACCGAGGGCATGGCCCTACCCTCGATGCGCAAGCTGCTGGCAGAGCAATTTGGTCTGGACAACATCGCCCCGCGCTACCGGGTGCAGAAGCAGGGGCGGACGCTGGAGCTCGACGTCTTCGGTTTCTCGAACACCGATCGCAATGTGGCGGTGGTCGTCGAGGTCAAGAGCCATCTGCGCGAGGAAGGCATCGAGCAGCTGCTGCGCATCCTGCGTGGCGCCCCGGCACTTTGTGCCAGGTTTCCACGCGGTGAGCGTTCATTACTGGCACACCCCGTTCTGGCAGGTCCGACGGACTCCACACCAGGTACCGTTGACGAGCCAGCTGTCCGCGCAGCCGAGGTTGGTGCCGTCGCAGTGATCAGCGGCATCACAAGGGTTCTCGGGATCTGCGGCTCGGCAAAGCGTCTGGGCCGGGAGTTTGGCGTCGGCGGGACAGGTCGCCAAAGTGCCGTTGCAGGTCTCGGCCACGTCGCAGAGCCCCTGCATGGGCCGGCAGATCTGCCCTGCACCTTTGAGCTGGCAGGTCAGGGTGCAGCAGCCTCCCTTGTCGCATAGCTCGCCAGCATCGAGCACGTTGTTGCCGCAGGTGGTCAGGACGCGGCCAGAGCCGCCGCTGCCAACACCGGCAAGGCTGCTCGTTCCGGTAAGGCCCACGGCTCCGGCAGCACCGGAATAAGCGTAGGACCCACCTCCCTGCTGCCGGTGGTAGCCACCTGCACCTGCGGCTCCACCCGGACCACCAGCGCCGGCCATACCACTCACGCCAGGGCTGCCGCCCACGGTCGTCGGCGGCTGGTCCAGGGTGAGGCCGAAGCTCGCGAGGATGATCACGCCGCCACCGCCACCGCTGCCGCCCTGGCCGCCCTGGCCGCCGGTCGCACCTCGACCGCCACCGCCGCCACCACCCGCCGCGCCCGGTGTGTTGCCGCCACCGTTGCCCCCGTCTCCCCCCTTGCCACCGCTGGCTCCGGCGCTTCCAGGACTGCCGTCCGCACCTCGGGCGCTCAGGGTCCCGTGATTGACGAGATAGCGCGAGCGCAGGATCATGATGCCTCCGCCCGCCCCGCCGCCGCCGCCTTCCCCGCCCGCTCCGCCGGTGCCGCCGACCGCACCCGCAACCGATTTGTCCCCATAGTTTCCATGGTAGCCGCCGCCACCACCACCACCGCCGCCGCCGGTGCCACCCGCCCCGCTGCGGCCACCGTTACCACCGCTACCGAGGATCAACTGAGCGAGCGAGGACGGGCTGACATTGGCGCCCCCGCCGCCTTGGGACGAGCCGCCGGCCGGGCCCTGACCCGTGGTCCCGACGTTGGCCGCAGCACCGGGGAAGCCGGTCAACCCACCGCGACCTCCGGCGCCGCCCAGGCAGTCGTACCAGCCGGTTCCCGCACCCCCGGGCGCACCCGTCCAAGCAAGCCCAGGGGCGCCATCACCGGCGCCCTGCGTGCCGCATTCTTCGACGGTTTTGTCGTTGCCCCTGGCTCCTCCCGCACCGCCTGCTCCGCCGCTTGCAGGCGCTCCGCCCTGGCCGCCCGGGAACCCTTTCCCAGCCACGGTGACCGCACCTCCTGCCTCGACGGTGACGGTGTCGAGAGCGCGGAAAAACATCACGCCACCGGTCTCGCCGTCCCAGGTATGGACGGTCAGCTGCCCCCCGCTTTTTACGGTCACGTTGCGGTATTGGGGAACGCGCAGGATCTGAGCCTTGCTGACCACGTCAACGGTGTAGGTGTGCTCCAGCTGACCCCAAAGGGTGAGGTTGTCACTACCTGTGCTGAGCACGGTTTGGGTTTCGTAGTTGCCGGCGCCAGGGTCGGTCATCTGGAGGATCAGGATTTCGTCGCCGCGAGCGAAGCCCTGGGCCGAGCTGACTTTCAGCTCCCGCTGCCCGCTGAGCGCCGTGGCTGCGAGGGCCGTGCGCAGGTCGTCGGTATAGGCGAAGCGCGTGACCGTCAGCTCGCCGTCGGAGCCATCGCCGAAGAAAGCGCGCTGGCAAGTGCCGACAAAGCACGCTCCGGAATTGAGGCAGGGAGTGCCGTCGGCCACCGCCGCGCTCGGCGGACAGCTGGCCTCCACCCCATCGCAGGCCGCGCTCTGCTCGCAGGCTCCAAAGGGGGTCCCCGGCGGCCCGCCGAGGGGTGTCCGGCATACCGTTCCCGCGGGTTTCACTCCGCTCGTTACGGGACACGCCTTGGCGGTCCCATCACAGGTGGCCGGGTTGGCACAAACATCCGCGGTGCAAGGCGTCCCTGCCAGCTGGATGCTGTCGGTCGGACACGCCACCGACGTCCCGGAGCAAGTCTCGGGCTGATCGCAAGGCCCACTGGCAGCTCGGCACACCGTCCCGGACACGGCCAACAGGTTGGCCGGGCAGGTGGCGGCGCTGCCGTCACACATTTCGGGCACGTCACAACCGCCTGCCGCTTGTCGACAAACCATGCCGGACGGCCGCAAGGTGCAGAAGTTGGGGTCGCAGCAGGTGCTGCCGCCAAGGCCAGGATCGCACTGCTCGGGTGCGTCCACGAAACCATCACCGCAGGCCGGACAGCGGAAGCCGGCCGCATGCGCGGTGAAGTACAGGATCTTCGAGTAGGGTCCGCCGAGATTGCCATCGAGCGCCTTGACCTTCCAACGGTAACGGGCGTTGTCGACCAGTGGATAGGGGACGGTCCAGCTCGCGCTCGTGCCAGAGACGGGCGGCGCAATGTCGACGTCGTGGACGATGGGTTCGCCTTCCGCATCGACCCGGTTGACAATCAGCCGGTAGCCCCAGGCGTCGTTTGCCACCCGATCCCAGGTCAAGGTTGGCTTGAGCGAGGCCACGCAGTCGACCGGGGCATGCACCGGTGGTGGCTCGGTCGGGAGCGGACAAGCCGCGGTCTGGGCGCGGAAGATGCCATCTTGGCCGAAAGCGTCGGACCAGTAGCCGTTGGTCAGCCCAGCAGCATCGACCCCTTTGACCTTAAAGCGGTAGCTCTCGTTGTCGTCCAAGGTCAGTGGCGTGTGCCGGCAAACCGAAGTGCAGGTCGAGCTGGCGTCGAGGTGCCGGCTGTAGAGCGTTTGGTCATCGCGCAGCCGCACTACCACTAGCCAGTAGGTGGCAGCGTTGGGGACCTTGGTCCACTCGAAGGTTGGGGTCAAGCTCTGGACGCAGACCGTGGGGCCATGGAGGGTGGGCGCTTGGGTGATCGGCGGCGGGCAAGCCCCGCAGTCCGCAGCGCAAGTGACGCAGGTCTCGGAGCTCGCCGCCTCGCAGGTGCCATTACCGCAGGGGCCCGTGCCCCCGCCACCACCACCACCTCCTCCCCCTCCGGGGCACACCGAGGAAGCTGAGGTGCAGGCATTCTGGCGACAGACCTCGTCAACGCCACAGCCGCAGTCCTGCGGGCAGTTGCCGCAGTCTTCGACCCCGGGCTCGCAGCTACCGTCGCCGCAAGACAGCTCCCGGGTCCGGCACTCACCGCCTCCCCCGGCGGCAGCAAAGCAGCCGCTGTCTTCGGCACAGGAGCAGTCGCAAGGGCAGGTGGCGCAGTCTTCGCTCGGGTCGCAGTAGCCATTGCCACAGGTCGCGGAGCTGGGCGGGCAGTCTTGCGGACAGTTTTCCGGCGTCTCGTCGCCAGGTGGCGTGGTGACGTCGCTGTGACCGCTACACATGCCATCTTCGCAGTGGCAAAATGTGAACCATGTATCATAAAACTTATACGCCATATCTTCTGAGCAATTGAGGCAAGTTTCCCCAGGATCAGGGAGCCCGTTGCCGCAAGTACCCAGCGCAGCCGAGGACCGATACTCACATAGAACGTCGTAGGTCGCGGTGAAATACCCATGCCCATTGCCGCCCTCCCGCACGCTCAGGATTTGATCGGTCATGATCACCCCGCCGCGCTGCTGGAGGCATTGATTGATCCAGGGTCCGAAATAGATTTTCACGGGGTAATAGTCGTTGGCCTGCCAATCAAAGATCCACCCCGGATCATCCTCGACCCAGGTGACTTGGTAGTTGGAGCTGTAGGCACCGTTGCAATCGAGGTCGTTGTACTTGACCGTCACCAGGTCGATGGGACGGTAAGTCGAGATGTGCTCGCCGTCGATCCATTCCCAGATGTGCCCGTAGCCGGGCCGGCTGGAACCAAAGGCATAAGGCCCCTCGAAGCGTTGAGCCTTGATGTAGCTGGCGCGTGTCCCACTCAGCCAGTCGGATCGCGGTAGAGGGTCATTGAGCGCGATGCCGTCTTTCTTGCTGAGGCCGAGGTCGGAGCTGAGATAACCCTGAGCCTCACAAGTATTCCAATCGAGATCAACGATGGGGCAATAGACCTCGCCTTCCCCCGTACCATCGACCCCCGAGTGGTAAAACCTTTCTGTCGAGTGCAGGACGAGCCGCACCGCGCAGCGGCTGGCATTCGCAGCGGTTGCTGCCGCGGGAGTCGATTCGGCAGCGTGCGCTGCCTCGGGGAGGGTCAGAGCCCCAATCCAGACAGCACAGATCGAGATCGCCAAAACCCGGACCGCGAGCGTTCGGATCCCGGGTGCGTGCCCGCCCTTGGGCAAAAACCTCGCTCTCCAAAACGGTGCCACACCCCCTGTCGCACTCCGTGTTGCTCGCATACGCTCCCCCTTACCCGTTGTGGTTCGAGTGGCGGGCTCTGCCACCCCATGACCATTGTAAGCCCAAACGAAAAACAGGATCTTCAGTGATGCGCGAAGCGTGCGAAGCGTAGGGGCGTGCCGTTCGTTCCTGGGGTAAAATGGGCCAGCCGCGCGAATGACGGAGCGGAACCGAGACGATATGGATCAAGAGCTGAAAGAGTTGCTGGCCCAACTGCTGGTCTCGCAGGCCGAGACGGAGCGCCAGCTGCGCGAGACCGATCGCCAGCTGAAGGAGGTCGGGCGGCAGCTCGGCAAGCTCGGGGATAAATTCGGCAGCTTCACCGAGGGCATGGCCCTGCCCTCGATGCGCAAGCTGCTGGCGGAGCAGTTTGGTCTGGACAACATCGCTCCGCGCTACCGGGTGCAGAAGCAGGGGCGGACGCTCGAGCTCGACGTCTTCGGTTTCTCGAACACCGACCGCAACGTGGCGGTGGTCGTCGAGGTCAAGAGCCATCTGCGCGAGGAAGGCATCGAGCAGCTGCTGCGCATCCTGCGCGAGGTCCCGGAGTTCATGCCGCAGCACCGCGACAAGAAGCTTTACGGCATTCTCGCCGCGGTCGACATGCCGGACGACTTGCGTGACCGGGTGCTCAAAGAAGGGCTCTATTTGGCTCGGATCTCGGGCGATACTTTCGAGCTCCAAGTTCCCGCGGGTTGTGTTCCCCGCTCCTTCCAGCGCCCGCCGCTTGAGCCGTGAGCTGAGACGGGCGCTAGGTCCTCCTCGACCATCCATCATCCGCAGGTGTTGAAGGTCCGCAAATCTTGGATCGGCTGGAACGGGGTTCCCTGCGG
>CAZCOV010000312.1:0-7539 GCA_964499975.1 uncultured Thermoanaerobaculia bacterium
TCGAAAACCGCGAGGCCGCCGCGGTAGGTGGGGTGGGCGGGGCGCGGGAAGTCGGTCTCAAGCTCCAGCGTGGGCATCCCGCCGACGAGTTTTTCGCGCCAATAAGCCAGTTGCGGTTCCAGGGTCTCGGCGGTCAGCTGTTGCCGCTCCCAATGCGCGTAGTCAGCATATTGCAGCGGGGTTGCCGGGAGGTTCGGGGTCTGTCCCGCAGCCAGGCTGAAGTAGCAAGCGGACAGTTCCGGGAAGAAAAGGGTGGTCAAGGACCAGTGGTCGGAAATGATGTGATGGAAGACCAAGAATAGCTGGTGCGTCCCCTGTCCCAATCGGAGCAACAGCGCCCGCCACAGCGGGGGATGGCCGAGGTCGAAGCCGCAGCGGTTGGACGCCTGGATCAACGCCCGTATAGCGTTGCCTCGAGCGACCGGGTCGAGTGGTTCGAGATCGATCTCGGGCAGCAAGAAATCCAGCGTTGGCAGGACTTGCTGGTAAGTCTGGCCATCTACGTCCGCGGCAAAACGGGTGCGCAAGATCTCATGCCGGGCGACCAGCACTTGCAAGCTCTGTGCGAGCCGGCCGGGATCGAACTCGGGCCGGAGGCGGAGCAGGTGGCTCGAGCCATAGACGCTGGCGGTCTTGTCTTTCTCCAGCTGTTCGATCAGCCAGAAAGTTTCCTGAATCCACGACAGCGGCGCCCGCTCACCCGCGGGTCTTTGGGGGATGATCGCGCCGCCGTGGCTCGAGCTGAGGGCTTGCCGCACCAGGGCCGCGCGCCAGGTGAGCTGGGTCGGGGTCAAAGCGAGCAAGGCAGCGGCGAGTTCGGCGGGTAAACAGGCGGCTTCCTGCTGCGCTGCTGCCAACGGATCAACGCCTGCAGCCGATCTCAGGTCGGGAATTTGCGCCAGGGTTGCCGCGTCAGCGCGCGCTACTTTTGCGAGCAGCTTTTGTTCGACCGCGACGGCCAGCGCCGAGAGCTTCGGGTCTTCGAAGAGGATCCGCACTTCGAGTTCGATGTCGAGCAGTTCGCGCAACCGGTAAAGCAGCCGGACTCCGTGCAGCGAATGACCGCCGAGGTCGAAGAAATTGTCGTCGACCGCGACGAGTGCCACTCCCAGGAGCTCTTGCCAGAGCCCGGCCAGCAACTGCTCGACCGCGGTCCGCGGTGCCACCCGCAGAGCGGATTGCTCATGCCGGGCCAGGGTTGGCGAGGGCAAGGCGCGACGGTCGACTTTGCCGCTTTGCAGCTGGGGCAGCTGGTCCAAGAAAATCCAACCCGAAGGCACCATGGGTTCGGCCAGATGTTGCTTCATGAAGTGCCGCAGTTCCTCGACCGCAGGGGTGGTAGCCGCAGCGGTTGCCACGTAAGCGATCAACCGCAGGTCTTGCGGCTGGGGTTCCCAAGCCACCACCACGGCTGCCTTGACAGCCGCATGACGGGCCAAGACCGCGGCGATCTCATCAGGCTCGACCCGGATGCCCAGCAGCTTGACCTGGTGGTCGCGCCGGCCGATGAACTCGAGGTTGCCGTCGGGGAGAAAGCGGCCCAGATCGCCGGTCGCATAGAGACGCCCACCCGGCGGCTGGCCCCATGGGTCGGGGATGAAACTGAGAGCGGTTAGACCAGGGCGAGCGAGATAGCCGCGGGTCAAGTCTTCGCTGGCGAAGTTCACCTGGCCCACCACTCCGAGCGGCACCGGCTGCAGGTCCGCGTCGAGCACTGCGGCGCGGCAATCGCTCATGGGCCGACCGACCAGCACGCTGTCGCGCCAGGGTGCAGCTTGTGCGCCGAAGGCGTGGGGCCGTCGCAGACGGTAAAACGTTTTGACCATGGTGCATTCGCTGGGCCCATACTGGTTGACCAGTTCGAGATGGGGACCCCAAAGCTCCCAGCTCCGGACGCAATCGCTGAGCAACAGCCGCTCGCCGCTCAGGAGCAGGGTGGTGAGCGCCGGCAAGCCTGGGTTGGGCGCGGCAGTGGAGACTGCAGTGGCTGCTGCACTGAGCAGCATGCGCAGGCGCGACGGCACCAGGCTGAGGATCCGGGTGATCCGTTCGGCGGCAAGCAAGCGGAGCAGCGCGGCAGGGTCGCGGCGCTCGTCCGCGGCAGCGAGGATCAGGGTACCGCCGACCGCCAGGGGGCCAAAAATTTCGCGCAGCGAGGCGTCGAAACTCAGAGTTGCCTGCTGCAACCCCCGATCTTCCGGGCCTAGCGCGTAGGTTTGCACCAGGAACCGCACGAACGAGACCACCCCCCGAACTCGCCCCATGATGCCTTTGGGCTGGCCGGTCGAGCCCGAGGTGTAAACCACATAAGCGAGCTGGTCTCCATGGCTGGCCGCGGCGGACGCCAGGGGGTCAGTGGCTTGGACCTGGGCGGGGCTGGCCGCGAGATCGAGGTGGTCGAGGTCGAGCACTCGGCCAGCAAACTCACCCCAGAAGCCGTCCGGCTGACCCTGAGCAAGGAGCAACAACGCCCGGCTGTCGTCCAGCAGGAAAGCGCGCCGTGCGGGCGGCAGTTGCGGGTCGATGGGCACGTAGGCGCCACCCGCTGCGAGCACCGCCAGCAAGGCGACGAGCATCTCGAGCGAGGGTTCCATCCCCAGCCCAACCCGGACTTCGGGCCCCACTCCGGCCTGGCGCAAAAGCTGCCCCAAGGTCCGCACACGCTGCGCGAGTTCGCCATAGGTGAGGGCTTGCGCAGCGCAGACCACAGCCACTGCTGCGGGCCGGCTTGCCGCCTGCCTAAAACTCAGCGTGGACAGGGAGTCGGTGCAAGGCGGTCCAGCCGTGTCGTTCCACTCGATCTGCAGTTGCTGTCGCTCGTTCGGGCTCAGGTGGGAAAGCCGGGTGAGCTGCTGTTCGGGCGCTGCCACCCAGGCCGCAAGCCAGGTGGCAAAGTGGCCCGCCAGCCGCAGCGCGGTCACCCCGTCGAACAGGTCCGTGGCATAAAGCCAGTGCGTGTCGATCCCAGCCTCCCCCTGCTCGACCACGTGGAGGATCAAGTCCAGCTTGGCCACCTTGTCGTAGAAGCTCAACTCCTCGACCGCGAGGCCCACCAGGGTGATGGGCTCGCTTTCGGGGGTTCCCCCAGCGTGCAGATTGAGCATCACCTGATAGAGCGGGTTGTGGTCCAAAGCGCGTTCCGGCCGGAGTTCTTCGACCAGTTTTTCAAAAGGCAAATCTGGCTGAGCAAAGGCCGCGAGGACGCTTTGCCTCACGCGGTGGACCAACTGGCGGAAACTGGGTTTTCCTCCGAGGTCGGTGCGCAGCGCCAGGTTGTTCAAGAACAGGCCGATCAGCCCTTCGACGGCGAGCTGATGGCGGCCGGCGATCGGGGTTCCCACCACCGCGTCGGTCTGCCCAGTGTAGCGGCTCAGGGTGGCTGTGAAGGCAGCGAGCAGCACCATGAACGGCGTGGCGTTCAGCTGGCGCGCCAGCTGCCGCACGCCGCTGGCCAAGGTCGGCGCCAGAGCGCGCGAGACCACTGCCCCGCGGTGGCTGGAAATCGACCGTCGGGGGCGGTCCGTGGGCAGGTTGATGAGCGGAGGTGCATGGGCAAGCGCTTGGCGCCAGTAGGCGAGGGCTGCGGCAAGGACCTCACCTTGTAGCCACTGGCGTTGCCAGAGGGCAAAGTCTGCATACTGGACTGGCAGCGGTGGCAACGTCGGTTCACCCGTTCCTTGGACGAACCTTGAGTAGAGGGTGCCCAGTTCACGCCACAAGATGCCGACCGACCAACCATCGGCAATGCTGTGGTGCAAGGTGGCGAGCCAGACGTGGTCATGGGTTCCGAGGCAGACCAAAGAAGTTCGAAAGAGCGGCTCCAGAGCCAGCGCAAAAGGCCGCCTGGCCTCGCTCCGACCCAGCCGGGCCAGTTCCTGCTCGCGCGCGGGAGCGTCGCCCAAGGCAGTGAGGTCGATCACCGGCAAAGCCAGCGACGTCTGCGCAATGACCTGGACCGGCGATCCCCCGCAGGTGACGTAGCGCGTGCGCAACACCTCGTGGCGGCGGACGATTTCTTGCAGGCTGTGCCCCAGCGCGGGAATCTGCAAGGACCCGCGCAGTCGGAGTGCCAGCGGCAGGTTGTAAGCCGCGCTGTTGGGCTGCAGCTGGTCGAGAAACCACAGCCGCTCCTGAGCAAAAGACAGCGGCAGCTCAGCGGGTCGCAGTCCGGCCACCAGCGGCGGCTGCGCATCCGGCTCAAGGTGTCCGGTTGCGGCCTGGATCCGCGCTTTGAGGGCTGCGGCCAACCCGGCGACCGTGGGCTGCTCGAACAGCTGGCGCAAGGGGAGCGCGACGTCAAACGCCTGGCGCAGCCGCGCGAGCACCTGGGTGGCGAGCAGCGAATGACCGCCGAGATCAAAGAAGTTGTCCGCACCGGAAAGGTTTTCCCGGCCGAGCACGGTGCTGAAAATAGCCGCGACGAGCGCAGTGCTCGGATCGCGGTCTGCGGGCATCTCTTCGCGGGGGGTGCCGCCGGACAAGAACGGCGGGTCGAGGCGTGCGAGGGCTGGCTTGTCCACCTTGCCACTGGGCAACAGCGGCAAGGCTGCGAGCACAGAAAATGCGGTCGGGATCATGTAGGCCGGCAGCCGGGCGCGGAGGAAGTCTTGCAGCTCGCGCGGCTGCAGCTCCGCAGCGGCGCGCGGCACCAGATGCGCCACGAGTTGCAAGCCCTGGACTTGCGGCCGCGCCACGGCTGGCCGCGCCACGGCTGGCCGCGCCACGGCTGGCCGCGCGATGACCGCGGCTGCAGCTAGCTGCGGGTGGCTGGCGAGGACCGTTTCGATCTCGCCAAGTTCGATCCGAAAGCCGCGGATCTTGACTTGTGAGTCGAGGCGCCCCTGGAACTCCAACAGCCCGTCGGGCCGGCGGCGGACCTGGTCGCCGGAACGGTAGAGCCGCGCGCCGGGCGTGCTGGCCAAAGGATGGGGAACAAAGCGCGTCGCGGTCAAGGCGGGACGCGCGAGGTAACCGCGCGCCAGCCCTTCGCCGCTGATGCAGAGTTCGGCAAAGACTCCGATCGGGACCAGCTGGAGGTTGTCGTCCAGGGTATAAGCCGTCAAATTGGTGATCGGCCAGCCGATCGGGACCGGGTAGAGGGGCGTTGCTGTGGCGAGTTCAGCCCAGGCCGCGGAAATCGTGGTTTCGGTCGGGCCATAGGCGTTGAGCAAACGGACCCGGGGCGAAACTTGGCGTTGCCATTCGGCCAGACGCTCGCTGTGCGCTTGCTCCCCGCCCATGATGGTGAGCCGGATCGCGGTCGGCCAGCGCACGTCAGGTCCCAGCGCTTGACAGATCTCATGCCAGAAGGACGTGGAAATGCCGAGCAAGTTGATCCGCCAGCGGGCGCACGTGGTGAGGAATTCCTGCACCGTGCCGAGCATGGCGTCATTGCGCAGGACCAAGGTGGCGCCGCGGGTCAAAGCGAGGGTGATCTCCTCGACGCTGGTGTCGAAGCTTAAAGCAGCGAATTGCAACACCCGCTCACCCGGCTGGGGTCGCCAGCTGGCGGTGATGGTGTGCGCATAGTTGACCACCGCGCGATGCGGGATCACCACGCCTTTGGGGGTTCCCGTCGAGCCCGAGGTGTAAATGATGAAGGCGGGGTTTTCGGGCCAGGCGTTGATCATCGCGGTGGGCGGGGCTCGTAGGGGGAGTTCGTCGAGCTGCAGCCGCGGCCACCTCGTGGCCAGCGCCGGGGGCAAGGTGAGGAGCAGGGAACTCTGGCCGAGCAAGACCTGGATCCCGGCGTCGGTGCACTGGAAAGCGAGCCGTTCGAGAGGAACCTGGGGGTCGAGGGGAACATAAGCCGCACCCGCAGCGAGCACCCCGAACAGCCCGACCAGCATGGCCGGAGAACGCTCCACCCACAGCCCGACGCGCGACTCTGGCCCGGCTCCCAAAGCGCGCAGCCGGAACGCCAGAGCCGTGGCCTGACGCGTCCATTCGCCATAGCTCAGGTGATCTTCTTCGGCGACCACGGCTATGGCTTGCGGAGTGCGCTGCGCCTGGGTGAACAGCAGCTGCTGCAGGGTTTGGGGGGGCAGAGCGAACTGCCTTGCGGTGTCGTTCCACTCCCAGATCAGCTGTGCGAGTTCGCTCGGAGGGTGCAGCGGCAGGGTGGCGAGCGGCTGGGTGGGGGAGCTGACCACCGCTGCCAGCAACACTTGCAAGCGGGCCATCATCCGCGCGATGGTGGTCGGGTCGAACAGGTCGGTGGCGTACTCGCACCCGCCGCGCAACTGCTCCCCGTGACGGGTGAAGCCCAGCGATAAATCGAGCTTGGCGGTCTGCGTCGGGGCTTCTGCCAAAACCACTTCGAGGTCGGGCCAGACAGGCAACGGAAGCGGCGCTGGAGTCACCGTCAACATCACTTGAAACAGTGGGTTTTGGTTGAGGCTGCGCTCTGGCTGCAAGTCCTCGACCAGCTTCTCGAAAGGCAGGCTTTGGTGGGCCAGTGCGGCCAGCGTGCGTTCGCGCACTTGCGCCAAGAGCTTGCTGAAAGGCATGTCGCCCGGCGCGGAGGCGGGACAGAGGATGGTGTTGACGAAGAGACCGACCAGGCCTTCGATCAAGACGTCCTGCCGTCCCGCCGTGGGGGCTCCGATCACCAGCGCGGTTTGCCCGCTGTGGCGGGACAGCCAGGCGGCCACCGCAGCCAGCAAGGTCATGAACAGGGTCGCGCCGTGCGCACGACTCAAAGCGGTGAGCCCAGAGCTCAGCGCCGGGGATAGCGCGAAATACAGCTGGCTACCGCGTTCACTGGGCAGAAGCGGTCGGGGGCGATCCGTGGGCAAGGCGAGCGCCTGCTGGTGACCCGCGAGTTGTTCACGCCAGAAGGCGAGCAAGGCTGCGAGCACCTCACCTTGCAAGGATTGCCGTTGCCATACGGCGACATCCGCTGGCTGGACGGTGAGTTCCTGGAGATCCACCGGTGCACCGCGCACCGAAGCGGTGTAAACCCGGCCCAGTTCCTGCAACAAGATCTCCAAGGACCCGCCATCGGTGATGATGTGATGGAAGACGAGGAGCAGGCGGTGTTCGCCACCCTGGCAGCGGAACAAAATCGCCTGCCACAGCGGACCCTGTTCGAGGTCAAAACGCTGGGCGGCAGCGCGGCGCTCTTGCCGAGAAGCCTCCTGCGCAGCCACCGCGGCAGGCAACCCGGAGAGTTCGACGAGCGGCAAAACCCGAGCGCTTGGCGGCTGGATCACCAGCTGTGGTCGGCCAGCGCGGGCCGGGAAGATCGTGCGCAGGGACTCGTGGCGGCGCGCCAGCAGTTCGAGACTCTGCGTCAGGGCGGTAACCTCTAGCCGTCCGGAGAGCGCGAGGATCAGCGGGACGTTGTAAGCCTCCTTGCGTTCCAGCAGCTGGTCTAAAAACCAGAGCCGTTCCTGGGCAAACGAGAGGGGAAAGTGGGGCAAGTCGGCGTCGCGGGGGACCGCGCAGAGGGGAGGAATCGGGTCATGAGCCGTGGGTTGCGCCCTGGCGATCCGCTCGGCCAAGGCGGCGACCGTGGGGTTTTCGAAGAACTCGGCC
>CAZCOV010000313.1:0-7529 GCA_964499975.1 uncultured Thermoanaerobaculia bacterium
ATCGCCAATGCCCGGGTGTGGGTACTCGCTTGCGACTTGCAACCTCAGCCGCTGGGGGTCGTGGGTCAGCTGTGGATCGCGGGGGATGGGGTCGCCCGCGGTTATTTCGGCCGTCCGGCCTGGACTGCCGAGCGCTTTGTGCCCGAGTTGTTCGGCCCGACCCCGGGTGCGCGGATGTATCAGACCGGCGATCTGGTCCGCTGGCTGAGCGCCGCCCGGCTGGAATTCTTGGGGCGCAGCGATGCGCAGGTGAAGATTCGCGGTTTCCGCATCGAGCCGGGCGAGGTCGAGGCCGTGCTCGCCGAGCATCCGGCGCTCGCTCAGGTGCTGGTCATGGTGCGTGACGATCTGGGCGGTGGTGAACGCGGGCTGGTGGCTTACGCGGTGCCAGCCGCCGGAGCCGCGCCAACCCCTGCGGAGCTGCGGCAATTTCTGGAACAACGGTTGCCGCTGCACTTGGTGCCAGCCGCCATCCAGCTGCTCCCGGAGTTTCCCCTGGGTCCCACCGGCAAGGTCGACCGTCGGGCCTTGCCGCCACCGCAGCTGACGGCGGCGCGTCAGCTGGCCGCCCAGACCCCGACCGAAATCGAGCTTGCAGCGATTTTTGCCAAGCTTTTGCGCGTACCCCGGGTGGCGGTCGATGAGGATTTTTTTGCACTCGGCGGGCATTCCCTCTTGGCGATGCAGTTGTTGTCGCGGATCGAGGCGCGATTTGGCGTGGAGTTGCCTCTCCCCGAAGTTTTCCTCCAGCCGACGGTGGCCGCCCTGGCGGCACGGCTGTCTTCGGTCGGACGCTCAGCTTCCGGGGCCAGCGTCCAGCTCGACATCCCGCGCACCCCTCCGCAAGACGAACTTCCGCTGTCGTTTGCGCAAGAGCGGCTGTGGTTTCTCGATCAGCTGCTCACCCGCAAAGAGGTTTACAACATCTCCTGGTCGCTGCGCCTTGAAGGACGGCTCGCGGTGGACGCATTGGCGTTTGCGCTGGCCGAAATCGCGCGGCGCCATGAGATCCTGCGCACCACGTATCGCGGAGTCCGCGGGCTGCCCGTCCAGGTCATCCAGCCACCCGCCGCCTCCGTGCTCCGGCAGGTCGATTTGTCGCGGCTCGAGACTCCCGCGCCAGCAGCGGCCCGGTTACACCGCGACGAAGCTTTGCGTCCCTTTGACTTGAACCGGGATCCGGTGTGGCGCGCCACCCTGCTCTGGCTCGGTCCGCAGCAGTACGAACTCCACATCACCTTGCACCACATCGCGAGCGACGGCTGGTCCTTGGGGGTGCTGGCGCGCGAGCTGGGCGCCCTCTATGCCGCCCACATCGCCGGGCGGTCCGCCGCGCTCGCCGAGCTGGCGGTCCAGTACTCCGACTATGCGGCTTGGCAACGGCAGTGGCTGCAAGGCGAAGTCGTTGCGGGTCAAATCGCACATTTTCGCGCGCAGCTGCGCGGCGCACCTGCCTTGCTCGAACTGCCCACGGACTTGCCGCGACCTGCACTCCCGAGTCACCGCGGAGCAGCTACCGCACAGCGCTTGCCCGCCGCGCTAGTTTTTGCCCTGCAGCAACTCGCCCGCCGCACCCAGAGCACGTTGTTCATGGTGCTGTTGACCGCTTGGGATGTGGTGCTCGCTCGCAACTCGGGTCAACGCGACCTCAGCGTGGGCACGCCGGTGGCCGGACGGCGGCGGGTCGAATTCGAAGGGTTGATTGGTTTTTTCGTCAACACCTTGGTTCTGCGCAACCAGATCCACCCCTCAAGCCGCTTCAGCGAACTCTTGGCCCAGGTGCGCGCCGTGACCTTGGCGGCTTTCTCCCATCAAGATGTGCCGTTCGAGCGCCTCGCCCAGGAATTGCAGCCCGAGCGCAGCTTGAGCCATACGCCCCTCTTCCAGGTGATGCTGGCGCTGCAAAATGCACCGTTTAAGCTCCCCACGTTGCCCGGCGTTTCGGTGCAAGCGCTGCCCCTACGCGAGGAGACCATCCCCTTTGATTTGCTCTTGGCTTGCAGCGAAGCAGGGCCAGCCTTGGACTGTCAGCTGAGCTACTGCCGTGACCTGTTCACCGCCACCACGGCAACGCGCTGGCTCGGTCATTTTGTCAATGTCTTACGGGCAGTTGCCGACGGCGATTTCCGCCCGGTGGGATCTCTGGACCTGCTCGCGCCGGCCGAGGCGCAGGCCCTGCGCTGGGAGTGGCAGCCGGTGGTCACGCCTTACCCGCCCAGCAGCTTGCCCCAGCTGATCGCAGCCCAGGTCAAGCGCACTCCGGCGGCCGTGGCCGTCAGTTTGGCGGAACAGCAGCTGAGCTACCAGGAGCTGCTCCGGCGCGCGCTGCGCCTCGCCGCGGCTTTGCGCGACGTGGGCGTGGTGGTCGACCAGCCGATCGCGATCCTGGCGGAGCGTTCGTGCGAACTGGTGATCGGGCTGTTGGGAATCCTCGCGGCGGGGGCGGCCTATGTGCCGATCGACCCATCGTATCCGGCAGACCGTCAGGCGTTCATGCTGGGGGACGCGTTGCCCAGCGGTGGCCTGCTCTTACTCCCGGCAAGTTGGCGGGCTCGTTTGGCGGAACTGCCGGACTTGCCCCCAGGGATCGCGACCATCCCGCTCGCCGAGGTCGGTACCGCTGGCTCCGACCCAACCGCAGCGGAGTGGGAGGGGTTAGAACCCGCCAACCTGGCCTACTTGATCTACACCTCTGGCTCAACCGGTCGGCCCAAAGGTGCGATGAACACCCATCAAGGCATTCTCAACCGACTGCTTTGGGGGCAAGCGACCTACGCTTTGCAGGCCGGCGACCGGGTGCTGCAGAAGACGCCGGTCAGCTTCGACATTTCGGTCTGGGAGCTATTCTGGCCGCTGCTCGCCGGCGCGCAACTGGTGCTGGCCCGGCCCGAAGGTCACCGCGACAGCGGCTATTTGCGCGACGTGATCCGCCGCGAGCGGATCACCCTCGCGCACTTTGTGCCGTCGATGTTGCAGATGTTTCTCCACCTGCGCGACCTGGAAAAACTGCCTTTGCGGCAAGTCCTGCTGAGCGGCGAAGCCCTGCCCTTCGAGTTGCAGGAACGCTTTTTCGCGCGGCTTGGCTCGCGGATCCACCTGCACAACCTGTACGGGCCGACGGAAGCCGCAGTTGAAGTGACGTTTTGGGCCTGCCGTCCGCGGAAGCTGGTCTCGCTCGGGAGACCGGTCGTCAACACCGCAGTGCGGGTGCTCGATCGCCACTTGCAGCCGGCGCCGGTGGGAGCGATCGGGCAAATTTTTCTCGGCGGGGTCCAGCTGGCGCGGGGTTACTGGCGGCGTCCCGCCCAGACCGCTGACGCCTTCGTGCCCGACCCGTGGGGTGAAACCCTGGGGCAACGGCTGTACGCGACCGGCGATTTGGCTCGGGTCCAGCCCGACGGCTGTCTCAGCTACTGCGGGCGGATGGATCACCAGGTCAAACTCCGCGGCTTCCGCATTGAACTCGGCGAAATCGCAGCGCAGCTCTTGGCTCACCCCGCAGTGCAAGACGCGGTGGTCCTGGTTCGCCAGGACCCCGGGGTGCTCGGGGGGGAACCGCGCCTGGTGGCTTATTGGACTGCGGCTCCCGCGGAGGCCACGGCCGCGGAGACGTCTGCGCTGAGGGTGTTTCTCGGACGGGTACTCCCCGAGCACATGGTGCCAGCCGAGTTGATCCGGCTTGAGGCGCTGCCGCTTCTGCCTAACGGTAAGGTCGACCGCCGCGCCCTCACCCACTTACCCGCCGCGCCTCTAGAGGCAAGCGCGGAAGCCAGGGCCAGACCGCAGAACTTGAATGAGGAGATTCTGGTCGCGATCTTCCGTGAGGTCTTGGGGATCCCCAGTCTGGGCGTGCAAGACAACTTCTTTACCCTGGGCGGACACTCGCTGCTCGCCACCCAGGTGATCGCGCGGGTAGCCACCCGTTTGGGGGTCGAACTCGAACTCCGGCAGCTGTTTTTGTACCCGACGGTTGCAGGTCTCGCCGCTGTCGTCGAAGCTGCCTTGGCGGGGGGAGAGAAAGCCGAGTTGTCACCTGTTTTGGCGAGCCGAAAGGAGCGAGCTGGAGCCCCCGAGCTGTCGTTCGCGCAGGAACGGATGTGGTTCTTGGATCAACTCGCCTTGGGCCAGGCAACCCCCATCGCGACCTACGTCATTGCCTGGCCTTTGGCGCTCTGCGGACCGCTCGAGGTGTCGGCCTTAACCTGGGCCCTGAGCGAGATCGTGCGCCGCCACGCGGTATTGCGCACCACCTACCGAGTGGTCCAGGGGCAACCCGAAGGGGTGATCGCGCCACTGTGCGGCATCCGCTTGCCGGTCATCGACCTCCGCGGGCTGAGCCAGCCGGAAGAGGTCGCCAGCGCTCTGCGGCAACGCGACGCCCTGCGCCCCTTCGCCCTCGACCGCGACCCCGGCATCCGTGTGACTCTGCTGCGTTTGGCCGAGCAGGTGCATCACTTGCTGTTGACTTTGCACCACAGCGCGGGCGATGGCTGGTCGATCGAGGTTTTGCTCGGTGAACTCGCGACTTTGTACTCCCAGGTCACGTCTTGCGGGAAGGGTGCGCCGAACCCGCTGCAGCCACTGCCCCTGCAGTACGCGGATTATGCGCGCTGGCAGCGGCAATTTTTCGTCGGCGAGCGGCTCACCGAGCAGCTCAGCTATTGGCGCGAGCAGTTGCAGGGCGCGCCTGCGCTGCTCGAACTGCCCACCGACCGGCCGCGACCCTCTGCCCCCGGCTACCGTGGGGGCGAAGTCAGCCGGGTACTGTCGCGCCAGCTGCATGCCCGGCTCTTGGCGGTGGCGCGGGATGCGGGCAGTACCTGGTTCATGGTGCTGCTCGCCGCCTGGGCCGGGGTGCTCGCGCGGATCAGCGCACCGGGAGAGGACGGCGACGTCTGTTTGGGCTCGCCGATCGCCGGGCGCAGGCGGCAGGAGTTCGAAGGGCTGATCGGCTTTTTCGTCAACACCTTGGTACTGCGCTGCCGCTGGCCCGCGGGGGCGAACTGGACGCAGTTGCTCGCCGGCGTGCGCCACACCGTGCTACAAGCTTTTGCCCATCAAGACTTGCCGTTCGAGCGCCTGGCTGCCGAGCTGCAACCCGAGCGTAGCCTCAGCCACACGCCCCTCTTCCAGGTAATGCTGGCGATCCAGAACGTCTCGCTGGCCTCCGCGCGTTGGGGGCCAGTCGTGGTGCAACCGCTGATTCTGGTCGAGGAAGTCTCGCCGTTTGACCTGAACTTGCTCGCGGCTGAGGCCGCGGCGGGTTGGGTTTTGCGCCTGATTTACCGCCGCGATGTGTTCGACCAGACCACCGCGCAGCGCTGGCTGCAGCTGTTCGCTCAGCTCCTCGAACAGGTGGCAGAGCATCCCGACCAGCGGCTCGACCACTTGGCCTGGCAATCGGCGGCTGAGCGCCAGCAAATGCTGAGCGAGTGGAATGACACCGGCACAACGTCGACCGCCGCCACCCTCCCGAGCTTGGTGGCGGCTCAGGTCCAGGCGACGCCCGAGCGGGTGGCACTGATTTTCCCGCGGTCGGGGCAAGGCGAAGAGCGGTTGAGTTACCAGGAACTCGCGCACCAAGCTGGGCAGCTGGCGCTCCATCTGCAAGAGTTGGGGGTCGGACCAGAAGCCCGGGTTGGCGTCGCCGTGGCGCGGACGCCGGCCATGGTGGTGACGCTCCTGGCTGTGCTGCGCGCGGGCGGCGCTTATGTTGCGCTCGATCCCGCGTACCCGCAGGAGCGTTTGGCCGTCATCCTTGCCGACGCCCATCAGGGGTTGGCTGCTCCGGTGCTCGTCAGTGAGCCACAGTGGGCGGAGCGTCTGCCCGCGGCCGCTTTGCAACACGCATCCGTGTTCTGGCTGGGTGCGGACGTTTGCCGGTCCGCGGGGAACCCAACGCGTCGAGTCGGCCGGGCTGCCCAGCCGGAGAACCTCGCGTATGTGCTCTACACCTCGGGTTCGACCGGCCGGCCCAAAGGCGTGGCGATCACCCACGGGAGCGCCGCGGCCCTGATCTTGTGGGCGCGCCAGGTGTGGGGTGACGCTGAGCTTGCCGGGGTCCTCGCAGCGACCTCGATCAACTTCGACCTTTCGGTCTTCGAGCTCTTCGTGCCGCTGGCTTGGGGGGGTACTGCGTTCTTGGTCGACAACGTGCTGGCTTTGACCGGAGATCTGGCGGACCGCGGGCCGCTGACCGCGGTGCGGCTGATCAATGGGGTGCCGTCCGCGATTGCCGAGCTGCTGCATCTGGAAGCTTGGCCACCGACGGTTGTAACCGTCAACTTGGCGGGTGAGCCGCTCCGCGCGGCGCTGGTCGCAGAGCTTTATCGTCAGCCCGGGGTGACCCGCGTGTTCGACCTCTACGGCCCTTCCGAGGACACCACGTACTCGACTTGGGCGCTGCGGCGCGCGGACGGTCCGGAAACGATCGGGAGTCCGATCGCCGGAACCCAGGCGCAAGTGCTGTCGCGCGGGCTCCTCCCCTTGCCCTTGGGCACGATCGGCGAGCTCGCTTTGGGGGGAGCGGGCCTGGCACGCGGCTATCTCGGTCGCCCCGGGCTGACCGCGGAAAAATTCGTTCCCGATCCCTTCAGTCCTCACCCCGGCGCGCGGCTTTACCGGACCGGCGATCGGGTGCGCTGGCTCACCGCAGGGAAGTTGCAGTTCCTGGGCCGCCGCGACCATCAAGTCAAGGTGCGCGGCTTTCGCATCGAGCTGGAGGAAATCGCAGCGCAGTTGCGCGCCGTGCCCGGAGTCCAGGCCGCGGCCGTCCTGGTCGCGGATACCGGCAGCGCAGCTCGTCTGCTCGCTTTTGTGGTGCCAGCCGCCGGTTCCGCGGTCTGCGGGGCAGACTTGCAGCAGCACCTCGCCGCCCAGCTGCCCGCGTACATGGTGCCGAGCAACCTCAGCGCGCCAGGAGATCCGGCCATCCTCGCCACTTTGCCGCGCCTGCCCAATGGCAAGCTCGACCGGGCTGCCCTGCTCGGCCGGGCGGGGGCAGCACCGCGGTGGGAACGGGTGGCACCGCGCACCCCGTTCGAAGAAATGCTGGCCGGGATCTGGAGCGAAGTGCTCGGGGTAAGGGAGGTGGGTGCGCACGACCACTTCTTTGCCCTGGGCGGACACTCGCTGCTGGCGACCCGGGTGCTGTCGCGGATCCAGTCGCAAGTCGGGGTGAAGTTGGCGCTGCGTCAACTCTTCGAGTATCCCGAGTTGGCGCAGCTCGCCGCGCTCGTGGCCCGCGCGCGGCAGCGCACAGAACGCGCCCTACCCCCCTTGCTGCCGGCGCGCCGAACGGGTCGGCTGGCACCGTCTTTTGCCCAAGAGCGGCTGTGGTTCCTCGACCAACTGGCTCCGGGCAAAGCCACCTACACGATGCCGTGGCCGCTCGCGCTCAGCGGACCGCTCGCGGTTGCGGCACTGGCTTGGACGCTCCGCGAGGTGGTGCGCCGACACCAGGTCTTGCGCACCGCGTTCGTGGTTCGCCAGGGAAAGCTCGAGTTGACGCTGCAGGAGGTGCCGCCCGT
>CAZCOV010000314.1:0-7477 GCA_964499975.1 uncultured Thermoanaerobaculia bacterium
CAACGGGCGGGGGCGAAACAAAGCGTTAACAAGGACGGCAAACTTGCTGAGCAAAAAGGACATGGTCAGTCTCCGAGATTTTTCTGGTTGGGCAGATCGACGACTCGACCCTTACCCCCAAAAGCTCCGTACCAGGGCTAGTCCGACCAGCAAGCCGCCGACGATCAGCATGACCGCACCCAGCTGCGGCAAGGCCGCAAAGAGCCACGCGCCCGCGAGCAGCACGGCCGCAGCCAGTACGGCGAAGCCGAGGTGCGCGATGGCGCGTTCGATCCGGCTCAGCTGACGGCGGGTGTCGGGGGCGAGGGCAGCACGGACCTGCAGCTTGCCGCGTTGGGCTTGTTGGAAAACCTTGCCCGCGGCTTGCGGCAAGGTAGCGATCACTTGCGCCTGGTCGATCACCCAGCGGAGCAGTTCGGGCCAGCCTTTTGCCACGCTTTCTTGAGCTAAGCGTTCGGCAAAGGGGATCATTTCGTTCCAGGGGTTGAAATTAGGGTCGAGTCGGGTCGCCAGCCCGCCGAGCAGCCCGGCGGCCCGACCCGTAAACAGCAGGTCCGCCTGAAGCTGCACCGGAGTTGTGAGCGCCAGCTGCCCCAACTCCCGTACCAAGGCGACCGCTTCGTTCTTCATCATCGCTTGCAGGCGACCGATGTCGGCGCCCCAGAACCGCTCGAACAAGCTGTCGATCGCTTCTTCGAGGGCAGGGAGATCCGCGCCCGGGAGCAAGATCCCAGCGTCCGCCGCCGCGCGCACCACCTTGCCGGCATCGCGGGTGCCGGCGCCGATCACCAGCTGGCGCAGGGCGGTGCGCAGCCGGGCTGGGACTTCGGCCACCATCCCAAAATCGACAAAGATGATCTGGAACGGACGCGCCCGTCCCGGAGGCACGGGCTGGCCAGGCTGAATGCTCAGGTCTGCTGAATCGTCCGGTCCGGGCAGCGGCCGGACGAAGAGGTTGCCTGGGTGCGGGTCAGCATGAACGAAGTTGTCGACGAAGATCTGCTGCATGTAGGTGCGGTAGAGGGCTTTGGCCACCTCGTGCGGGTCAATTCCGGCGGCGCTGAGCGCTGCGAGGTCAAAGGCTTTGAGGAAAGCCACATTTTCCTCGGTCAAGGTGCGGCGGGCGGTGGCCTCCCAATAAACCCGCGGGACGTAAACCGTGGGATCGTCGGCAAAGTTGGCGGCAAAGCGCTCGGCTGAGCGGGCCTCGGCTTCGAGGTCGAGCTCGCGGCGGGTGGTGGTGGTGAACTCCTCGACCAGCCAGTCGAGGTCGACCCGCCGGCGGATGAAGCTCCACGCTTTGAGCCAGCGGATCGCCTGCCCGAGCGCCTTGAGATCGGTTTCGACCAGCACCGCAATCCCCGGCCGCAACACCTTGACCACCACCGGACGGCCGTCCGGCAGCGTCGCAGCATGGACTTGTGCGAGCGAGGCCGCGGCCAGTGGCTGGCGGTCGAGGGTGGCCCAGACTTGCGGCCAGGGGCGCGAAAAGTCCGCCGCGATTTGCGCTTCGATGGCCGCAAAGTCTGCGGCCGGGACTTCGTCTTGCAGCCCCGCGAGTTCGCGGATCACGGGCAACGGCAAGACGTCAAAGCGGGTGCTCAGGTACTGGCCGAGCTTGATCAGGACCCCACCCAGCTCGACCGCCAACAGCTTGTAGCGCCGGGCGAGCGCGCACCAACGCGGCAAAGGGTCGGCGCGCAGCCAGCGCAGCAGCGGCAGCGCGAGCACCACGTCGTGCCAGAACAGGCTCGCGAGCAAGCGGCCAAAGAACCAACGCAACCGCTGGTAGCGGCGGGGATCGATCTGGCTCTCGGGAGGCAAGGTGTCGTCCATGAACCTCAAGCGTCAGACGCGGTTCGGCGGGCGCCTGAGCCTACCATGGCTCGCTGGCGAACGCGTCGACGGCCACCCCGATCGCACGCTGCCCCCCGAGCCGTCGCACAGGTTAAGATCAGCACAGGTTAAGATCAGCGCATGGGGCGCATTCATCTCCTCGACGACCGCCTGGTCAGCAAGATCGCCGCGGGTGAAGTGGTCGAGCGCCCGGCGTCCGTGGTCAAGGAGCTGCTCGAGAATGCGCTCGATGCTGGCAGCACGGAGATCTGTTTCGACCTCGAAGCCGGCGGCAAGCAGCGGATCTTGGTGATCGACAACGGCTGCGGCATGGACCAAGACGACGCCCTCCTCGCTTTTGATCGTCATGCCACCAGCAAGATCAGCGAGTTTGCGGACCTCGAACGGATCGAGAGTTTTGGTTTTCGCGGCGAGGCTTTGGCCACGATCGCCGCGGTGGCCAAAGTCGAGCTGATCACCGCCGAGGAGCCGGGTGCGGGACAGCGGGTGCGGATCGAAGGCGGCCGGGTGATCGCGGTTGAACCCGCAGCCCACCCCGTGGGCACGCGGATCGACGTGGCTTCGTTGTTTTTCAACGTGCCGGCCCGGCGCAAATTCCTCAAGAGCGCTCAAACCGAGTTGCGCCGGGCGGTCGAAGTGGTCCAAGGCTACGCCCTGGCGCAACCCCACGTCCGCTTTGCGGTCCGCCACGAAGAGCGCCTGCTGCTCGAAACCCTGCCCGCAGTCGACGAAGAAGACGGCCTGGCTGAGCGCATCGGCCAGATCTTCGGCCGCTCCTTGAGCCGCAACTTGATCACGATTCCAGCCGGCTTTGAGAGCGGTGAAGAGCTGATCACGGGTTTTGTCGGCAACCGGGAAACCGCGCGCGGGCGCCGTCAGTTCATCTATGTCAATCGCCGCTTGGTGCGCGACCGGCTGCTCCACGCCGAGTTCTACAGCGCGGTGCGCGAGACGTGGAAGAGCGAGGACTTTCCCGCGCTTTTCTTGTTCCTCGAACTGCGCCCCGAAGAAGTCGACGTCAACGTCCACCCGCAAAAAACGGAAGTCCGCTTTCGCGCGCCAGACCTCGTCACCCGGGTCGGGCGGGCTTTGCGCGCAGCCCTGGAGCAGGCTCGCGCTGAAGAACCCGCACCGCTGCGCACGCCCATCGCCCTGCCCAGCGCGCCCAGAGCTTGGGAGGGGCTGGGCGGCCAGCGCGGACCCCAACTCCCGGCCTATCGCTGGCATCCGACGGCGTCGTACTTGCGTGAGTCGGATTCCGCAGCTCCGGCCATACCCGCGGGCGAGCCGCCTGCCGACCCCGCAGCAGGGACCTTAACAGACGCCCCTGCAGGGGCTTCTTGGGCAGAAGCCACGCGCATTGCTCGCCCCACCCTCACCCCCGCAGCAGAAAGGCGCCCGATCCCGCTCTCTGGCCGCTCGGGAGAAGTGCGGCCGTTCCGTTTGCTCGGCCAGTACAAGGGCACGCTGATCCTGCTCGAAGGTCCAGACGGCCTGTATTTGATCGACCAGCACGTGGCCCACGAGCGCATCCTCTACGAGCGCTTGCGCCGCAGCCTGGAAGCCGAACGCCCGGTAAGCCAGCAGCTCTTGACCCCAATCCTCTGCGAACTGGCGCCCGCCGAGACGTTGCGACTGAGCGAACTGCAGCCCGCCCTCGAAGCTTGCGGCTTCGAGCTCCGCTCGCTGTCGGGGCAGGTCACGGCCTTGACTGCGGCCCCGCCGGGGCTGGGGCTGGCCGAAGCCGAGGGCCTGCTGCGCCACCTGGCCACCACGGCTGGGGACGCCGATGACGTGTCGGCCCTGCGCCGTCGCCTGCTCGATGGACTCGCGGCCAGCCTCGCTTGCCGCGCGGCGGTCAAGATGCACCATCCGCTGAACCCTGCGCAAATGGAGGTGGTGGTCAGCGAACTTTTCGCGGCGGAGCAACCGTATGCTTGCCCCCACGGTCGGCCCACGGTCTTGCAGATGACCGACGCCGAACTCGAACGCCGGTTCGGGCGGCGGTAGCGAGGTCGGATGGATCGCCCAGAAACGGACATGCTGGCGCCGACCGTGGCGATCCTGATCGTCACTTACCACGCCGCGTCCGATTTGCCGGGCTGCCTGGCTGCGGTTTTGGCCCAAGACTATCGTCCGCTCGAGCTGGTGGTGGTCGACTGTGCGAGCACCGATGCGAGTGCCGCAATCGCCTTGCACCAGGCAACTCCCGGCATCCCCAAGCAGGTGATCGCTTTGCCCCACAACGCGGGCTTTGCCGGAGGCATGAACGAGGCCCTCCGCCACACCCAGGCACCTTTGCTCCTGACCTTGAACGCCGACGCCCGCCTGCAACCGGATTACGTCAGGCGGCTGGTCGCGCGCCTGACCATGCCCCATCCGTGGCCAGTCGGCGCCGCGACCGGACGGCTTTTGCGGCCGGTGGTTGCAGGAGAGGGGCGGCCGCGCATCGACGCTTGTGGCATGCGCCTCACCCGCAGTTGGCGCCACCTCGATCGCGGATCCGGGAAGCTCGATTGCGGTCAGTTTGACCGTCCGGAGCGGGTCTTCGGCGCCACCGGCGCGGCTTCTCTGTTCCGCCGCGCAGCGCTCGCCGACGTGAGCCTCGCGGGCGAGTTCTTCGATCCCGCTTTCCACTCTTTTCGCGAAGACGCCGAACTCGCTTTTCGCTTGCACGAGCGCGGCTGGGAAGTGATTTACGAACCCACCGCGCGAGCTGAACATCGGCGCCAGGTGCTCCCTGAACGGCGGCGCGCCTTGTCCGCGGCGGTCAACTATCACTCGCTCAAAAACCGCTATCTCCTGCGTCTTGCGCATCAGACCGGAAGCAATTTCTGGCGCTTCTTGGCGCCGACCTTAAGCCGCGACCTGGTGGCCCTGGCCTACGTCTTGACCGTCGAGCGGACCTCGCTGCCGGCTTATGCCTGGCTGTGGCGAGAGCGCCATGCCCTGCTGGCGCGGCGGCGTCAGCTGCAAGCCCGGCGCAGCGCCGCACAAGGCGCGGTCGAGCGCTGGTTCCAAGTCGACGGCCTGCCTGCCCCCGAGTTGGTGCTCAGCGCCGCAGCCGGTTCCGGAGGTGGGTGAGCATGCACTCCTTACACCTGGCGCTTTTCGGCAGCCGCGGGATTCCGGCGCGCTACGGCGGCTACGAGACCTTGATGCAGGAGATTGCTGTGCGGCTCCAGGCGATGGGCCATCAAGTCACGGTCTATTGCCGGTCGCACTACACCCACCCATCGGAACAGGAATTTCATGGCGTGCGGCTGATCGTGCTGCCGACCTGGCGGAGCAAATACCTCGATACCCCGGTCCACACCCTGCTGTCCTGCTTGCATGCCTGGAAAGAACGCTATGACGCGGCCCTGATGGTCAATTCCGCGAATGCGCTCTTCGTCCCCCTGCTGCGCCTGCGCGGGCTGCCTACCGCCCTCCATGTCGACGGCATCGAGAAGCGGCGGGCCAAGTGGGGACCCCTGGGCCGCGCGGTCTATGCCTTGTCGGAGCGTCTGGCCTGCGTCGTGCCCAATGCGTTGATCACCGACGCAGCCACCATCCGCGACCACTACCAACTCCGTTATGGCGCGCCTTCCCACCTGATCACCTATGGCGTCGATCCTCGGCCGCCGCAAACCGCGGGGGTGCTCGCCCGGCTCGGGCTCAAACCGCGCGAGTACTTCCTCTACGTCAGCCGCTTTGAACCCGAAAACAACCCGCACCGGGTGGCGGCTGCGTATGCGGACGTGGGCGGCGACTTGCCGCTGGTCATGGTCGGAGATGCCCCCTACGCCAACCGCTTCATTGCCGAGCTGCGCCAGAACGCCGATCCGCGGGTCCGCTTTCCCGGCAGCATCTATGGCGACGGCTACCGCGAACTGCTCTCTCACGCCCTGGCTTACATCCACGCCACCGAAGTCGGGGGAACCCACCCCGCCTTAGTCGAGGCCATGGGCTACGGCAACTGTGTGGTGGTCCACCGTGCGCCCGAAAACCTCGAAGCGATCGGCGATTGCGGCATTCCCTTTGCGGTCGAACAACCTGCTTCCCTGGTCCGCGCGCTCGAAACCCTCCGGCAAGACCCGCAACAAGCGCGGGCTTGGGGCGAGCGAGCCGCAGCCCGGGCCGCGCAAGTTTTCTCCTGGGACAAAATCAGCCGGCAATATGCGGATCTCTTGGCCGAACTCGCGGCGGGCCACACAACGTGAACCGATCCGCCGACCCGTCCAGTAGCCCTCAGCACCATGCCGCGACCTCCCACTGACCACGAAATCGCTGACCGCCTGCACAGCGCTGCGATCCATCTCTTGCGCCGTTTGCGGGTGCAAGACCAAGGCGCGGGCTTGAGCCCCTCGCGCCTGTCCGCGCTCTCGGTGGTGGTATTTGCGGGTCCGATCACGATTACCGACCTGGCAGCGGCCGAGCAAGTTCGCCTGCCCACGATCTCGCGGCTGGTCAAGGATCTCGAAGCCGAGGGCCTGATCGAACGGGTCCGTGATCCTGCCGACCGCCGAGTGCAGTGGCTCAAGGCCACCACCCGTGGTCAAGAGCTATTACAGGAAGGCCGCGAGCGACGCGTCGCGCTGCTCGCTACCGGACTCGCGCAGCTGTCCCCAGAAGAACGCGAACACCTGACCGCAGCAGCGAAGATCCTGGAGCAGTTGCAGCTGCCTAAGGGCAGCTGATGAGGTGCTGACGAGGTACCGGGCAACGCCTGCGCAGGTCGACGATTAGCCACTCAGGTTCAGACATATGCAAGCTTAACAGTGCCGCTTAAGCAGCCTAAGAGGTTTCGATTTCTGCGCTACTATTAGCGCAGTCAGCGCCTGCGGCCTGACCAAGGGCTGAGGCGGCCCAATAGGAGATACCGAGATGGCGACCGTTCATGACGTCGCAGCATATATTCTCAAGCGCGCCGGTACCATGACCGCGATGAAGCTCCAGAAGCTGGTCTACTACAGTCAGGCTTGGTCACTTGTTTGGGATGAGAAGCCTCTCTTTGATGAGCGAGTCGAGGCTTGGGCAAACGGCCCAGTCGTGCCAGAGCTCTATGCCGAGCACCGGGGGCAGTTCAAGGTCACCCGTTGGCCGAAAGGAGATCCCTCGCAGCTGACGGCTCAAGAGCGCGAGACGGTCAACGCGGTGCTCGACTACTACGGTCATCAAACTTCGCAATGGCTGAGCGAACTCACCCACCGAGAAGACCCTTGGGCTGATGCGCGGGGCGATCTGTCCCCCGGAGCGCGCGGTAGCAACACGATTTCCCATGCCGCTATGGCCGAGTATTATGGAAGTCTCATTTGAAGAAACAGGTACGTCGCGAAAGGCCTCCGGGTAAAAAGCATCACGAAACGCCTTCGGGTAAAAAACGCCCAGCTGCCAGTTTAATTCCAAAGTGCGGTCGTCATCCCTCGTCTACCGGAGGGGCTGCTAAAGTTGTCTCAATGAAGATGCGGGCGTCCTGGCGAGTTTCACATCTCGACGCGGACGGCCCTTTTGGATGGCGCTCGCTTGGCGGTGGCGATCGACCCTTCTACATTGCCAAAAAGCTCCGCGATCTTGAGACACAGAGCTGGAATGAAATTGTCATCGACAAGAAAAGAAATCATTCAGTTATAGTAGAAGA
>CAZCOV010000315.1:0-7466 GCA_964499975.1 uncultured Thermoanaerobaculia bacterium
TCGTAGAAGCTGCCGTCCGGCAAAACCACGCGGGTTAAGACGTCCGCCGTGATCGTCATGCCCTCGTCCGGACCCGTGGCGCAGTTGGGCGGCGTGTAACGCTGGCGCTCAAGCGTCGTGCTGGTGTACTCAAAATTGTAGATCGCGCGGGCGCTGGTCCCGAACTGAGTCAGTTCGAGCGCGCTCACCCGCCCGTTGCTGAAGCGGATGATCTGCAAGTTTCCGTGCTGGTCGCGCAGGTGCCAGGTGTTGGCACTCGGGTACTCGACGCTCACGTAGTTGCCGTGGCGGTCCCGCATTCGCGCGCCTTGCCACTTCGGCGCGACGGTCGTCCCGAAGTTGCGGAATTCGTGGACGTGACCGTTCGGGAACTCCACCACCCGGCATTCCCCCGTCGCTCCCGCGGGCTGGGAGCCCTCGCAGTCGGGAGATGCGCTCGCCGAGTACTTCATCCGCAGGTAGGTCGCGTCGTCCGTGAACAAGGTGTTCGCTTGCAGCGGGCTTGGGTGACCGGGGTGGAGCTCTTGGCGGAAGTCGTGCCGGCTGCCGTCGGGGCTGAGCAGGGACCACTTGGGGTTGTCCGCGTTTTCGGGCTCTTGGTGGGGCGCGAACAGCTTACCCAAGTGCAGGGACCAGCCGAACCCGGCGTTGGTCCGCGGGTCGGGGACGGGCACGGCATAGTGGTAGACCTGGCCGTCGAAGACGCAGGTGCGCTCGTCGAAATCCCAGCCGTTGGCGTTGTAAAAGAGGGTGAGCCCGTAGCTGAGGTCAGGTCCGACCGGGTAGGTCAAACCGAGGGGGAGGTGGAGGACGAGGTTGCCGTTCGCGAGGTTGATCGAGTCGATTTCGCCGACCTGGTAAGCGGTGTCGGCAGTGAGGCCGCGCTGGTGGCTGGGGGGCGGCTGGGCCAAAATCGGGCTGGCCAGGAGCAGTCCGGCGAGCAGGCCATTCACGTGGTGTCGCATCGCCCGATTATAGGTTAAAACGGGAAACCCGCCCAAGGCGTCCGTGCTCGTCGTGCTCGTCGTTCGCTCGTTGTGCTCGTCGCGGTCGTCGCGGTCGGGGTCGCTGGCTGGCAGCTGGGCTGTTCGTCGGAGCATCGGAGCATGATATTCCTGGCTCCCGGCGCAGTGAAGTGGACTAGAATTCTGGCTGCGACCCCAGAAGTCATGCAGCCGGTCACTTCCCGGCGGATTCTGGAGAACAACTTGCGGTGCGGGGACAACCCATGACCTGGTCAACGCCGACTTGGTCAACGCCTGAAGCCAGCTCTTGCGGAGGGAGTCATGATCAAGCTGCAGATTCAAGGACGTGAAGACGACTTGCTGGCGCAGTCGAGCGCGGGGGTGGCGGACTGCGTCCAGGTGACGCCGCGCGGCGCGGTGCGCGTCGAGCTGGCGCGGGGTGCCGGCGATCAAGTGACCCTGGATGCGCGCGAGGATGATGTCGTCGAGATCGAGCTCGAAGACGGCATCCGGCTTTTGACCTCGGTCGCGCAACTGCAAGCCGACCTGGCGGCAGCGCCAACGCGGGGCCCGGCAGCGCCTGACGGCACGCTGATCGTCCCCCCAGCGTTGGCGATCGGCGCCCCCACCCGCGGCTTTGCTTCGTTGGCGCTCAAGACCCTCAAGCTGGTCGGTGTGGACCTCGCCCAGCAGTCTGCGCTCGGGATCGCCCGGTTGCTCGAAAACCAGCTGGACCCTGAGCCAGGGCTGTATTTCTGGAAAAGCTTGGAGCAACTCGAGGGGCAGATCCAAGCCGCCCAAGACCTCGCTGGACTGCCGAGCGACCAACCGCTGCTGATCTTCTTGCACGGCACTTTCTCGACCACCCAAGGCAGCTTCGGCGGGCTCTCACCCGCCCGTTTTGGCGAGCTCATGCGGGCCTATCCCGGTCGCATCCTCGCGCTCCAGCACCGTTCCGCCAGCGAGAGCCCGATCCGCAATGCGCTCGATCTGGCCCAGCGACTGCCGACCGGTGCGCGCTTGCACCTGGTGTCGCACTCGCGCGGCGGCTTGATCGGCGAACTGTTGTGTCGGGGCCAAATCGCTGGACGCGATCCCATGGACTCGCTCGAAATGGGACTCTTCGCACAAGACCCGGCGTTTGCCGCGGAGCTTTCTGCCTTGCGCGACTTGAACGACGTCCTGCGCCAGAAACGCCCGCGCGTTGAGCGCTTCGTCCGCGTCGCCTGCCCAGCTCGGGGCACCTCCCTGGCTTCCGGACGGCTCGACCGCTACTTGTCGATCCTGCTCAATTTGATCGGCTGGAGCACTGGTTTGGCATCCAGCCAGACGTATCGGTTCGTCAAGACATTGCTGCTCGCGGTCGCCAAGGAGCGCACCCGGCCCGAGACCATGCCCGGACTCGCCGCCCAGATGCCCAGCTCGCCGCTGGTGCGCTTGCTCAACCGGCCCGGGGTCACGGCCGAGGCCGACCTTTCGGTGATCGCCGGCGACCTCGAAGGCGGCGGTATTCTGGGACGGCTCAAAACCCTGGCCACGGACTTGCTGTTTTTGCAGGACCACGACCTGGTGGTCGACACCTTGGCCATGTACGGCGGGACTTCGCGCCGAGACGCGCGCTACGTTTTCGACCAGGGGCCCAAAGTCGACCACTTCAGCTACTTCAAGAACGACCGTACCGCCAGCCAAGTGGTCAAGGGACTGCTGCGCAGCGATGCGGATGCTGCCGGGTTCAACCCGTTGACCGCCACCGGGCTAGGGTTAGAGCCACCAGCCCAGCGCAGCGCTCCCGCACCTGCCAACACCTTGCCCGTGGTCTTTCTCCTGCCGGGCATCATGGGCAGCCACCTCAGCGTGGGGGGGGAACGGATCTGGATGGACCTCTCCGACCTGGCCAAAGGCAAGCTGGCCCAACTGGACGTGCAAGCGGTAGTCCGCGCGGATGCCGTCATCGAGCGGACCTATGGCGAGCTCAGCGAATTCCTGAGCCGCAGCCATGAGGTGATCCCCTTTCCCTTTGACTGGCGGCTGCCCCTCAGCTTGGCGGCAAAATTCCTGGCCGATGCCATCGAACGCAAACTCGCGGAAACGCAGCACCCGATCCGTTTGCTCGCCCATTCCTTGGGCGGACTCTTGGCCCGGGTGTGGATCGCCGACTACCCGCATCTCTGGAAAAAGATCTGCGAGCGCGAAGGCGGGCGGCTGATCCAGCTGGGTACCCCCAACCGCGGCTCCTACGTCATTCCGCGCGTCCTCTTGGGGCACGAGAAAGTGGTGCGGCAGCTCGCATTCCTCGACTTTCAACATCCGCTGCCTGAGGTGCTGGCGATCGTCGCGCGTTTCCCCGGCCTGATCGAATTGCTGCCGCAAGACGGGCAAATTGATCTCCTGACGAGCGGCGGCTGGCACCAGCTCGCAGCGGTCGAACCGGGGTCCTGGACAGCCCCCCAAGATGCCGACTTGACGGCCGCCCGCGCGCTTCACGACAAGCTCAACCAGCAGGTTGCGGCGCAGGCTCTCGATCCTCGCCGCGTGCTCTATGTGGCAGGTCAAGCCAAAGCGACCCCGGTGGACCTCGCCATCCGGACAGAAAAAGGTCAGCAGAAGCTGGAGTTTCTCACGACGGCTGAGGGTGACGGACGCGTGCCCTGGCGCACTGGGCTCTTGCCCGGAATCCCGACCTGGTACCTGCCGGCCGAACACGGCAAGCTCACCGCCCATCCCCCGGCTTTCCTCGCGTTGCAAGAATTGCTGCAACACGGCCACACCGATCGGCTTCCGCAAAAGCCGCCAGCGGTTGTTACGCGCGGCGCTGCGGTCACGGTCGCCCTGCCCGCGGACACGGTCGAGCTCTTCCCCGATGCGGAGACCTTCGCGGCAGCAGCGCTCGGCTATGAACCGCAACTGGCGAGCACGAGTCAGCTGCCGATCGAACTGACCGTGGCCCATGGCAACCTCGCGTTTGCGCGCTACCCGGTGATGGTCGGTCACTACGAAGACGATGTCATCGTCAGCGCTGAAGCCGCGCTCGACCGCCGCTTGGACGGCCGGCTGTCGCAGCGGCACCGGCTGGGGATCTACCCCGGCCCGATCAGGACCGCAGAAGTGGTACTTGCAGCCGAGCAAAAGCCGGGCGGGGCCATCGTCGTCGGGTTGGGCAAGGTCGGCGACTTGACCCCGGGAAAGCTGATCGACACCATCGCCCATGGGGCGCTGCGCTATGCCCTGGCCCAGGCCGAGAATACCGCGCGCAGTGCAGGATCAAGCCCTGAAGCCTTGGGTCTGAGCGCGCTCTTGATCGGTTCCGGCGAAGCCGGCCTCCACCTCGCCGACTGTCTGCGCGCGTTCATTGAAGGGGTGATCAACGCCAATCGGTTGCTCGCGGATCTGCCGCAAGGTGCTGGTCTGCGCATTGCCCAGGTCGAACTGATCGAGCTCTATCAGGATCGCGCGATCAGCGCTTTGCGCACGCTGGGGCACCTCGCAGCAGATAGTCGGCTGACAGCAGAAGGTGGTCAGCCGGCTTTCGAGCTCAAAGAACGGCGACTGCAAACGCTGCCCGGAAACCGCCGCCGGGTCAGCTTCGAGGAAGAGCAGGGCTGGTGGCGCCGTCTGCAAATCACCCGCACGAAGTCCGGCCGGCTCGAATTCAACTATTTGAGCGATCGCGCGCGCTCCGAGCGGCTTCCGCATCCGGTCAACCACGTTTTGGTCGACCAGTTGCTCGAGCGCGCGATCCGTCGCCCAGAGCCAGAAGTGCAACTCTTGGGGACGCTGTTCGAGTTACTGGTGCCCAACGAGATCAAAAAATACGCTCCTGACCGCCGCGACCTCGTCTTGGTGCTCGACGAGTCCACCGCCAAATACCCCTGGGAGTTGCTGGTCGATCCCTTCGCCAGCAGGGAAGACGCGGTGGCGCTCCGCGCGGGTCTGATCCGCCAGTTACAGACCGAGACCTATCGTCAGCAGGCGATCAGCGCCGGGGAAGACGTGGCCTTTGTGCTCGGCGACACCTGCTGCCCAGCACCGTGGCCCGAGCTCAAGGGCGCGCAAGCCGAAGCCCAGAGGATTGCCGAGCGGCTGAGCCAAGGGGGTTTTCGCACCACCCCCTTGATTCGCCCGCAGTCCGACGAAGTTTTGACGCAACTCTTGCCGCACGGTTACCGCATCCTCCACTTGGCCGGACATGGCGTCTACCGTTACCAAGACCCACGCTATCCGGGCCAAAAGGTCTCTGGTTTGGTCTTGGGCGAGGGCATGTACCTGCAACCTGCCGACATCGAGCAGATGCGGCAAGTTCCCGAACTGGTCTTTCTCAATTGCTGTCACCTGGGTCGGATCGACAACCTTCAAGACGCCTTTGCCAGCCGTCACAAGCTGGCCGCCAATCTGGCCGCGCAGTTCATCCGCTTGGGGGTGCGGGCCGTGGTGGCTGCAGGCTGGGCCGTGCATGACGGGGCAGCGTTGACCTTTGCCGAGACGTTTTACAGCGCGCTGCTCGCTGGCGACCCGTTTGGTGCGGCCGTGCATCAAGCCCGGACAAAAACCCACGCAGACTTTCCCCGCTACAACACTTGGGGTGCCTACCAGTGCTATGGCGACCCCGCCTGGGTGCTGGTGGCTGCGACGGGACGCCGGAGCAGCCAAGGCAGATCCGCTGTTTTTCCTTTCGTGGCGTTGTCCGAGCTGCAAGCTGAGCTGGAAAACCTCGCGAGCCAGGCCAAGACCGCAGAAGGTGAGCGCAACTTGGGGTTAATACGCCAGGTCGAACGCCTGCAAGCCGAGCTGCCCCCGGCTTGGCAAGACGATGCCCCCTTGCTCGCTGGTTTTGGTCGAGCCCATGCCGAGCTGGGCAACTACGGTCCGGCGGTGGCGGCCTACCGCCAGGCCCTAGGAGCGCCGCGGAATTCTCCTGCGATCATCGACGTCGAGCAACTGGCGAGCGTCGAGATGCATTGGGCCATGCTCCATCACCGCGGCGTGGTCGAAGGGAACCGCGAAGATCCTGCCGAGCTTCTCCAACAGGCAATCAAACGACTCACTCTGCTGAACGACCTCGGTGGTGCGACGGTCGAACGGCGGTGTTTGCTCGGTGCTGCGTATAAGCGACTCGCCCTGGTGTCTGACAAACCGCGGGCGGAGCTGAAAACCGCAGCTGCTTGCTACCAACAGGCGTATGAACAGCACCAGCAACTCCACGGTGGTGAGGTCTACGCCTATCCGCTGCACAACTGGCTGCTCTGCTTGTTCCTGTCGGGGCAAGACCAGCCCGCAGAGTTCGTCCACCTCCTTGCGACCACGCGCGAGTTTGCCGAGCGGCGCGACCGTCAGGAGCCATCCTTTTGGCACATGATCATCGCCACCGAAAGCGACCTGGTAGGGCATTTGGTCCGTTCGGACCTCAAAGCCGCTCAGCCCAAAATCCTCGATGGTTACTTCAAAGCCTGGCGCCGTGGGGCTTCGCAACGCGAAATCGGTTCGATCGTGGAAAACTTGCGCTTGATCAGTGAATTGTTGAACAAGGTTCCTGAGAAAAATCGACGTCGGGTGGAGACTGCTGCAGCGGTCCGCGAAATCCACGAGTTGTTGCAGGCCCGCATTGACGGCGGCGGAGCGCAGTGAAGCAGGGAGCCGGGCGGAGGTTGAGCTGGCGATGGTGCCAAGAGGCGGGGGCGCTGGGAATTCCGCGGTGGAAGCAGGAAGGATGAGAGCGGGGGAGTCGCAGCTCGCCTTTCAGGATAGGGCGCCGCAGCCAGAAGCGCAACTGGCTGCGGCGCGCTGGTCGCCACAGTTTTACGGGTCGACAAACACGTCGAACCGGATATTCAGAAGGCTACCCCAAGCGATCTCAACCCAGGCAAAGAAGCCACCGTTGTAGGGAGCGATGTTATAAATTGCCATCCGCGCATTGCCAATAAACCTTTCTTGAGGATTACTGGCGTACTCGCTGATGTTGAGGAATACTCTTGAGTTAGCGTTGACGCCTGGCAGAACGAAATTCACCCTGGGGTGAACCCCGTTGGCGCGCCAGATAAAAGCCGTTGTAAAGGCGGCAGGCGATAGCCCTTCAACGCCTGCTTCAGTTGCTTTCCCTGAAATTTTGAGTTGTTTGGGCAAATCGGTGAGGGTTACAAGTACGTCGCTGCCTACATGAGTTTCAGTTGCCATGACATGACTCCAATCAGGCGGTTTCCCTGATGACGTTCGGGGAGTTAGACGCTTCATCCTACGAGGCCGGTGAAGGTTGCCGGGGCGACACATGCCGCTACATTTGATTGGACGGACGTGGTCCGCAAATTACGGGACTCTTGGATCGAGGTAATCCCTACCAAGCAGGCAGCGGCGCAGACAACCCGATCTGGGGACAGCGGATTGGTTCGGCCGTACCGTCCGGATGGTCAACATTCTGACACTTGACATTGCACAGTTCGGTTTCTGTCGTGGGACTCCACAGCTCGGCCGGGTCTTGACCTTGGGTCCAGGCGCTGGAAAGCTTGTAGA
>CAZCOV010000316.1:0-7465 GCA_964499975.1 uncultured Thermoanaerobaculia bacterium
AGTCCGCGGTGACGCCCGGATCGGCGGCGACGCGAGCGCCTGCCGTCGTCGCGCTGCTGCCTGGGTGCTGCGCCCAACGCCGCTGCGTCAGCTTTTTCGCCGATGGCCAGCAAATGGGAGAGGGTGCGGAAATAAAGCGTACCCTCGGACACAGCCGGCGTGGCCATCACCACTTCGCCCAGCGGGTTCTTGGCGAGGAGCTCGAACTGGGGTCCGGCTTTGACCACGTAGACGTCGCCGTCCTCGCTGGTCAAATAGAGCTTGCCGTCCGCAGCGAGCGGTGAGGCGGTGAATGGGGTCGCCACCGTGCCGCCCACCCGCTCACGGTAGATGCGTTCGCCCGTTTTTACCTGATAGCAAGACAAAACACCGCTGTTGGCCAGGGTGTAGAGGTAGTCGCCATAAACGATAGGGGTGGGGATGTAGGTACCGCCCTGGGTGTGGCTCCAAGCGATCTGCGGGCTGGACTTCTGCCCCTCGGGCAGCGTGAGGTCACCGCGTCCGCCCGGACGGATGGCATAGATCGGTTGCACTGGCGGATAACCCCCGGTGACGAAAACCAGCCCATGGCCCACGACAGGAGTCCCTACCGTGACCTCAGAATTGGGCCCAAGACTCCACAATTCCGCCCCGGTGCGCGGATCATAACCCCGAATTTTTTTGGTGCCGTTGGTGACCACCTCCAAGCCCTCCCCGCTGGCGAGCAACGTCGGCGTCCCCCAGGACGGATGATTGTCCCGCGCTGTGCGCCACAGCTCGCGTCCGTCAGCCAGGGCGAAGGCCGCGATGAAGGGGTCTTGGTGGCGGTCGACTTGCAGGATCACCCGATCCTCGAACAACAGCGGCGAACTGCTGTACCCCCAGGGATAATCCGGAGAATAAAACCAGCCCACGTCGCTGCGACCGAGGTCGAGCTTCCATTGCAGATTGCCGTCGAGGTCGTAGCAGAACAGGCCTTCCGAGCCCAAAGAAATGACCAAATGCCGGCCATCGGTCGCGGGCGTGGAGTTGGCCTGGGTAGCTTTGATGTGGTACCCCGAGCGCGGCACGCCCTGATGGAGGACCCGCTGCCACACGATGTCACCGTTGTGTTTGTTGAGCGCGAGCAGCTGCCAGCTGAACTCGGCCATGCTCTTGACGCTGTCGACATCGCCGTAAAGCCCGTGCCGGAACGGCTTGCTGGTCTCTTCGCTGACGGCGGTGACCACGAAAATGCGGTCCCCCCAGACGATCGGGCTGGCGTGCGCACGGCCCGGGATGGGGGTTTTCCAACGCAGTTGCTGGGTGTCGGTGGCATCCCAGGTGGTAGGGACCACGTAGCCTTCGGCAATTCCCGCTGCATTGGCACCGCGAAACGCCGACCAGTTGGAGCTGGTCTTGGTCGGCGGCAAGGTTGCCGCAGGTGGCGCGGCGCTGGCGGGCGGGACCGCAGGCGGAGCGTTCACGCCCGCGCTCGGCGTTGGCGGCGTTGGCTTCGCTGCAGCTGCGACCCGCTGGAAATCCAGCTGTCGCTCCATTTGGGGTTGGCTCAAACGCAGGCCCACGACCTGTAGATCCGCCCGCTTTAGGCTCAAGGCGAAGGCGCGCGAACGCGGGCGCAGGGTGTTTTCGTCCACGGCTTCGAGAAATACCGGAGGCTCGCCTGACAGCTTGGCTTGCAGCTGCCCCGTGACGAGGGAAAGCTCGATTTGGAGTCCACCCTCCGGCAGGGCATACGTGCCGACGATCGCCTGCAGTTGTTCTGGAGGCAAAACAAAAGCGCTGGGGGGTTCGAGTTGCGCTCCTTTGGCCGTGAGCAAGTTGCGGATCTCTTGACTCTGCGGTTGGGTGTCGCCTTCGAGGCTGAGCAGCGCAGCGCTCAGGCTTTGCACCGCAAACGGGTGCCCGGCCAGCAGCAGCTTCAACATTTCAGCCTGGCGTTCCGCCACTGCCGCTTGTAGCAGCCGTTCTGCAGTGGCCGCACTCACACCGCGCGCCAGCATGTAGGAGAGGATCGCGCCGTGCTGCTTGTAGAGGGCCCAATCCACGGGCGCGATCTGGTAGAAACGGTCGACGACCTCGCTCTTGGCACCGCTTTCGATCAATAGCCGAACCACTTCGAGATGACCCTGATCCGTGGCCCGAGTCAGGGCGGTGGCGCCATACTCGTTGGCCGCGTTGGGGTCGACCCCGGCGACCAACAGCTGGCGGACGGCTTCGAGGTCACCCGCAGCAGCTGCGTCGCGCAAAGCTTGACCGGGGTCGGCCGTAGGAGCGGTTGCAGCGAGCGTGCTGGCAAGCAGAAACGGGGCGAACCAAACAGCGATCCACAAAATCCTAGTACGAATCAGCATAGCGTCTCTCCTCAGCATGGGACGTCAATCGTAACCCATCCGCAACACCCTATCCGGATGTCGGCTCGGTCGTCGCTGATGGGTGAGCACGCCATGGCCACTGCCGCTTGAGCGAGCCCGCTTGATAGAGTGACCCCAAGGTTGCAGGCGCGTCCGCGGTGGGCGAGCCAGCAACCCTCGGGTGAAGCGGATGATCAGCGCGGTTGAGTCTTCGAATTGGCGCAAGCTCGCGCCGCAGTTGGTGCTTGCCGCAGCCGTGCTTGCCGCAGCCGTGCTTGCCGCAGCCGTGCTTGCCGCAGCCGTGCTCGGTGTGCCAGATCCTCTCGCCGCCGACACCCCGCACAATCGCCTGGCGGGCGAAAGCAGCCCCTACCTCTTACTCCATCAAGACAATCCGGTCGACTGGTACCCGTGGGGTGAAGCTGCCTTGACGCGGGCCCGAAACGAGGACAAGCCGATCTTTCTTTCGATCGGTTACTCGACTTGCTACTGGTGTCACGTGATGGAGCGTGAGAGTTTTTCCGCTCCCGCAATCGCTAACTGGCTCAACACGCACTTCATCAACATCAAGGTCGATCGCGAAGAGCGCCCCGACCTCGACGCCATTTACTTGACCGCCACCCAAGTGATCGCCGGCCGGAGTGGCTGGCCGGCTTCGGTTTTCTTGACCCCTGAGCTCGAGCCGTTTTTTGCCGGTACCTATTTCCCGCCCGAAGATCGCCCAGGGATGTCGGGCTTCATGACCGTGATTCAAACCCTCTCCCGGGCCTTCAAAGAGCGCCGGAGCGAAGTCGAAGCGCAGGCCGAAGAAGTCGCGCGGGTCCTGCGCGGGGTGCTCAACGCCGAGTCGACGGCCGGGGGCGACATCCCCGAAGTAACTTGGGTCGAATCGACCCTGACCGCGCTCAAGGAGCGTTTTGATCCGACCTGGGGCGGGTTTGGGACGGGGCCCAAGTTTCCTTCCGCGCCGGATCTGCTGCTCCTCGCAGAACTCGCCGACCAGCAACCTCGGGCGGCTGAGATGTTGGGCAAAACCTTGGACGCCATGGCCCGCGGCGGGCTTTACGACCAGCTCGGCGGGGGTTTTCACCGCTACACCGTCGATCGCGAATGGCGCGTCCCGCATTTCGAAAAAATGCTGTACGACAACGGCCTCTTGCTCGAGCTCTACGCCCGCTGGCAAGCGCGCACCCAGGATCCGCAAGCCGCGCGCATCGTGGCCGAAACCGCTGCTTTCCTGGCGCGGGAGCTGAGCGGGGATGGCGGCGGGTTGGGGTCTGCGATCGATGCCGCGAGCGAGGAGCGCGAGGGCGCTTTCTACGTCTGGTCGCGCAGCGAGCTCGAAGCCGTGTTGAGCGCGGACGAGCGCGCGTTTCTCGCCCCCACCTTGGGCTTTGGCGGCACGCCCAATTTCGAGGGCAAGGAGTACGTCCTGCATTTGCCGGAACGCCTAGAGACCTTGGCCGCTAGCTCTGCCCTGGGGCCAGCCAACTTCACCCAGCGCTGGCAGCAACTGCGCCAGCGGCTCTTGGCCCGTCGCGCAGAGCGACCGCGTCCCGCCACGGACGACAAGGTGCTGACCGACTGGAATGGGCTGGCAATCGCGGGCTTGGCCATTGCTGGCCACCTGCGCGGTGAACCTGCCCTGGTCGAGCAGGCGGCGCGCGCGGCACGCTTTGTCCTGCGCGAGTTGCGGCCCTCCCCTGGGCCCCTGCTCCACGTCTGGCGCGCGGGCCAGGCCAAGATCCCCGCCTACCTCGCCGACTACGTCTATTTCGTCCGCGGTCTCCTCGCTTTGCACAGCGCAACCGGAAGCCCGCAATGGCTGGACGCAGCCACGGCCTTGACTGCTGAGCAAATCCAGCGCTTGCGCGATCCCCAAGGCGGGTTCTTTGCGGCACCTCCAGCCGCAGACTTACTGGTTCGGGCGCGGGACTGCCATGACGATGCCCTGCCCGCTGCCAATGCGATCGCTGTCTTGAACTTGCTGACGTTGGCCGAGAAAACCGGTGAGTCGCGCTGGCGGGAAGAAGCCGCAGCCACGCTCAAAGTCTTTGCCCAACCTTTCCGCCAGCGACCCCAGGCGTATCGTTCGCTCGCGCTAGCCGTCTGGCGCTACCACGCGCACCGGGGAGCAGCTCACCTGGACGGCGAGGGCAAAGCCGCAGCAACTTCCGCGGGGGCAACCGCTTTGACCGCCCTGAGCGAGGAAGCCCGCGCGGTGGTCAAAGTCACGGCGCAGCTCGGCGGCAAACCCCAAGACCGCTGGCGGCCGCTCGTGGTCCGGCTGCTCATCGCTCCTGGTTGGCACGTCAACGCCGATAAAACGTCCACTGCGTTTTTGCTGCCTACCACGCTCAACGCGGTGCGGGGCGAGCTGCGCGCCATCCGCTACCCACCCCCCGAACGTCTGCAGGCGGGCTGGAACGACCAACCGCTCGCGGTCTGGAGTGGGGAGCAGACGCTCTCTGCCGAGTTGCGCCTAGCGGACGCAATCGCGGAAATCGTCCTGGCGTACCAGGCATGTGACCATGAGCGATGCTTGCCGCCGGTGAGTCACTCGGTGCAGATTGCGCCGTGAAGCGTCGCCGTTGGTGAATCGCTTTGCTGTTAGCCGTTAGCTTGCAGCCGGGCGATCAAGCTGAGAAAGTCCGCACCCGTGCCGGGCTGGCCTTCGGTTTCGGTGCCGGTCGGGCCGAGGATCTGCTCGAGCATGCCAATGGCGTCCCAATTGACCCAACCCTCGACAATTTTCCCGTCACGAATCCGTAACATGTCAATGCCGCTGGTCTTGATCTCCCGCTGGGTTGGGATCACCCCGAACAGCTCGCCGGTGTGTCGCCCGCTGCCGCTCCACCGCACGGACACCAAATCGCCTTCCGCGATCACATCCTCGACGTGCATGGCGATCTCGCTGAAGGTGAGTTGGTAGAAGAACAACAAATGCTTCATGGCCTCGGGTCCGGTCGCAAAGTCGATGGCTGCGGGAATCCGCGCGTGGACCAAGCAGTCGGGGTCGATGATTTCGTCAGCCAGGCTCAAGTTACCCGATTTCCAAAGATCTTCGCGAAAACGGCGAGCAATCCTCTTGCTCTCTTCCTGGTTTGCTCCAAATTCCATGGTGGTTTCTCCCTTGGTCAGGATCACTCTAGCGCAGGCACCTGGTGGGAAGCTAGTCCAGAACTTCTTGAGTTGCCTTTATTGCCAGCCATTGCCTTTAGCCATTGCCTTATTACCAGCCCGACTCTGCCTCACCAGGATGGGTCTGGGCGAGCAAGGCCAGCAAGTCAGCATGGGGATAGGGGAGGTGCTGCTCGCAGACGCGCTGCTGGAAGCGCTTTACCGCGGGCAGGGCGAGTTCTAAGCAGGCCGCGCGGTAAGTGCGCGCAGCCAAATTTGGTGGATAAAAAGCGCGCGCCAAGCCCTTGAGATAGCCCAGGCGGAAAAGCGGCTGCAGCAGTTCGTCGACCGCAAAGGGCAGCGGATCGAAGAAGCTGGCGAGGCGGAGCAAGCGCTCCTCGGCGGACTTCGGCAGGTCGCCCATTGGCTGGTCAGAAGCTGGACGCAAAACCTGCTCCAGAGCCAGCCGCTCGAGCGCGTCGAGGTCGAGGAATTTTCGGACCTGGGGCACCTTACGGTAAAAGATCGCGGCCATCTCCCCACAGCGCTCCTGGCGGCGGAAGAAACTGCGTGCGTCATAGGGATGGTGGTGAAAGCCGACGGCTGCCTGATGGTAAAAAATGCGCATCCCATGATGGGCCAATCGGTAAGAGAACTCGGCATCTTCGAAAGCCGCAGCCGGAAAATCGGTGCTGAAAGCCGCAGGCTCACGCTCGAGAAATTCCCGCTGGAGCGAAACGTTGGAGGTGTAGAAGTGGCGAAAGTCGTACTCTGCGCCGTCGACAAAAAAGGCGTAGCTGAACTGCTGGGCACCCGGGCCGTCGATGTGGCGCATGGTGGCGGTCGTGGGAGCCTGGAGCGGCCAGCAGGTCAGCCCGACGATCGCGGTCGCGGGGTCGCTGCGCTGCTGGTGCGCGCGCCAGTGCTCGGCGAGCAACGTGGGAGCTGGCTCGATGTCGTCGCCGGTGAACAGGACGAAGCGTCCCTGGGCGAGCGTGAGCGCGTGGTTTCTTGCCGCTGCCGGACCGCGGTTGGGTTGCACCGCAAAACGCAGCCGGAAGCGCCGTGCTCGCCAGTTGGCGAGCAGTTCAGCGCTGCCGTCGGTCGAGCCGTCGTCGACCACGATCAACTCAAAAGGTAAGTCCGCGGGTTGCTGCTCGGCGTAAGCCGCCAGGACCCGCGCCAGGGTGGTTTTGCGATTGTGCGTGGGGATGACCACGCTGAAGGCGAGGTCGCTCACCCGCTCACGATTGGGGCAGCCCCACCCGCAGTTTGCGTCCGGGCTGGGCGGTCAAGTCGAAGGGGTTCATGGCCTCGTTGGCATCGCAGATCTGCCAAAAAAGCTCGGGCTGCCCCAGCGTCCGGGCTGCCACCAGGTCCAGCCGATCGCTTTGCTCGACCGTGACCAGGACGAACAGCGGGAGGGATTCCGCCGGCGGCACCAGCCGCCGCGCTTTGTAGGCGATTTCACGGCCATCCGGGGCCTGATAAACCCGCGTGGGCAGAGACGCGTAACGGCTGGTGTAGTCGAACAACGAAAACCTCGCGCGGGCAACTCAAGCCCGCCCTGATCCACCGTCGAGCGAACTGGTCTGGGCCAACTTGGCCATCTGCTCCATGCTCTTCTGATAAGCCAGAAACAAGCTGTAGTCGGGGTTGTCGGGGAACAGGTCGGAGTAAGTCAAGACGTGCATTTCAAGCGCGACGTTGACCCGGATCGGGTTGAGCCGGTTGTCAAAGAGTTCTTCGGTCACGGTCACGGACTTGAGCCTTACCGGCACGACCCGGTGCGGACCCCAAACGAAAATCAGCCGCGGGGCCACGATCGGCAGGATCGCCACTCCCCCACTCGCCAAGGTCGCCTGATATTGCTCGACCTGGGTGCTGCTCGGGTAAGCCAGGAGTTCGAGCGCACGCACGATGGGATAAACCCCATAGGTCGTGGCGTTGGCATCCCCCGCATTGAGCTGATCGATGACGTCGAGCTGGACTTCGAGGCTGATGGTCTCGGT
>CAZCOV010000317.1:0-7444 GCA_964499975.1 uncultured Thermoanaerobaculia bacterium
CAGCCCTGATCTTTCACAGCGGCTTTGCCCCTGCCCTAATGCGTTGGGAAAAGGAACGGAAATCGGGTTAAGGATGGGCGGGTGGTGGTGTCTTTGAATGGCGGGCCGGCTCAGAGCGAAGTGGCCCACAGTCTAGATCTCACAGCCGAGCCATCGACTCCGCCCACCCTGGCGAGGAGGAAGTCCAGGATGAGCCTTAACGCTAGGGCGGAGGTCAAAGGCTCAGTCATGAGCACCAATTCTCAAATTTGAAAACGGAATCTTCTTAATATTGATAACGAAACCGTGCTTGTGTTATCATAATTTACTAATTATCTGATATTATTTTGTAGTTTTAAGACCATTCCGTCATGCGACATTTTCAGAATTGAGACTGCAGTGCTTCCGCCCACATTGGAGTGTGGGCTCCTCTTAGCGCCACAAGTGCCACAATATCAGACAGTTATGCCGAATCTCTGTAGCTCAAGGCGACCGCCGAACACATGGCATGAAATTCGCTTAACAGAAAGTCTGTTTCGGTAGAATTCCAGCAAAGTGGAAGAACAGGTTCAAATACGAGTGGGAAAGTCTGTAGAATTTCTCTATTATAGAGAGATGTTTCCCCCTGAAAGTTCGCGAAAGGAGGCTCGCTCATGTTGGCAAAGAAGCACAGAACTCTATGGTTCTGGTTGGCACTCACTCTTCTTGTTGGGACGCTTGGAACTTCAGACCTCGATGCGGCCTGTTCCAGCGCGACCGGTTGCCTTGACTGTGCATGGGTCCCGGATCTTTCCGGCTACGATTGCCGCAGGGTCAAGCTGTCTGCTTATTGTGCCTGCAGTGACAACAATCACGGAAGCTGCATTGCGGGTGGCGGTTCCTGCGATTACATCGGGCCGAGCTGCGACAAGAAACCGTTTTGCCCGGATATTCCGGCTGGTATTGACAAAAACCCAACCCTAGCTACAGAGTCGACGCTGACGCAGCCCGTGCAGAGCAACCACCAGGCCAGTGATTCCGGATCGGCACCCCGGCCATGATCCGCTCCTTCAAACGCTCGGGTCCCCGTCTTTCTGGCACAGTCGGGCGATCGCTGCTGCCCTTGCTCTTGCTCACAGGACTCGCTGAGCCGTCGCTTTCAACGCCGGTGGCGCTCAGCTTGCGCCTGGCAAACCCGGCGCCAGCCCAGACACCTGTGGTCATGACGCTGACCGCCCACCAGGCTTCGACTGCCTCAGAGACGAACAAGAAATCCTGGCAGGTCGACGTTCCCGGCGAGGTCGACCTGGAGCTTGAGCCCGGCACCTGGCGGTTAGCCGTGGAGCACGGTGACTTTTGGGCGCGGGCTTGGACGATCACCCTCGGCGAGCAGCCCCAGGAGGGGACGTTGCGCCTGTGGCCGGTGGCCCACCTGGCTGGCCGGTGGCAGGTGGCTGACCCTGCGGAAGGGCCGCCAGTCCACCTGCTGGCGCGCTTTCAAGGTGCGCCGCAACCCCCCTCTGCCCCCGCCGCCGACCTCACCGGCGAGGCGCCTTGCAAGATCTCGGGGGACGCTTGGACTTGCAAGCTTCCCGCGGGTGCCGCACTCGACGTCCGGCTGGAAGCTGAGGGCTTCATCAACCATTATTTTTGGGGCCTCGAACTGGCAGCCAAAGAAACCCGGCAGGCGGGGTTGCTCGCGTTCAAGCGCGGTGCGGAGGTGGCCGGATGGGTGGTGTCGGAGGATCCTGCGGTCAAAGTTGAGGGCACTCGCTTGCAGCTCTCTCCGCGGTCGGCTGGCAGCGCCCTTGAACCAAAGCAGGCGGAGCGTTGGACTGCGGTGACGCTCGAGGTCATGGCCAACGATCGCGGCTTTTTTCATCTGGCGGGCGTTCCCCCCGGTGCGTACCTCCTCGAGGCCACGAAAGCTCCTCTGGCCCCGGCTCGCGCCAGCGTTCGCGTGCTCCCCAACCAGTTGACCATGGTCGCCAATCCGCCCTTGACGCTGGCTCCGCCACTCAAATTGCAGATTTACATCGACCCCCCGGTGACGCCTCAAGGTGTGCCGTGGAAAGTGGAGTGGAGTCAAGTAGACCGCGGCTCGGCGCCCCTCGCCCCAACGCGCACGAGCCACGCCGCGTTGGATGGCTCGTGGGTCGAGGCGGGGTGGGCTCCTGGCAAGTATTTCCTGCGCATCCTGGACGATGCCGGAGCGGTCTGGTTGGGCGAGGTGATCACCCTCGAAAGCGGTGCGGATCCGTCACCGCTGCTGCTCGAACTGCCGACGATCGAAGTGCGCGGCCGGCTGCTTTTGGGCGACCAGCCGCTGCTCGCCGAGCTCTCCTTCGGCGGCGCTCCAGGGTATGAATCGGTGTCCTTCGCAAGCGACGCGCTGGGCACTTTTCGCGGCCTTCTTCCCAAGGCTGGCACCTGGCTGGTGGAGATCAGCGCGGCGGAACCGCGGGTTCGGCGCGAACGGCTCGAAGTGGTGGTCGAAGAAAAGCCGGGGCAAGCTTTTGCCGAGTTGTCGATCGAACTTCCTGCAACGCGACTCCAGGGCACCGTGGTCACCGAAGAGGGGATGCTGGTTCCAGGCGCTCTGGTCACCGTCTTTAGCTCTGCCAAGGGCGGCGCCAGTACGGAAGACGAGGCCAGCGACACTGGCGCATTTGAAATGTGGGGCTTCCCACCGGGAGTGTATGCCTTGATCGCGGAGCACGGCTCGGCCAGCGGGGAAGTGTTTTTTTCCGATCAAGTTCAAGTCGAGTTGGAGGAAGATCGGCAGCCGTCCCCAGTGCGCCTGGAGCTGCGGCGCGAGATCAAAGTTCGCGGGCGAGTCCTGGCGGCCACGGGTGCTGTTCCCGGGGCCTTGATCAAAGCAGAGCCTCTGGACATGCCCAGCTTTCCACTGCTGCCTCGCCACAGCGATGCGAGCGGTTCTTTCGCGGTCAGCCTTCCTGCTGCCGCGAGCCGGGTCTTCCTGAGCGTGGCGCCGCCCGGCTTCGCCTTCCGGATGCTGGCGCTCGAAGCTCGGGCGCTGAAGGAGCCGCTCGACGTCCCCGTCTCGACCGAGATGGGGACGCTGGTGTTCGAGCTGCCAGCCGGCCTCGACCAGCACACCTGGGGTGGCGTGAAGGTGCTCGTCCAGCACGGCAGTGCCCAGGAACTTCTGGGCTATTTGCTGCACTGGGCGAGCCTCAACGGGGTTGCAGCCGACGGGCAAAGGGTCGTGGTGCCGGCCATGGAGCCCGGCGACTACAGCGCCTGCATCGCCCCTTTGACGCAGCGCGCGGCCGTCCTTCTAGGCAGTCTTTCCGCAGTGCCTTGTGCCAGCGGCTACCTCAGCCCTTCCGGCGAGCTCACCTTGCGTCTTGGCGCTGAGCGCTGAGACCACCCGGACGCTGCGCTGCGCGCTATACTCCATTTCCGGGGTACGCGCGTGGACTATGACTTGACCAGAAAGGTGTTGACGGCGCTTGAGCGCGAGGGAGTCCGCTACACGATTTTCGGTGGCGTGGCCCTCAACCTGCACGGGCTTGCCCGCACGACGGAAGATCTTGATGTCTTCGTAGCGCCCGAACGGGAGAACATCGACCGGCTGCGCAAGGCCCTGCACTCGGTTTTCGCTGACCCGCACATCGACGAGATCCAGGCCGAGGACCTCTTGGGAGATTATCCTGCGGTGCAGTACATCCCTCCGGAAGGCGGCTTCCATCTTGACATCCTCACCCGTCTGGGTGAGGCCTATTCCTTCGCTGACCTCGCCTCGGAGCGCCTGATTTTCGATGGCTTGGAGGTCACGGTGGTGACCCCACACACCCTCTTCACCATGAAAAAAAATACCGTGCGTCCGCAGGACTGGGGCGATGCCGAACGCCTGCGCCAGCGCTTTGGCTTTGCGGAGTAATGGCTGATGCCCGTCCGCAAGTTTCGTGACGTGAGCGAGATGGAGGGCAACACCTGGCATCAGCCCGGAGCTCCGCAGCTGTTCGAGGCGATCCGCAGGACCTGGGAGTTTGCTCACCGCACACTGCGTCCGCACTTCCCGCCGGGGGTTTACAAGCATCGCTCGATTGAAGATGCCGAGCGGTTGCGGGAGAGCTGGGACCGCGCCAACTTTGTGGCGTACCGGGCGCGGTTGGCCGCGCCCGGAAGCGAAGAGCAGAAGGACGAGTAGTTGTCAACCCGCGAGCGTGGCCTGCGCTGCAGCTAAGCGGGCTACCGGTACGCGGTAGGGGCTGCAGGAGACGTAGTCGAGTCCAACCCGGTGGAAAAAACCGATCGAGGCGGGGTCGCCCCCGTGCTCGCCGCAGATCCCCACCTTGAGCCCCGGACGTGCCGCCCGTCCCCGCTCGGTCGCGATCGCCACCAACTGACCGACCCCTTCCTGATCGAGGCTTTCGAAAGGATCGGCCCCGTAAATCCCTTTCTCGACGTACTCGGGCAAGAACGAGCCGGCATCGTCCCGGCTGAAGCCGCAGGCCATCTGGGTCAAGTCGTTGGTGCCAAAACTGAAGAATTCGGCCTCGGTCGCGATTTTGTCCGCGGTCAAAGCCGCGCGCGGGACTTCGATCATGGTGCCGATCAAGAACGGTAAATCGCTCACCCCATAGGCTGACTTGACCGCACTCGCCACTGCCAAAATCAGCTGCTTTTGATGCTTGAGCTCGGCTACGTCGCCGACTAAGGGCACCATGATTTCGACTTGCGCGTCCACGCCTTCGCGTCGCAGTTCGGCTAGGGCTTCGAGGATCGCGCGCGCTTGCATGCGGGTGACTTCCGGATAGCTGATGCCGAGCCGGCAGCCGCGATGGCCGAGCATGGGGTTGAGCTCGTGCAGCTGGGCGAGACGTGCCCGGATGTCCTCCAGGCTCTTGCCCATCAGTTCCGCGAGCTCGCGGATCATTTCCTCGTCGCCGGACACAAACTCATGAAGCGGCGGATCGAGCAGCCGGACGGTCACCGGATAGCCGGCCATGGCGGTCAAGATGCCGCGGAAGTCTTCTTTTTGGAACGGCAGCAGCTTGTCCACCGCTTTGGCTCGCTCGGCTGGGGTCTCGGCGAAAATCATCTCGCGGATCGCGCGGATCCGCTCCTCGCCGAAGAACATGTGCTCCGTGCGGCACAGACCAATGCCCTTGGCGCCAAAGCTGCGCGCCTTGGCCGCGTCTTCGGGACGGTCGGCGTTGGTGCGGATCCCCAGCCGTCGGACTTCGTCGCACCAGCTGAGGAAAGTGCCCATCACCGTGTTTTTCTCCGGGTCGATGATGATCAAGGGCAGTTCGCCCACGTAGATCTTGCCCTGGGTGCCATTGACCGTGATCACGTCGCCTTCGCGCAGCACGGTGTCGCCCACGGTGATGGTTCCCGCGTCAAAGTCGATTGCCAACTCACCGCAGCCGACCACACAGGTTTTGCCCCAACCGCGAGCGACGAGCGCGGCGTGCGAGGTCATACCGCCTTTGGCGGTGACAATGGCCTGCGCGGCGTGCATGCCGTGGATGTCTTCGGGGCTGGTCTCGCTGCGCACCAGGATCACCCGCTCGCCCTGGCCCCCGAGTTCGTGGGCGCGGTCCGCGTTCAAGACGATCTTGCCCACGGCCCCGCCCGGACCCGCGGGCAAACCCTTGGCCAGCAGCCGTGCTCCGGGCTCAGACGCCGGGTCGATCATCGGGTGCAGCAACTCGTCGAGCTGCTTTGGTTTGACCCGTCCAATCGCGGTCTTGCGGTCGATCAAGCCCTCCTCACCCATCTCGACCGCCATGCGCACAGCAGCCGGGCCATTGCGCTTGCCCGTGCGGGTCTGCAGCATCCACAGCCGACCATCCTGGATGGTGAATTCGATGTCTTGCATGTCGCGGTAATGCCGTTCGAGGGTGGCGCGGATGCGCAAGAGGTCGGCATAAGCCGCGGGCATGGCCGCTTCGAGGGTGGGGAGATGGCGGTTAACGTCGCTCGTGCAGATCTCGTTGATCGCGAGCGGGGTGCGGATTCCCGCGACCACGTCTTCGCCTTGGGCATTGGGCAACCACTCGCCAAAAAACGCGTTCTCCCCGGTCGCGGGATTGCGGGTGAACGCCACGCCGGTGGCCGAGCTGTCACCCATGTTGCCGAACACCATGGCTTGCACATTGACCGCCGTGCCCCAATCGTCGGGGATGTCTTCGATCCGGCGGTAGTGGACCGCGCGCTTGCCATGCCACGACTGAAACACCGCACCGATGGCGCCCCACAGTTGCTCGCGCGCGTTGTCGGGGAAGGGTTTGCCCAAAACCGCCTGGATCCGCTCCTTGAAAGCAGCGCTCAACTGCTGCAAGTCATCTGCCGAGAGGTCCGTGTCCGCGCGGTAGCCTTTGTCCCGCTTGAGCGCTTCGAGCATGTGGTCGAGCTGCTGGCGGATCCCGCGGCCGTCCTCGGGCTCGATCCCAGCGGCTTTCTCCATGACCACGTCGGCATACATCATGATCAGCCGGCGGTAGGCGTCGTAGACGAAACGCGGGTTTTGCGTGCGCGCGATGATGCCGGGGATGGTGCGTGAGCACAGCCCGACGTTGAGCACGGTCTCCATCATTCCCGGCATGGATGAGCGGGCGCCACTGCGCACGCTGACCAGGAGCGGGTTGTGCGGGTCGTCGAACCCGGCGCCCATGATCTCGCCCATGGCGCGCACTGCCTGCTCGACCGCGGCATGGAGCTCCGGGGGATACTTCCCGCCGTTCTGGTAGTAGGCATTACAGACTTCAGTGGTAATCGTGAACCCTGCGGGTACCGGGATCCCGAGCTGGCACATCTCCGCCAGGTTGGCGCCCTTGCCACCCAGCAAGTTCTTCATATCGGCCCGGCCCATGGCCTGGCCTACGGAAAAGGTGTAAACGTGTCCGGACAAGATCTGCCTCCTGTGATGACGCGCCGACCGCGAGTCGTGCGTGGTAGTTCTGCGCGGTGAAGTCTACGCCACCAACGGGCAGTCCGCCAAGGCCGACCAGGAAGGCCGCGGGATCGGCCGCGCGAAACCCTGACCAGTCCAGGCCACGATTGTGCGCGCAGCTGGCGCCTGGCCAGCCCGCGTGGCCACGGTCCGCGAGGTGCATGATCAAATGTCGGACACCCGAGGGGGAAATGAACCGATTGGGCGGTTGGGCATTCAGGCAACGCATTAGTGTGGTTAGAAGGGTAGAATTAAGACCATGAGTCGCCATAATAAGACCAGGAGTCGCCGCTTGCATGTCCTGCTGGCCGGACTACTCCTGGCAGGTTCAACCCTCGCCGAGTCGCCCCCCAGCCACCAGCGCGGCCTGTCCGCCGACACCGCCTATCAGGTCGGCGAAATCGACTCGATCAACCTCGCGAACGGCAACCTCGTCCTCCACTTGCCCCTCGGCACAACCTACCCGGTAGGGCCTGACCTCAGCTACGGACTCACCCTCTTCTACAACGCCAACGGCTGGGACTTCGACGAGCGCACCTGCGTCTTCGACGGCCAGGT
>CAZCOV010000318.1:0-7421 GCA_964499975.1 uncultured Thermoanaerobaculia bacterium
TCTGGCCCCAATCTGGGCGCCAGAAATGTGAATTTATTGATGCGTCGACCCTAAGGTTTAAATCACGCCTTGGGCAGCCAGGGCGGTGATTTCCTCAGCGGTGAGGCCGAGCCAGCCGGACAAAACTTCATGGTTGTGGGCGCCGATGGGAGGGCCGGGCCAAGTGGTAGCGCCAGGGGTGGCGCTGAGCTTGGGCAGGATGGCGGGGATCTTGAGCGGTTGGCCACCGACCTCGACGTTTTCGAACAGACCGCGGGCATGAAAGTGGGGGTCGGCGAACATGTCCGCCACGCTGTAGATCGAACCCGCGGGCACGGACGCTGCCTCCAGGTGTTCCAGGACCTGGGCAGCAGGGAGCGTTGCCGTCCAGGCCGCGATCGCCTGGTCGACCTCGGCTTGGTGGGCGACCCGTCCGGCATTGTCTGCGAGGCGCGGATCCTGCGCCAGGTCGACCCGGCCTGCAGCCGTCATCAGCCGACGGTAGACCGAGTCGCCGTTGGCCCCGATCACCACGTATTTACCGTCGGCGCAGCAATAGGTGTTGGTCGGGACGATGCCGGTGATCGTGGTCCCGGACGGCTCCCGCACGATGCCTTTGCGGTCAAATTCGGGGATCACGGCTTCGAGCAGATTGAACACCGCCTCATAGATCGCCACATCAACCACCTGTCCGGGGCTGCCGTTCTGGCGCGCGAGCAGCGCGAGCAAGACGCCCAGGGCCGCGTGCAGGCCGGCCACGGTATCGCCTAAGGAGAGGTTGGCGCGCACCGGAGGCGCGCCCGGCTGACCGGTCACGTGGCGGAGTCCCCCCACCGCTTCACAGACCGAAGCGTAACCCGGACGTTGGGCATAGGGGCCGGTCTGGCCAAAACCAGAAACTCGGGTGTAGATCAGCCGCGGGTTGTCGGCCTGCAGGACGGCCGGCCCGAGTCCCCACTTTTCCAGGGTCCCCGGCTTGAAGTTCTCGATCAACACGTCGGCTTGCGCGGCCAGGCGACGGACCAGCGCCCGCCCGGGCTCTTGCCGCAAGTCCAGGGTCACGCACCGTTTGTTGCGCCCGAGGCTGGACCACCAGAGCGAGGTCCCCTGATCGAGGACCCGCCAGTTGCGCACGGGATCCCCAGTTCCTGGCGGCTCGACTTTAACCACCTCGGCGCCAAAGTAAGCCAAGAGCGTCCCGGCGAAGGGGCCAGCCATGAGCTGCCCCAATTCGAGCACCCGCACGCCGTGCAGCGGCGGAGCAGAAGTCGTCACGGGATCCATGCGAGGGGGTTTTCAAGAGGTGCCGAGAAGGTGCCAGCCGCCGTCGACCCGCCAGGGACGAGCCTGCCAGCGGCTGGCAGGGGAGGGGCGAACCCTCCCCCGACGCCTCAGAAGCGGTAAGCGATGCCTGCCATCAACGTCAACGGGTTGACGTCGAGGCTGCGTTCCTGGCCCGTAGCATTGTCGTCATCATCACCTTCGTCAGCGCTGCTGTCGAGGTAGCGCAGACCCGCGGTCAAGCCCCAACGGGAGTCGGGCTTGAAGGGGAAATCGAGGCCGAAGTTGAGCCCCCAGGTGAAGTCGTCGTCACCAAAATTGTGGCGCACGGTCTCCCCGAGCACCCGGTAGCTGGCGCTGTCATACTGCACCAGCCCGATGAGCGGCCCCACGAAGAAGTCGACCCGGCGGTCGGGCGTCAAGTGGTAGTTGAGCCCGAGCGTGATCATGGTTATGCCGAGGTCGGCGGTATCGGTCTCCCACAATTCGTCGAGGTCGAACATCAGTTGCGAGTCGAGGTCGGCAAAGATCGCGCTCAACTCCACGCCCACCCGGCGGCTAGCCAGGTACTCGAGCCCGAGACCGAAGCCGATCCCGGCATCGAGCCGGAGATCGCTCCGTTCATTGACCCCGTTGGGCCGGAAGACCGAAGTGTAGCTGCTGTCGCTGGCGGGATCGGGGCGCGCGCCGAACAGACGGAACACCCAGCGGCTGTCCGGTGGGGGCACGTTGAGGGTCACGTCCGTGCAATCCTTGGTGGCGCCCTCATTCTCGGCGCGGGCCTTGAACGTGTAGTCCCCGGTCTTGACCCGTTTGGGCGCGTAGGTCCAGCGGTTCGGACCAGCCGCAGTCAGCCGGCTGGGGTCACCCGCCTTGCCGTCGGGATGCGAGACGGTCACGTTCACCGTGCCGATACTGCCGCTCGAATCGAGCGCGAAAGACCGCGTTGCCGGGTCATAGCTGCCGGTCAAAGCGCAGGCCACACAAGGCGGCACCACCGGCACTGTGGCCGGGGCCATGCAGGTTTTGGGCACGGCGCCAGGTTTGGTTGCGGTGGCGGTGAACGTGTAGCTGCCCGGAGCAGAAGGCATGTAGGTCCAGCGTGCAGCGCCTTCGGCTTTGGCCTTGGACGGATCCTGCGCGCTGCCGTCCTGCTGGATTGCGGTGATCGCCAGCTGACCGTCGCTCGTCCCGTTCACGGTGATGCTCGGCAGCGGGCCGCACTTCGACGTCCCGACCGTGGCAGACAACGAGCAGGAAACGGTTGGTGGTGGGGGTGGCGGCGGCAGCATTTCCTGGTGAATCAAGGCCAAGTTCAAGCAGGCTTTCGGCAAGACAAAAGTGTAGCGATAGCCCTTGGATTCGAAGTTGACCTGCCAAGCCGGGAAGGGCTTTTTACCTGCCCATTCGACATTGGGTTTGAAAGTGGGTTGACCTTTTTTGCGGTAAGCCATCCACTGCATGGTGGCGCCGACGGGAACGTCGACGGCTTCAACTTTGCCTGCGGCAATCGCGGCGAACAAGTCGTTGGGGTCGCCGCCCCAGCCGGTCTGCTGCAGCACCGACTGGAAATCGGCGCGGTAGTGTTCGGCCTGGCTTTGGAGGTCGGCCAGAGTTTTGGCCGGCTTGGCAGAAAAGGTGGTGGCCCGATTGCCGAGCCGTTTGATTTTGGTGGTTCCGGGCGAATCCGCGCTGGCCGGCCAGGCCAGAGCGAGCATAGCCAGTGGGAGCATAGTCAGCAGGATCCAGCCAAAGGACCTGCCCGAGCGGGACAAACGAAAATGGTTGAGCATGATGATTCTCCTGGTCAGAGTTCCGCTGACTCAGCAATTCGATCCTGGCCCAGCAAACGTGGCGGCTTCGGAGGTCAGCGGTTGCTGGAGCTCCTGAGCACCCCAGCTGAATTCGTTGCTTGATTCTATAGCATGGTGGGCAGCAGCTCAACCTGGACGCCACGCCATTTCGCGCGGACTGTTATCGCAAGGGCGCCCTATCCATCGACCCTCGACCGCGGCTTCCCCTGCAGGCGCGATTCTGGGTCCTTCTGGGTAGCCTGGGCTGACGCTTTGGCGAGCGCCACCTTCCTTGGCAGCGGATTTTGTGCCATCCTACTGCGCGAACCCTGTGGAGGAAGGGACGGTGAAGATGTTGGAGCTGCTCTTGCCCGCGGTTTTGGGTGCAGTGATCCAGGCGGTGAGCGAAAAAGCCCTGGACGGCGCCTTGGCGGCGCGCGTTCGGCGGGCGCGCGAGCGGGGTGACCTCGACGCGTCGGCTTTGGTCCAGGCCGTGCGCCAGGCGGTTGCCGCGGCCCAGCGCGACCTGCTCGCCGAGCTGAAACCCGACGAAAACGACCTGCACCGCGACCTGGTGACCTTGTTCGAACTTCCGTCCTTTGCCCAGGATGTGACGCGCATCCTGGTGTTTCGCGGCCAGCCAGATTTCGACCAGCTACGCCGTTTCTACCTTGCCGGTCCGGGCAACACCAGCGCGCGTTGGGAAGCCCTCGAAGTGCCCCTCGCGGACTTCTTCGAGCGGATCGAGCGGTACCTCGACGCGGACCCGCTGGTCGGGCCGCTGCTCCGCGACAGCCGCCAGCTCACGATGCTGGCGCGGATCGTCGAAAGCGACATCGCGATCACCCAGATCGCTTGGCAGATCCAGGAAACCCAGCGCCACCTCGTGGACCGGGTCGGTGAGCTGCAAACCAGCGCCGTCCAGCAGACCGACCTGCTAACCCGCTTGCTGGCCGCGGACGGCCGCAAGGAAGCCAAGTTCGACCAGCTCCTGGAACTCTTGCGCGCGGCGTTCAACCAGCTGAGCCAACGTCCGTCCGGGCCGCACGCGCTCGCGCTCAGCCCGGCTGAAGAACGCTACTTGCGGCTGCTCGCCCGTGAGTGCGACCGCTTGCCCCTGGCTGGGGACCAGCGGGGTAAGGACGACCGCAACACGCCTCAGGCTTCGCTCGCCAACGTTTATGTCGACCTCGCGACCACCAGCGAGCCAGACCTCGCGCTGGTGTTGAAGCGCCTGGGGGTGCCCGCAGCCGAGCACACGACCCTGGCCGAACAGCTGCGCCGTCGCGAGGCACCCGCGGGCACCCAGCTTCGCGCGGCGCAGCTCAGCTTGCGGGAGCTGCTCCTGCCCGAACGCGGCGAACTGCCGAGAGACCACCCGCTGCGCGTCTGGGGGGACCGCGACGCCATCGCGCAAGCCGCGGTGGCGCGCACCGCGCTCGAAGCCGTGGCCGCGCACGACTCGCTGGTTCTCCTCGGCGGACCCGGCGCGGGCAAGTCGACCTTGATCGATCACCTCGTCTTAACCCTGGTGCGGACTCTGCTCGGCGAGCCGCGCCCTCCCGAGGAATCTGTGGTTGGCCTGGGTCAACTCACCCCCGGTTTCCCTTTGCGCTTGGTCCTCCGCCGGCTGAGCGCTGACCTTCAAGCGGCTGACGCCGAGCGGCCCGAAGTGTTTTACCGCGGGCTCGCCGCGCTATGCCCGGATGTGCCGCGCGAGCGCTGGCTCGAACGGCTTGACGACCCCCGCACCCTGGTGTTTCTCGATGGGCTCGACGAAGTCCCAGCTGGCTTCGACCCGCTGCCGACCCCGGCCGCGGCCGCGGCGGAACTCGACCGGCGGCAACTGATGCTGGGCGCGATTGTTGCCCTGCGCACGGCCCATCCTCGCTGCAAGATCCTGGTCACTTGCCGGGTCAAGCCCTACCAGCAAGGCCAGCAACTGGTGGGCTGGCCGACGTGCGAGCTGGCACCGCTCGACCGCGCGCGCATCACCCGGTTCATTGGCCGCTGGTATGACGAGCTGGTGCGCCTCGGCCGGCTCACTGCGGGCGAAGGCGCGGCCCGCGGCGAGCGGCTGGAGGAGGCCCTGGCGCGTCCGCTCCTGGGGGAAATGGCCGAGACCCCGCTGCTCCTCACCATGCTGGCGCGGGTCAATGCGCGCCGGCCCTTGCCCGACGGACGAGTCGAGCTTTATGGTGAAATCGTCGAGCAGTTACTGTGGGAGTGGGAGCGCGACAAGGCCGCGAGCGGCGGCAGCCCCAGCCTCGACGATTTGCTGCGCCAGGCCGACCCGCCGATCCGGCGCGCCGACGTCGAAAGAGTGCTGTGGCAGCTCACCTATGAGTTGCACGGGACGAGCGGCAAGCGGACGATCGACCTGCCGGCCGACCGTTTGCGCAAAGCCCTGGCAGGCATCCATCCCAAGCAACACCAAGGTTGGTCCTGGGCGGACGAAGTCCTCGCGTTGATGCGCCTGCGCGACGGTTTGCTGGTCGCCGTCGATGACCAGGTTTTCACCTTTCCCCACCGCAGCTTTCAAGAATACTTAGCCGCCCGCGGCCTGCTGCTCTGCGAAGACCAGGTGCCGGCGCTCGCGCGGCAACATGCGAGCGATGATGCCTGGCGCGAAGTCGTGCTGCTCGCTTGCGCCACCTTGAGTCAAGAGAACCGCCGACAGCCGGCGCAATGCGTCCTCCGCGAGCTGATCGCAGGCAAGCTGCAAGCCCGGCGCGACGCCAAGATCATCTTGCTCGCGGGCGAGGCCTGGCGCGAGTTCGGCCCCCATCGCAAGCTCGGTTCGGACGGCGCCGACCTCGCCAAGCGGCTGCCCGTCCTGCTCACCCGGGTGCTCCAGCAGTTCGACCTCGAACCCGCGTCCCGCTTGGCGGCCGGCCTGCTGCTCGCCGACCTCGAAATCCTGCCGAGAGACCTCGACGAGCTGGTGGCCGTGCCGATCGCTTCTAGCCCTGGCTTCAAGGTCGGCAAGTACCCGGTGACCAACGCGCAGTACCAGCGCTTCATGGATGCCGGGGGGTACGACCGCGACCGCGGCTGGATCAGTGCGGAAGGGCAAGCGGACATCCTCAAACACAAGGGAGAGTGGCCCACGGTGCCGCGCTATTGGTCAAATCGCAGGTTCAACCGCAGCACCCAGCCGGTCGTGGGGGTGAGCTGGTGGGAGGCCATGGGCTACTGCGCCTGGCTCACCGCCGAACTGCGCGGGAAGGGTGTGATCACTGCGGCTGAGGAGGTCCGGCTGCCCACCTTGGCCGAGCGCGAGCGGGTGGCTGGGGGTCCTGCCGGATGGCCATTCCCCTGGGGTGCGCGGCCCGACGCGCGCAAGCTCAACTGTGAAGAAAGCGATTTGAACCAGACCACTCCGGTCCACATGTATCCCCACGGGCAGTCGGCCGAGCACGTCTGGGACCTATCGGGCAACGTCTGGGAGTGGTGCCTGGATCGCAAAACCGAGGTGGACTGGCCCGCCTTTTGGATCGCCGGAGGGAGCTGGTGGAATGCGGAAAAATTTGCAATTCGTCTGCACGGCTCTGGCGCGTCACTTTCCTCTGGGACGACGCCCTGGGGTTCCGGGTCGTAGTCGTCCCCATCTCTCGTCCTGATGTCTGATTTCTGTTTTCTGTCTTGACTTTTTGATATTTTTGTTAATTTTGTTAAACTCGTTTCTTCGCGTCCAACTGGAGCGAACTTTCTGCTGGCAACTCGAGCCTCCCGGCTCTGTTGCGGGGCCACACCGGGACGTCTGCACGGAACTGGAACGACACTTTCAACTGGAACGACAACCTGGGGTTCCGGGTCGTAGTCGTCCACGCCTCTTGTCCGCCGCCGGCAATGGCTCGTGCCGTTTTGTCGCGAGCCCGAGGCTCAAACGAGAGATGGCGCGGTGGGGTCCTGGCCTGCTGCTTAGAGCAGGGCATCTATCGTCGAGGTCCGGTCCCTGGGTGCTGAGCCCCTGGATCGGGCCGCCTTGTTTCAAACTGCTGGCTAGCGCTCGCTGGTCGCTGCTTTTTTCCGCCAGCCTCCCAGCAATCGGCCGATTTCGGCGACCAGACTGCTCACATGCTGATACTGGCCCGCGCTCAGATAACCCAACTCATGGCACAGCAGCAGGCTGCGCCGCAAACCGGCCAGTGCGACGTCCGTAGTTCTTCCGCTCTATAGCATGGTGGTCAGCAGCTCAACCCAGAACTCCTACTCCAGCAATCGGCGATGGGGGCTAAGAATGCGGAGGGGAAGGATCGCGGCCACCTCCCATCTTTGGGACCCCCCAAGAGGTGTCCAGATCAGCTCAAGGTCAATGAACTCTGCCAGCGAGGGATTTCAAAGCGGCGACAAAACCGGTCAAAC
>CAZCOV010000319.1:0-7410 GCA_964499975.1 uncultured Thermoanaerobaculia bacterium
CGCACGTCGCGATCGAGCATTTCGAGGTGAATGCGATGCTCCTCTGCCACCCGCGCGGCTTCGAGCAATTCGGTCCCGGGCTCAACCCCGAGCTCGCCGGCCAGCCGCTTTTGGTACGACGCGAGCAGCAGGTTGACCAGGAGGGTCGCAAGCTGCTGTTTGCGGATGATTTGCTTCAAGTCGAGAGCTTCCCACTTGCGCCGCTCGGCTAAGGCCTGGTAGCGCTGGGGATCGAGCTCGACGCAGACGCAGTCGGGCTGTTCTTGGGCGATGACCTGGCGGACCAAGTCGACCGAGGATCGCGAAATATGGGCGGTGCCGACCAGGATGAAACGCCGTGCGCCTTGCTCGACGATCTGGACTTCGGGTGGATAGTCCCAGCGCGAAGGGGTCGTCACGGCCGCGCTGGGGTGAGCGCCGGGTTGTGCGGCGGGTTCTGCGGTCGGATCGCTCATGGTTGGCGGCTCATCTCTGGGGTGTTGCGGGCTTGGCGTGCCCTTGCCAGTGGTCCATGCTCGAATTGGCGCCGAAAGCCTCGCTCAAGAGGTCTGAGAGCTGGTGCGGCAGGCAGTTTTTGAGAAACGGGGTGAGCTTGACGATCCACGGTTCGAGCACCCAAACCCGCCGCTCACGCACCGCGGTCACGACCTTGGCCGCGAGTTCGTCCGGAGCCAGCAGGCGCGCTGTCTTGGGCGGTTCAGCGCCGGCGAACATGCCGGTATCGATGTAGGTGGGGCAGACTGTGGTGACGTCGACGTGGTGGTGGCCGAGGTGGCCGAGTTCAGCGCGGATGGATTCCGCAAAACCGATCGCGGCCCACTTGCTCGCGGCATAGGTGCTGCCGTTGGGCAGGCCGACGAAGCCCGAAGCGCTGGCAATCGTCACCAGGTGTCCCCGCGGTGCCGCGATCAAGTCGGGCAAGAAAGCGTGGGTCAAAACCACCATGCCTTCGCAGTTGACCCGCAAGGTCGCCAGGTGACGTTCGAGCGGGATCTCGAGAAAGGGACCGCCGAACACCACGCCCGCGTTGTTGACCAGGATGTCGATGCGCCCCATGTCGGCATGCAGCTCAGCGCGGACTTGCGCCACCTGGGCTGCATCCGTGACATCGAGCAGGTAGCTGCGACAGCGGGTCCCGCGGCCCTCGATTTCGGCTTGCGCTGCCGTCAGTTTGTCGCGATTGATGTCGGTCAGCACCAGCTCAGCCCCGCACTCCGCAAACTGGTGCGCGAGAGCCAGACCGAAACCTTGGGCTGCACCCGTGATCAGGACGCGTTTGAGGCGGAGCGAATGCATGGCCTGATCCTATCAGGGTCTGGGGCGCCGGGAGCAAGCCCAGCCGTGACCCCGTGACCCCGTCGTCCCCGAACCGCACAACGCCTTTGACAAGCCTCGCCAAAGGCATTAGGATCGTCCGCTCACGGGCCGGCGTAGCTCAGTTGGTTTAGAGCGCCTGACTGTGGATCAGGAGGTCCCCGGTTCAAGTCCGGGCGTCGGTACCATCCCCATCACCTTAGTATTTGCGCGCTGTGAGCGTTGACCCTCATTCCCGACCAGCCGTCCCCAGCGCGTCACCGCTTCGGCTCGACGGCGAATCGCTCAAGATCGCTGATCTGGTGCGGGTGGCGCGTGATCCCCAACAGCGGGTGACCTTGGGTCCGGACGCGGTGGCGCGGGTGGCGCGCGGCCGGGAACAAATTGAAACCATTGTCGCGCGCTACCGCCGGGACTGCGCGGCCTGGCAAGCTGGCGCGGCCCGGCCAGGCGAGGCCCGGCCAGGCGAGGCCCGGCCAGGCGAGGCCCGGCCACCGGTGCAGGACTACGGCATCACCACCGGTTTTGGTGAGTTCAAAAACATCCCTCTGGATCCTGCTGCGCTGGATGCGCTGTCGCACCACTTGCTCCTCAGCCACTGTGTGGGAGTGGGGGACACCCCGGAAGCCGACGACTTGGGCAATTACTTTGCGGCCGACGTGGTCCGGGCCACGATTTTGATCCGCTTGAACGCCTTCCTCAAGGGGCATTCCGGGGTGCGGCGGGAGTTGCTGGAATTCCTGGTGCAACTGCTCCATCAAGGCATTGTGCCGCTCGTCCCCACCCGGGGTTCGCTCGGTTCGAGCGGTGACTTGTGCCCGCTCGCCCACCTCTTTGCGATCACGCTGGGACACGGGCGTTACTACCAGGTGGAGTGCGCCCAGGACCTCCTGCCGCAGGCCCGCAGGTTGCGACCCGCGGCGGCGCTCAGCCAGGACCTCGGGGTTGAGCTCTTGACGCCGACCGCCAAAGAGGGTCTGGCTTTGATCAACGGGGCGACCGTCTCCGCTGCCCTGCTCGCGCTCGCGGTCCACGATGCTGCCCATTTGGCGGAAATTGCGGACCTGGCTGCGGCGCTCAGCCTCGAAGCGATCTGCGGTTGTGCCCGGGCGCTTGACCCCAGGGTGCATCAGGCCCGCGGCCAAGTGGGGCAGATCGCGAGTGCGGCTAACCTCCGCCGTCTGGTCGCGGGTAGCCGCTTGCTCGAGCGTGCCGGCGCTGTGCAGGACCCCTACTCGCTGCGTTGCGCGCCGGTCGTCCATGGTGCCAGCCGTGACGCCATCGTCCAGGCGGGGCAAATCGTTGAACGCGAGATCAATGCTGCCACCGACAACCCGCTGTTTTTCCCGGCCGACGACCCCGAGGAAGCGCCTTGGGACCGGCAGTTCGCGGCCAACTGGCCACCTGGCTATCGCGGTGAGGAACGCGCCTCGTATTCGGCCGGCAATTTTCATGGTCAGCCGCTGGCCCTGGCAGCGGACTTTTTGGCGATTGCCGTGGCGGAGTTGGGCAATATTTCTGAGCGGCGAACCCAACTTCTGCTCGATCGTCACCACAACCGCAACCTTCCAGCCAACTTGACCGCCAACCGCGGCTTGAACTCCGGCTACATGATGGTCCAGTACTGCGCTGCGAGCCTGGTGAGCGAGAACAAAGTGCTCGCCCATCCCGCGTCGGTGGATTCGATTCCGACCGCCGCCAACCACGAGGATCACGTGGCCATGTCCACCGTTGCTGGGCGCAAGCTGGGGACTGTGGTCGGCAATGTCCAGGCGATTTTAGCGGCGGAGTTGCTGGTCGCGGCGCAAGCGATCGACTGGCGCGTCGGGTTCGACTTGCCGCCGCTTGAAGGCGGCGAGCGAGCTTTGGGGAGTCCACCAGCCAAGCGGCCTGCGTCGGGCAGCCAGGAAGCTGCAGCCGCTGAAGCGCAAGCTTTTGCTCTGGCGGTAGCCCCCCCCGAACAACAGCGCATCGCCGATCACCTCGGCCACGGCACCCGCACGGCTTACCTCGCCTTGCGCCAGAAAGTCCCTCCGCTGTTGCACGACCGTGTGCTGGCGGACGAACTCAACGCCGTCCGCTCCATGATCCGCGACCGTGAACTGGCCGCGTCCGTTCCAGACCCTACCCTCGCCCCGTCAGCTGGCTAGCTAGCTAGTTTGCCCAAGCGGGCTGCACCCATGTCGGGCGAAGGATTTTTCGTGCGCCGGACTCATTCCAACCATGATGCCTATGGTATCCATGATGATCCTGATGCCCGACCAGCCCTTCCGCCACCGCAGTTCGTCTCTGCTGATCTTCGGCTGGTTTCTCGCGCTCGTCGGGCTCAGCCAGGGAGTGCCCGGCGCCGCTGCCACAGGATGGGTTGGACGTCCGCTAGGAGAAGCGCTGCGCGAGCTCGAGGCGCATGGACTGCGCATCCTGTACACCAGCCATTTGGTGCAACCCGATCTGCGGGTGCTGGCGGAGCCCACCACCAGCGAGCCGCGGCAAATGCTGGACGAACTGCTCGCCCCGCACGGCTTGGCGGCGACGGCAGGCCCTGGAGGTCGCCTGGTCGTGGTAGCCGCAGCGTCGCTACCGGCGGGCGTCCGCGGCCGGGTGCGCGACCAGGGCAGCGGAGCGCCCATTGCAGGAGTTCGCGTCCTGATCGCTGGGACCGCACGCGCGACGTCCAGCACGGCGGACGGCAGTTTCCACCTCGAAGACGTCACCCCGGGCTCCTACACCCTTGAAGCCCACTTGCCGGGCTTTGTCGTCGGTCGCTTTGAGGTCTTGCTGGCACCAGGTCAAACTACCGAAGCGGTCCTCGCGCTGACCGCGGCGCCGCTGGCGCTCGATGAAATCGTGATCACCCCTAGCCGGGTCACGATGTTGCGCGAAGAGTCCGTGCTTGGCCTCAATCTCGACCGCGGCGACATCTTCGCCTTGCCGCACTTCGGTGACGACATCTTTCGCGCCTTCACCTTGTTGCCCGGAGTGAGCGGGGAAGAGACCTCGGCACGCTTCAATGTCCGCGGTGGCCGCGACGATGAGGTGCTGGTGCTGCTCGATCAGGTAGAGCTCTTCGAGCCCTATCACCTGCGGGATTTCAGCAGCAGGGTGAGTATCGTGGCGCCGCAAGCGCTGCGCGAGGTCAACTTGATCACCGGCGGCTTCCCTGCCCAGTATGGTGACCGCATGAGCGGCGTGCTCGAGATGAGCACGGTCGAACCCGAGCGGCGGCGGACCCGCCTTGGGCTCAGCATGATCAACGCCGAGCTTAGCAGCTCAGGCACCTTCAACGAGCAGCGCGGCCACTGGCTCGCTGCGGCGCGGCACAGCAACCTCGAACTGGCCCTCTCCTTGCTCGACATCCGCGAACGGCCGCGCTACTGGGATGCATTTGCGAAGCTCGAATACCAGCTGCAGTCGGGACAGCGTTGGGGAGTCCACCTGCTCCACTCGGACGACAACCTCGATTTTTTCAACCTCGATTCCGATGCTGAAGAGGACTACTTGACGAGCTACGGCAACTCTTATCTCTGGCTCACCCACCAGTCGATCCTGAGCTCGCGTCTGTTCGTCGACTCGGTGGCTTCGCGGGGCCGGGTCGACCGCGATCGCCGGGCGAGAGAGCTGGAGCTCGAAACCGAGGACGAGGACGATGGCTTCACCATCTTCGACCAGCGGGACTTGCAGGTGCTCGGCCTCAAGCAGGACTGGCAGCTCCAAGCTGGCGCACGGAATCACCTGCAATGGGGTTTCGACGTGCGACGGCTGGTGGCCGACTATGACTACGTCAATCGGCGCGAACTGGACGACCTGCTGGCCGCGATCCGCAGCGAACCGCGGACTGGAACCACCCGCTTCAAGCGGCGCTTGCGTGGCCAACAGCGCAGTGCCTACTTGAGCGATCGCTGGCGTGCGACCGCCGCCTTGACCCTGGAGCTGGGCCTGCGCTACGACGAATACACCTTGACTGCTGACCGCAACTTGAGCCCGCGTTTCAACCTGGTTTATGCGGCCGGCGAGCGCAGCACCTGGCGCGCGGCCTGGGGCTATTTCTTCCAGAGCCAGCGGCCCTATGAGCTGGAGGTCGAGGATGGTGTGACCGAGCTCAAATCGGCCGAGCGCACCGAGCAGCGGGTGGTGGGTTTCGAGCGAGCTTTTGCCATTGGCTCGCGCGACTCTGATCTGCTGCTGCGCATCGAAGCTTACCAGCGCCTGATCACCGACCCGCGGCGGCGCTACGAGAACCTCTTCCATCCGGCGGAAATTTTTCCCGAGATCGAGCCCGACCGTTTCCTGTACGCGCCAGAGCGCAGCACTGCGTACGGGATCGAGCTTTTTTTGCGCGGCAAATGGCAGCGCCTCGAAGGGTGGGTGAATTACACCTACTCCCGGATCACGGATCGCCTCGCCGGCCGCACGGTGCCGCGCCGCATTGATCAACCCCACGCCCTCAAGCTCGACCTCAACTACCCGGTCGGCCGATCCTGGAACTTGAACCTGGCCTGGAGATACCACACCGGGTGGCCGACGACTGAGGTTTCCGGACGCCTGGTCGAGGACGAGGAAGGTGAGACCGAGGTGGTCCTCTTGTTCGGTCCGGTGAATGGCAAGCGCTTGCCGCCCTACCACCGGTTGGACTTGCGGGCCAGCCGCGAGTGGCAGAAAAAGCAAGGGGTTCTGGGTTTTTTCCTCGAGCTCCAGAACGTCTATGACCGCGAGAACGTTGCGGGCTTCGACCCGGACGAGTTTGACCTCGCCGCGGACGTCGAGCTGGTCGCGGTCGAGGAGCACTGGGACGGTTTCCTGCCGTCGTTTGGGATCACCTGGGAATTCTAAATGCCGCTGAACCGCAAACCCGCAAGGAGCAAGACGCCATGAGCAAGATCCGCGAGAACCCGCTGTCCAAGGACGTTTCCGCGCCGTCCTCGGGTTGGCAACCTTCGGCTCGCGACGCCTCGATCCCGACGTACAGCGGCACCTTGACCGGTAGCTACCGCACGGCGCCGAGCTCTGTCTTGCAAGACCCCTATCGCCGGGGCTGGATCGCCGTGGCGACGCTAGCGCTCGTGGGTCTGTTCTTGCTCGGCCTGACCCTGCTCAAACCCCCGCCGGACCCACCTGCGACCGTGCCACCACCGATTGCACCGTCAGTAGCGGTGTTCGAGGTCCTGCGCGGTACCGTCAGCATCGCCACAGCGTCCGCCGGCGAACCTCGCCCGCAGTCGGCTTGGATCGGGCAAGCCTTGACCGCGGGGGCCGTGATCGAGACGGGCGCGACGTCGCCACCGAGGGTCCTCTCCAGCACCGTGTTGAGCACGCCAATCGCCGCGGGAGCGGGCAGGGCGCCAACCTCGACTGCAAGTCGCGCTGCCTTCCGACTCACCACGGGGCCGTCCGTGCGGCTCGACCACGACAGCCGGGTGCGGCTAGCCTCGGGCTCCACTCTGGTTCTCGAGCGCGGTGCGGTGTACGTCGATGCGCAGTCCAGCGCTGGCGTCGAGGTGCGGACCGCCCTCGGCGTCGTGCGCGACATCGGGACCCAATTCGAAGTGCGGTTGCTGAGCGCGGCCACCGACACCTTGCGCGTTCGGGTGCGCGAAGGCAGTATCGTCTTGCAGCCCGAGGACGGCACAGCGCACCAGGCGGATGCCGGGGTTGAGCTGGCCTTGAACGCGGCCGGAGTCCTCGAGCGGAGCCAGACCCCGGTTCATGGGTCGCACTGGGATTGGGTGCTCGAAGCCACGCCGATTCCCGCCATCGAAGGCCAGTCGCTGCGCACCTTTCTCGATTGGAGGGTGCGCGAAGGCGGCTGGACGCTGCGTTTCGCCAATGCGGAAACCGCCGCGCTGGCAACCCGGATCTCCTTGCACGGCAACGTCGCGGAGCTGACCCCGAGCGAGGCCACCGCCATGGTCTTGCAGAGCAGCAATCTGGACTATGCGGTTACGGACGGAACGCTTCTCGTCACCCCGCGGGGTACAGCGCGGTAACTCATACCTGCGTAGCTCGCGGCGCGGTTTGGCAGGCAGGCACGGAGGGCAGGCACCGAGGGCAGGCACCGAGGGCAGGCACCGAGGGCAGGCACCGAGGGCAGGCACCGAG
>CAZCOV010000320.1:0-7402 GCA_964499975.1 uncultured Thermoanaerobaculia bacterium
CGGTTTTGCGCCCGACGATCGGCCGCATCTGGCGCCAATCTGGGCGCCAGAAATGTGAATTTATTGATGCGTCGACCCTCAGTTCGCGGCAGGAAATAGCCCCAGTTGCCAGGCAAGAAAGCTGAGCTGGTCGACGTCGTTTTGCACCTGGAGCGCCAGCGGTTTACCGGGTCCATGCCCGGCTTCTTGTTCGACCCACAAGAGGATCGGCTCTTTCCGGGGATCGCTGCGCGTCAGCTTCTGCAGCCGGGCAGCCATCTTGCGGGCGTGGAGGGCGTGTACGCGTGTATCGTTTTCCGCGGCGGTCAACAGCACCGCCGGATAGGCTACACCAGGTTTCACGTTGTGGTAGGGCGAATAGCGCAACAGAAAGGGAAATTGGCTGGGGTCCTCGGCGGATCCGTACTCAGGCACCCAAAACCGAGCCATCAAAAAGTATTGGTAGCGCAACATGTCGAGCAACGGGACCGCACTGATGACCGCTGAAAAGAGCTCGGGGCGCTGGACCAGTGCGGCCCCGGTCAAGAGGCCGCCATTGGAGCCGCCGACGATGCCCAGGTGCTCGGGGCGGGTGTAACCCCTGGCGATCAACCACTCGGCCGCCGCAATGAAATCAGCGAACACGTTGGGCTTCTTTTCGAGCATCCCCGCCCGGTGCCAGGCCTCGCCATACTCCCCGCCGCCGCGCAGGTTAGGCAGCGCATAAAGCCCGCCCGCTTCGATCCAGGTGTAGTCTCGCGAGGAGAACTCAGGCTTGCGCGCGATGCTAAACCCACCATAGCCGGTGAGCAGCGTGGGCCGCTTGCCGTCCAGGACCATGTCTTTGGAATGCACCAGAAACATCGAGACCTCGGTGCCATCGAAGGAACGGTAAAAAACTTGCTCGACCGCGATCGTGTCGGGGTTGACCGGCAGGTTGGATTGCCACCAAAGCTCCCGTGCACCGCTGATCAAATCCAAGCGATAGATGCTCCCCGGCTGGTTGAAACTCTCATAGCTGAGATAAACCTCGCTCTGGTCGGGTCTCGCGGTTACCGATGCGGTTCCCAACCCGGGCAACTCGATGGCGCCCAGAGGTTGGCCTGTAAAGTCAAAGCGCTCGATGCGGTTCGCTGCCTGCGCGAGGTACTCGACCAGCAGCTGGCCTTGGGCGACGATGACCCGTTCGATCGCCTGGTCCTTTCGCTCCGGGATGAGCAGACGCCAGTTCGCGCGCTGCGGTCGGCGCAGATCCACCGCGAAAACCCGACCGTTGAGAGCGTCGAGCGTGGTTCTGAGGAAGAGGGTATCTCCGACCACCGGTCCCCCGCTGTCGGCGCGCTCACCGAGCAAGACGTCCGAGCGCACCAGTTCACCGCTGGCTTGAAAGCGCTCCAGGTCATAAACCCACAGATCATTGGCATCGGTGCCCGTGGCATAGCGCAGGACGAGCCATCGCCCGGCCGCATCGCCATAGATCTCGGGTCCCCAGGTGGTTGCTAGGGGCCCTTCCTTGTACTGTTCGAACACTACCGGATCCTGGCGATAGTGGCGGCCGACGCGGTGGAAACGTACCTGGCCGGAATAAGGTTGTCCGAGAGCGGCCAGGCAGCGGTAAAAGAAACCCGACCCATCGGGGAGCCACACCGCGGCCTCGACCCGGAGCGGGATTTCGTCGGCCAGCCACAGACCGTCGTCGACCCGCAACAGATGAAGAGTCGAATTCTCGTCGCCGCCATGATAGAGCCCAAAAGCGAGCAGCCGTCCGTCGTGGCTCGGCTCGTACCACTCGATCGTGGTCAGGCCCGTGGGGTCGAGGGTGTTGGGATCGAGCAGGAGGCGCTCCGCGTCGGCATGCCCCGCGCGGAAGTACAGCACGCGCTGAGCTGCGGTCCCTTGCCGCCGACGGTAAAAAAGTCGCTTCTCCCGTACCTGCGGCGCTTCGGTCCAGTTGCTGCTGCGGAGCTCCGACAGTCGCCGGGTGAGCTGCTCGCGACCGGTTAGCCGATCGAGCACGCTGCGGGTGAAGGCGGACTGAGTTTTGGTCCAGGCCTGTACTTTGGCATCGAGCGCGCTGGCATCGACGTGGGGGTCGGCTGCAGCCTCAGGTGCAGCGCTGCCTTCCAGCCAGCGATAAGGGTCGACGTCTTCTTGACCATGGAGGATGCTCTTGACCGGGATCTCTTCGGTTACCGGATATGGTTGGGCGCTGAGCGTGCGGGTTCCCAGGGTCAAGAGCAGCAGCAAGGCAGGGTAGCAGCGGAGCATCCGATCGGGGTGGCGGTACATGGGTGGGTCCTCCGGTAGAGCCGTCAGATCTTGTCTACGTGGCCTGTTACGATAGCATCGAGTCAGGGTTTAAAAACCCGGTGCGCAAGACCCGGCGCCCAACCGCACGAAGTCGAGCGCGAGGCTGGCATCCGGCTCGCCAACGAAAGATTCGTATTCCGCGGGTGTTACACTAAGGCCGAGGTATGCCATGGCCAATGTCACCGGACCTGCACGTTTACAGCGGACTCCACTCCACGAGGTCATAGTTGGGCCAGACCCGGGTGCGTGGACCTATGAAGACTACTTGCGCTTGCCAGACGACGGCAGGCGCTATGAGATCCTGCGTGGAAAGCTCCTGATGTCGCCCGCTCCCAGACCCCGCCATCAGCAGATCGTCGGCCGGCTCTTTCTTGCCCTGAGCCATTTTCTCCACGCGACGGAGCTGGGCGACCTCTACTTTGCGCCCATCGACGTCTTGCTTCCCGGACTCGCGCAGCCGGTGCAACCCGATCTGGTCATGATCCGCAAGCCACGGCGCGAGGTCATTCAGGAGCGTGCCATCGTCGGAGTGCCGGACCTGATCATCGAGGTGCTATCGCCGTCCAGCTGGCAGATCGACCGCCGCGACAAGTACGAGCTCTATGCCGAGGCTGGCGTCAGCGAATACTGGATCGTCGATCCTGAGCGCCGGACGATCGAGGTCTTTACCTTGGGTCAGAATTCCTACGCGCTCGACGGACGTTACAGCGGCGAAGAAATGCTCCGCTCACCGAGCCTGATCGGCCTCGCGTTACCGCTCGCCACCCTCTGGGCTTGAATCTGCCTGAGCAGGGACCGCAATGCGGGTCCGAATCGCCAAGCCCTGTGGCCTGCGCATCTGCCGCGAATTCACGGCTGGCGCACCGCTCGGCAGCTGGACCTACCATGAACCGATCTGCCTCTGACCCTTCAGCGCAAAGCCCCTGGGCGATCACCTACCATGGCCCGGTCGAGCTAGAAACTGCGGTCGCCGTGATTGAAAGCGTCTGCCAAGACGCTGGCCTCTGCTGCCAACGCCAGGACGCCGGTCCGGACGCCGTCCGCATCGCAGCTGTCCAGCAGCAGAACTGGTTTTGCATCATCTTTCAAGGTTTACCCCAGCGCCTCGACTGGCAGCTCGAACGGAATGCCGAGGAGGTCCAGATCACTGCAGAATTTCGTCCCTTTCGCTGGTACCTTGCATTGCTGATTTTCATGGTGCTCATGGTGGTGATGGGTTTGATCGGAATGGCCTGGCTTACAGCGCGGCCTGGTTGGACTGTCGCCAGCGGGCTCTTGGTCGGTATGCCAGTCCTTCTGCTGACGCTAATAGCAACGGTGCGACTTTTTGGCGCTTTGGGTGGCGGCGTGCAGGCGAGCAAGATCTGGTCGCGCATCCTTGCCCAAGTCGCACGAAAAAATGCTTACCTTCTACCCATACGCTTCGGTGTCAGCCGCGCTCATGAATGGGCACTAATCAGTTATGCCGTGCTGATTGCCGGATTTGGCCTGTGGCTAGCCGGCTCCACATTCTGGGACGGCATGCTCGCGGGCAAGACGTTCGCGATCGTGCTGACTGCCTTGCTCCTCGGCGCTTACATCCTGATTCTTTGTGCGCTTCTCATGCTGCGTCAGCAAAGCTTTGGTTTTCGCATCACGCCTCTGCTGGCAGGTGGTACAACCAGCGTGGCCATGCTTATCCTCCTTTTTGTTCCGTGGCTGTGGTCCATTCCAAGCTTCATCCCACCCAATCTCTTCCTGCCATTCCTGACAACGCACGAGCCTTTCCTTTCGGGCCAACATTTCATTCAGAAGCTCCAGGAAGTCCCCTGGGAGCGGCTGAACCCTCACCTTGCGCAGCAGTTCATCGCCTTTCGCCACTGGTGTGCCCTGCTGATCGGGGCTGTTGCGGTCACGGTGGTTCTCGGTGGCTTGTTGTTTCTCTACGGGACCTACACAGGTCTGCGCGCCTGGCCCAGTTTGTGGTGGCTACAGCGCCACCGCGAGCAGGAGATCTATCGCCGGGCCCTTTCTGGCAGCGCGGTGGTGCGGAGCTTGCGTTGGATTTTCTTGCCCTTCTGGGCGATCCTCGCGGGAATGCTGCTTGCGAGCCTGGGCTTCGCACTGCTTGCGGGCTGGCAGGCGGCGATTCCGACCTTTGCTGCCGAGGCATTCCGTCTTCCGGAGCTATCTACCGGTCTGATCAATGTCGCTTTGGGCCGTCCGGTCAACGATTCAACGATCACCTTGAGCGTACGCCTGGGCTGGATCTTCTATGGGCTCCTGGTCTTGCAGCTGTGGCTGATCTCAACCGGGCAGCTGTTCTTCTCGCAGCGTTTCCTGCGAGCCCGTCTGCAGCGACTGGCTGCCAACGTGGACCCCCACCGACTCAAGCTGCAGCAGCAGGTCGACTCACTCGCCATCGAGAGTGGTCTCGGCAACGTGCGCGCTGTGATCAGCAGCGAACTTTCGTTGAACTTGAGTTCCGTGATCTTCGGCGGCTTTCGGCCAGAACGCTACGTGATCGTGGCTCATGACGCCTTCACCTACCTTTCCTGGCCTCACCTCCAGGCCCTCGTTGCTCACGAGCTGGCCCACCATCAAGCCGGCCATTGCCGCTACGATCAATGGCTTCGCTGGCTTGGCCGGCTGACCTTTGTGGGTGATGGCTTTGTCCTGGCGCTCCAAAATAGCTGGAGCTACGAGCTTACTGCCGATGAGATCGCGCGAAAGCGGTTCAAGATGCCACATGAACAGCTCGTTGAGGCTCTGCAAGTCCTGCGTAGCCTGCGTGACATCACGCGGCGTCAGGGGCAACCTCGTCTCGGGCTCGCAGCAGATGCTGCTGGCGAAACCAGGGCAGATCTTGCCATCCGGCTCGCCAACGACTTTGGCGCAATCCCGTTTCAGGAACGCTGGGCCCTTGCGTTCCGGCTCTTTGCTGATCAGTACTTCCACGCGCTCGAGCTCCACTACTGGCATCCGCCGTTGGTAGAAAGGGCAGCGAGTGACGGCAGCTCCGGGCTAACGCCTTCAGGCGACGCTTGTCGACCTTAAATTTCTCAAGTCGAGTGGTCCGCAGTGCAATTTTTTTGCGCGTTCCTTGGATGAGCTGCGCTCTGTTAATGTGAGGCCATCAGAGGTCGAAACGTTGAGGCACGATCACCCAAGCACGAAGAGTTCGGACGTGCCAATCCTCGCCCGTGAGAAAGCGCTCGTTCGGCAAGCTGCCTGGACCTACCTGCAAGCCGCCGAACCAGCGGTTCTCGCCGAGTTCTCGCTGGTCTTCGAACCCCTCTGGAGCGCCTTGAACGACCCGGCCGCGGCCGCTAGCGCCCGCTGGGTTGATGGACGACTCCATGCAGATTCACCTTTTGACGAGGAAAGTGCCAGTGCAGCGGTGGTTTGGATCACCACCCAGCTGGTCCGTGCACTGGTTCAAGCGTCCCCCAACGAACCGTTGGTTGACCAGCTGGCACGTTTTGAGTCGCAACTCGCCACCTATACCGGCCAGCGCGAGCGGGTGGCAGGACTGACGGCGACCTTGGTCGAGATGCAGCAGCAGCTGGTCGATCTGAAGTGCGAGCTGCAGGCGCTGCGGCAAGGGCTCGCCCCTTTTGTGCCGGCGATCGGGCGCGACCCAGGATTTGCCTTGAGTGCGTATCCTCACCCCGACCTCCGTCTGATCGTGCAGCTCGAATCGGTCGAGGAGCCGCGACTGCTGCGCTGCTCGCTGGTGCAGGGATCGGACTTCAAAAGCTTTGACCCTATCCCACTCTCTCCCGATGCGCGGGTGCAAGTGGACGGCCTCTTCTCCGCCATCGAGCAGCTCTCCCAGCGCGATGCCCACGCCCGGCAGATCGCCGAGCAACGCCTCGCCGGGCTGTGCGAAAGCCTCGGTGAGCGACTGCTGCCGCCGCTGTTGCGCCAGCGACTGGTCGAAATTGCGGACCAACCAGCGCCGCGTGACGCGGCACCGACGCTGCACTTGATCTCGAACGAAACGTGGATTCCCTGGGAGCTGCTCAAGCTGCCTGCCCGGGCGACAGCTGATGACGGGAAGTTCCTGAGCGAAGCCTTCGCCTTGACCCGCTGGCTGTTCGACCGCGAGAAGCAGGTGGAGCGCGAGCAGCAGCTCGAACTTCCCTTGCGCCAGCTCGCCTTAGTCGTCGCCAAAGCTGAAGACCTGGCGGCCACCCGCAAGGAGCGCGACGCGATCCTGCGTCTTCTGCACAGCCCCCCCGCGCGGACGGTTTGCGAGATCACGCCCGATTACCTCACGGTGACAAAAACCATGAGTGCCGGAGGCCACGATGGCTGGCATTTCTGCGGTCATGGGAAAAAGTCTGGCGAGAACCCGGATCTGCAGGAAGTGGGGCTCCGGCCTGGCGAAACGTTGACGCCGTCCGATTTGCCCCTGGCGCGAGGTTTTGGCCAGCAGCGACCGCTGGTTTTCTTGAACGCCTGCCATAGCGCGTCCGGCGGGCCGGCTCTCACCGGTATCGGCGGCTGGGCCCGGGCGTTTCTCAAAGCTGGAGCCGGCGCTTTTCTCGGCGCCCACTGGGCCGTGCTCGACGCCAGCGCGGGTGCCTTTGCCGAGGCATTTTACCGCGAATTCACGGCTGGCACCCCGCTCGCCGAGGCGGTCCGCCGCGCGCGGCTCGAATTGCGTGCAAGTCACCCTGGGGACCCCACCTGGCTGGCCTACACCGCGTTCGCGCATCCCCTGGCCAGGTGTGGGGAGCAGCCAGCCACGACCGCCAGCGATGATGGGCGGACCTCCTGGAGCCCACCCATTCGCGCCAGCGAGCCACCGGCGCCTCCCGCGCCTCGAAGGACCTGGCGCGTGCTGGCGACCGCCGCTGTTCTCGCCGTTGGGTTGGGCTTGGGAATCCTTTCGCTCTCGCAGAAATCGCAGGATGGCGCGGAGTCAAAGGATAACGTGGAGCCAGCGCCCACGGGAGGGCCGGCCGTGGTCCCATCTCCCTCGCCTCCAACTCCATCCTCGCCTTCAACCGAGCAGCGCAGCATCGAGCCGAAAGGCGCTGGGCAGCAAGACAAGCCACGCGAGAAAGAAGTGCCGTCACCGCCGCCACAGCAAGGACTATGAAAAAACCACCGCCTCCAGCGAAGC
>CAZCOV010000321.1:0-7382 GCA_964499975.1 uncultured Thermoanaerobaculia bacterium
CAGGCCCCCGTGCCTGCCCTCCCCGGCGCTCTATCTGCGGTGGGTCGCGGCGAGCTGGACGAGCTCGAGCGCTTCCTCGAGCGGCGCGCCCGGCTCGCGGCGGCTGATCACATGGACGGCGAGCTGATCCCCAGCCGGGTTCAAGGCAAAATCGTCGAGCAGAGCTTCGCCCAAAAAATGGGGGGACTGCGGATCGTTGAAAAAAGTCAACCGCTCCTGACGGCCCCCGGGACCTTCAGCGCTGGGCACGTCCATGACCCACAAGTCGCTGTGCCGCGGCAAGCCTCCGGCTGGAGTCGGTGCAATTCCCCGATCCGAGGTCCAGATCACCTGATCGCCGCGCGGCGTGTACTGGGCGGCTTCATCCTGGAAATCTGGCGTGCGGGTGAGCGGCTCGCGGGTTTCGCTGGTCAGATCGAGGACAAAGAGATCGAGACCGCGATCCAAGGGAGAAGAGCTGGCCGCGGCAATCACCCCGCGGTCGTTGGGGGTAAAACCCGTGGCGAGCAAAAGCGGTTGCTGGGGAAAGCGATAGGTCCTGACCTTGCCTAAGTCGGGCAGACCGCGCCGCACTCTGAATTCCGCAACCTGCACTCCCCACTCACCCCAGGGGCGCAGGCGGGTCGAGAAACGCTCGCTCCACAGCAGCAGGTTGGCTTCGTGCGAGAAGCATGGGTCGAGGACGGCCCCGCCGTTTGGACCGCTGCGGCTGATCTGCCAGGAATCGCGGCCGTCGCGGGTGATGATCCACACCTCGCTGAACAGACCGCGCATTGGGGTCGCCAGCTCGAGCGGACCGAGTTCCAGCTTGCGCGGTGCGTCCTGGACTTGAAAAGCGAGGTACATGCCGGAAGGGTGCCAGGTGGGGTTGAGCGCGTTCAAGTTGCGAAACTTGACCCGATCGCAAGTCAAGCAGCTGGCCGCCGTGCCATCCCCTCGGCTCACCCAGAGATCGTAAAGGCCGTCCGGGCCGCGCTCGTCAAAGGCGATCCAGTCGCCCTGGAGCGACCAGTCCAACCGGCCGCCTCCAGGGCGAAGACGACGAATTTCCTTGACGTCTCGGTGTCCGGGCGTGCTGACCAGACGCGCCTTTTCTACGACCACCCTGCCTGCTGCAGCGGGCGGGAGCTCGGGCGGCTGCTCGCTCTTCGTCGCAGGGACCTCCTCGGGCTGGGCGACCAGCGGGCCCGCGGTCAACGCCAAAGCGACCAGGCAACCCAGCCACAGCGAACGCGATGGGAACCGTTCGTGAACTGGTGAGTCCTTCATGGCAGCGCGAGCTTGCAAGATCCGTGCAGCCCCGGCAGCGGGCCCAGGCGCTCAGAAACCTCACGGTCCAGAACGCTCACGGGGCAGACTCAGGCGCGCGTCCCAAATCCTCTGGGTTTTCCGCCAGCAAGTAAGCCAGAACGGCATAGCCGGCAACGTTTTGTTGCAACTCAGCCGGGACGACCTTGTCCAAGGTGTCGTTGGCGGTGTGGTGGTAGTCGAAGTAGGCCGTGCCGTCTTGGCGCAAGTCAAAAAGCGGGATGTGCGCTGCTGCGAGCGCGCCCAAGTCAGCCCCACCGCGCGCGCTGTTGTCGCGATAAACAATGCCCAGAGGCGCGAGTAGCTCCGCCCAGGCCCGGGCGAGCGGAACCTTGTCTTCCTTGACCAAGGAACGCAGAGCCCACAGCCTGCCCGCACCGAAGTCGGATTCGAGCGCAGCCACGTGAGAACCGAGCTCCGCCTGATACTTCTCAGCATAAGCTCTGGCGCCGGACAGACCGAACTCCTCATTGGCAGTGAGCAACACCCGAACCGTCCGCCGCGGCGGTTGCGGCAGTTGCCCGATCAACTGCGCTGCTGCCGCGATGATCGCGCATCCGGCCCCGTTGTCGAGCGCCCCGGTCCCCAAATCCCAGGAATCGAGGTGAGCGGCCAAGAGAACCACTTCGTCCGGCTTTTCTCGTCCCAAAACCTCGGCAAGGACGTTGGCCGAAGTTCGCATCTCCGCTTCGAGCTGACAAGTCAAGTGCAGCCGGAAGCGCACGGTCTGCCCGGTTTGGAGCTGCAGCGCCAAGTTGTCGGCATCGGGTTGAGACAGCGCTGCCGCCGGAATCTTGGGGACGTCGTCGGCATAGCGCAGCGTGCCGGTGTGGGGCAAGCGGTCGTTGTCGGTGCCGATCGAACGGATCAACACTGCGGCAGCGCCGAGCTTAGCGGCGCGCGCGGCGCCGTAGACCCGGACGCCCACCGCTTCGCCGTATCCTGAGCCGTCCTGAGCGCGGCGCATGCGCTGGTCAATGAACACGATCTTGCCCGCGACTTGCGCCGGAGCGAGGGCGTCCAGGGCTTCGAGGTTGGGCACGGCGATCACTTCGGCAATGAGCGGGCCAGGGGTCGAGACGCTGCCGCCCAAAGCCACTAGGGCCACCTTTTGGGGATACGGCGCGAGAATCTCACCGCTCGCTTCTCCGCGCACCCACCGCGGCACCTGGACCGGTTCAGCGCGCACGTTTTGGAAGCCCATGACCAACAACTTGGCCTTGGCCCAAGCCACGGCCCGCGGGTCGTTGTCGGACCCGGCAAAACGGGGTCCCACCTCGACGGTCAGGGACTGCAAAAAGTCAAAAGCTTGGTTTCCCGTCAGGGCGCGCTGCTGCAGCTCGGCCACCGCAGCGGCCACCGTCGCGGGCACAGGCGAGGTCGCCGTCGCATCCGCGGGCGCAGTTCCGGTCGCCGCGTTCAAATTCCCGCCCAGCCAGGGCAGTAAGGTCAGCAGCAGGGGTGCGAGGGAAAGGATGGAGAGCGACAACTTGCGAGTAGACATAGACATAGACATCATCGACATCAGGGCTCCTTCACAAGCAGCGGAGGATCCCATCGGCTGGCTTGGGCCGTGCCTGTTGGAGCTGATCCAAAAGGTGGACCGGATCCTCGCCGACGAGCAAGCGGGCGTGCGGCGTTGGGTGCAGGAACTGCTCGGCGACCGCGCGTTCGATCATGGCGACCAGAGGGTCGTAGTAACCCGCGACGTTGAGCAGACCGCAAGGTTTGGCATGGAGCTGGAGATAATTCCAAGTCCAGGTTTCAAATAGCTCGTCGAGGGTCCCGATGCCGCCCGGCAAGACCATGACCCCGTCCGCCAGGTCATAGATTAGGCCCTTGCGTTCGTGCATCGTCGTCACCAGCCGCAACTCGGTCACGCTTTCGTGCGCCACTTCGCGATCGCGCAAGAAAGTTGGGATCACCCCGATCACTTCTCCCCCGCCCGCCAAAACGGTATCCGCGATCACCCCCATCAACCCGATGTTGCCTCCGCCATAGACCAAGCCCAGACCCCGTGCAAGCAGCGCCTGCCCCAAGGCGCGGGCAGCTGCGGCAAACGCTGGGTTGACGCCGACTCGGGCGCCACAAAAGACCGCCAAACGGGAAAACTGTGGGCGCTGGTTGCGGGCTGACTTGGTCTCAAGAGTCATGGTCTGGGCCGGGTGGCGGTTGCAGCTGATCACGGGTACCGTCGCCCGCGAATACTTGGGTTCGACGCCGGGGCAATATACCATTCGTGCATGGGAGATTTCGCGATGGCAGCCGCATCCAACCTCAACCTCGCCGACTACTTGCTCGAAGCGCGGCTCCAGGAGGGCAAGGGCGAGCGCATCGCCCTCCGCCTCGACTCGCGCAATTGGACCTACCGTGAAGTGCAACAGCTCGCCCACGCCTTCGGCCACACCTTGCGCCAGCTCGGGGTCCGGCAAGAAGAGCGCGTGATCATCGCCTTGCCGGATGGTCCGGATTTCGTCGGCTGTCTGTTCGGCGTGCTCAAAATCGGCGCCGTGGTGGTGATGGTCAACCCTGATCTCCCGCCGGGCGATTTGGCCGGACTTCTCACTTACACCCGCGCGCGCATCGTGGTCGTTGACTTGGACCACCTCGCCAGTTTCAGCGCCGCAGCTGCCCTCAGCCAGTGGCCGGGAAGAGTGCTGATTGCTGATTCCGCCGCCGCAACCGCCGATCTGGGGGCCAACCCCTGCGTTTTCCCCCGCGCGTCTGCCCTGGCCATGGGCGCGCTAGAAACCACGCCCACCCACCCCGACGACGCCGCGATCTGGCTCTTTTCCGGCGGGACGACTGGCCTGCCCAAGGCTGTGGTTCAGACCCATGCGTCGTTCGTCAACACCACCGAGCGCTACGCCAAAGCGACCTTGGGTTACTGCGAAACCGACATCACCCTGTCCGTGCCCAAGCTCTACTTCGGTTATGCCACGGGCTCGAACCTGTTTTTTCCCTTTGCCGTGGGCGCGAGCGCGGTCCTTTTCCCCGAGCATCCGACCGCCGAGATTTTGTTCGCCAAAATCAGCCGCCATCGACCCACGATCCTCATCCACGTCCCGACCATGATCCACCGCATGGTGAATCATCGAGACGTCAGCATGCAGGACCTCTCTTGCCTGCGCTTGGCAACGTCTGCGGGTGAAGCCCTGCCCGTAGCGCTCTATGAAAGCTGGAAAGCTCGGTTTGGCGTCGAACTGCTCGACGGTCTGGGCACGGCCGAGATGTGGCACATCTTCATCACCAACCGTCCGGGAGACGTCCGTCCAGGCACTTTGGGCCGGGTGGTTTCCGGCTTCGAGATCAAGGTCTGCGACGAAGATGGGGGCGAGGTCCAGGCGGGCGAAGTCGGCCGTCTGTGGGTGCGCGGCAACTCGCGGGCGATCAGCTACTGGCAGAACCAAGCCAAGAGCCAAGAAGCTTTTCGCGGCGAATGGTTCGTCGGCGGCGATCTGGTGGCAAAAGACGAGGACGGCTACGTCACTTACTGTGGTCGCGCCGACGACGTCTTGAAAGTGGGCGGTAAATGGTTCATCCCCCAGGAACTCGAAAACTGCTTACTGCGTCACCCTCAGGTCAAGGAATGCGCGGTGGTCGGTGCACCTGACGAGCAGGGTCTGACCAAACCCTTTGCTTTCGTGATCGCCGCGGCTGCCGCGCCGGGGCTAGCGGCCGAACTCAAGGAATTCGCGCTACAGGAGCTTCAGCCCTACAAGCATCCGCGGCGTGTGTTCGTCGTCGACGACTTGCCGCGGACCCACCTCGGCAAGGTCGATCGCGGCAAGCTCAAGCAGCTGGTAGAGCTGAGCTGACACTTGCCTTTTCTTGGTGGAAGGGCCGCGGCGAAGCCCCGAGCGGACCGGTTCCGACTTCGACATAAACGAACGGCTCGCGCACCGTGGGGTTGAACCGCTCGGCCGCGCGCAGGGCCATCTCCGCTTTCTTGCGCAAACTCAGGCCCGAACCTTCGAGCGCACACAGTGCGCCATAGGCGAGGTGACGGCCACTGCCCACCGCCATGTAGGGGGTTGCCGTGGTCAAGACCTGAAAGTCCGCACCGATGGCGAAGAGTTGGCCGCGGATGCCGACCAGAACCGAACCCTGTTCGCCCAGCCCGCGGGTGAAGTCCTGGGTTTTCAGCGATTGGCGGACGGCGGCCACGAAGGTCGTCGCCATGAAGCAATCGAGGTCCTGGTCACCGGGCTCTGGCAACTCGGTTTCAAAGCGGAGGATCTGGCCCAAGCGAAACGAAGTAGTGAATCCGATGACATAAGGTCCCCGCTGGAACACTTTGGCATTCGTGAAGCTATGCCATTCCTTCTCTTGGAGGGAGACGCCTGCGCTGTCTCCGGCGAGCAGCAAGTTTCCTGCCTCAACGATTCCGACGATACAAGTCATGATCTCCTCCTTGCGGGTGGGTTTGGACGGAAAAATCCACGTTTTGGCGCGATGCTGTCCCGCGGACCGCGGCGTTCGCGCTGGCCACGACGGACTCCTGGTCACCCGACCGAGCGCCGCGGCCGCGGGACAGCATGGCAGTTGTAGCAGGGGATTGACCGCCGAGTCTCAAGGGCTTAGAGTGGCGAAATTTCCGACCTTGGAGGAGGACCGCGAAATGCAAATTGGGCAGATCATAGCGAAACGCGCGCATCTCAAGTTGACCAAGAAGATCAAGGCGACCCGGGGCGTCACCATCCGGGAAGTGGAATCGTACTTTGGCAAGAGCCACTCATGGTGGCGGCAAACGGCGGTGCGCAGAAAAGGGATGACCCTCGCCGAATTTTCCGAGACATGCCATTTCATCGGTTGGCGACCCTCCCAGGTGCTGAGCGAGCTCGAGTCCGAGGTCGGAGCAGTGCCGGCTGAGTTGGCTGGCCCTGAACCCGTGGTGGTCCGCGCCAGCCGAGGGAAAGGGGGAAGTGCTGACGAAGCGGATTTGGCGGCTGCCCGCGCGCGCCTCGAAAGGCTGGACGAGCGGCGTTATCTCGAACCTTCGGCGGTGATCGCGGAGGTTGGCCGCGCGATGCCGACGATCCCCTCAGCCTTGCGCCCGTTGGCCTTGGGCGTTGCCGGCAGCAGTTATCGGCTCCTGCTCGCCTTCCCTGAGGCCAAGCGGTGCTTGGAAGCAGCGCTCGATCTGGCCGCCGAGGACGATGCCGCCGTCGGAGATATTTTCCAGCGGCAGGTCTACGTCTACAAAGCGTTTGCCCCGGAATGCTGCCCCTCCCTGGCGGAAGCCGCCTTATTGCACCACACCCGCACCGCGGACTTGACCCGCATCGGCCAAGCCCTGCTCGACTGTGGATTTGCGCGGGACGTCCTCCAGCAGTGGCGGGAAGCCCTGGGCTGGTACGCCGCTGCCCAGCGCTACTCCGCCTGGCTGAACGAGCGCAACCGTGTCGCCTTGTACCAGGCAAGTTCCGTGGCGCACGAGGCGCTCGGCAACCACCACGAAGCGATCGCCCTGCTCGAGCAAGCCTGGGCCACCGCGCCGGACTTCCTCAGCCGCTCGCCCTACTTCGAAACGCACCTGCACTGGACTGGAGCGCGCATTCGCAAGTGCCCGCGCACTTACCTGCAGACCGTCCACAAGCTCGCGCCGATCAATTTGTTCGACGCAGCTTGCGCGGCCGTGGAACTGGCGCAGTTCGACGCAGCGGCGGGTCTGAAGGCGTTTGCCCAGCTCCAGCGCGCACCCTCTTGGGCGGAGAACCGCAGCTGGGGCTTGCGCCGCCTGATCGAAAACTGCCAGGCAGCGCTCACCCTCAAGCGCTCCGTAGACTGGCCAGAAGTGACCGCCAAGATTCGCGGTTGCTGGGTGCGGTTCTGCCGCACCCAGGTGAAGCGGCTCGCCTAACCGTTGGGTTCCAGAGTTCCCATCCACTTGAGCGGGAAGCCGTCCATCGTCTCGGCGGTGAAGCCACTGGGATCCAGAGTTCCCATCCATTTGCCGTTGAGTGGGCCAGCTGCAAAAGAGAATCGGTTCATCGGTGCCTCTTGCGCAGACGGAGCACACCGCGGGCAACATGCCCACCAGCGTCCGTCGCAGGATCAGGTTAGCGCGCCAG
>CAZCOV010000322.1:0-7368 GCA_964499975.1 uncultured Thermoanaerobaculia bacterium
GTGAGTGTCCGTCAAAACCCACGATTTTGACCCCTACCGCCCCTTTTTGCCGCTCGAGCTGCTCCACCAGAAAGGCCATGGGGATGCCGGAAAAGCGTCCGGCGCTCATCAGGCCGAAACGCAGCACCCGGCTGTTGCCCGCACACTCGAGCAGGTGGACGCCACAATCGCGGGACGCTGGCAAGAGCTCGCCCAGGCTGAGCGTGCGCGGCTGGCGCACGCGTCCGGCGAGTTGCACGGTCCATGGCCGCCCCGGGTCGAGTTGGTCGGGATAGCCCGTGCGGACGTAGAACTGCTCGATCGGAGTGATCAAGTTGTCCGCGGTCAACCGGGCAAGGTCGGTCAGGCGGCGGGCATCGAGCCCGGTCCCCTGCGCGAGCGCTGACGTGAGATCCGGTTCGGTTTGGAACGGGAGGATCGCCAGCCGCTCGCCTCCAAGCAACGGTGGATCCGCTGGCCCTGCGAGCCAAGGGGTCCAGTCGTCCCAGGAGAGCAGGGCAGCTGCGCCGAGCCCACTTTTGAGCAGCGCCCGCCGGGTGAGAGAAGGGTAGGGGGGTGAAGTTAGATTGCGCACCTGAGGGCTGTAACGTTTTGGGTGGCTCCGACGCCTAACTTGAGTGCATGGGGAATTGCTTCTCTTGCCGGACAAGGATCCCAGCGCCGCGATTTTAGCGCGTCCGGTTTTCTTGGGTGAGCTCAGAAGAGCGAACCACCTATCCCCAGGCAATGTTTTGGTTAGGCCATCTCTTCAGCAGGGGTATGGGGCGGGTATTTTTTAACGAAGCGTCGTTGCTTCCTTCCCCTCTCCGAACCCAAAGCCGGCTCGCTCCATACCCTGCTTCTTTCCCCTCAAGAGCCAGCCCTTCCTGCGCGGTGGGTAGCGCCTCACCACTCGGTTTCGTGCATCATGGCGTCGCGCGGGACGCGGTAATAGTGGTTGCTGCCGTAAAAAGCGAAATTGCTCACCCGGGAAGTGTAGATGCAGGCAAAGTCATCGACCTGGCTGCCGAACAGGCTCTTGTTGTTGCCTTGTTTGAAGAGCGAGCCCCAAAAACGATTGATTTCGGTCGAGATTCGGCCTTGCAGCCGGTGGACGTGTTGGCGCATGACCTTGTGTTCTTGGCGCATGGCCTCCAGGTATTCGCGACTGCGCTCAAGCGAAGGGTTCTCGCTGGGGTCCAAGCTCTGGTAAACCGTCAAGACGTCGCGCAGCGCATCCATGCGTTGGCCGAAAGCAGTGAGTTCTGCGCGCAGTACCTCCATGTGCCGGAGCTGCGGTGTGAGCTTTTGGCGGATCTCGAGCTCGGGTTCCATTTCCTTGACCACCAGCGCAGTGCGCCAGGTGGAAGTCAGTTTGGAGGAAAGGATGTCGCCGTAGATGTGATCGCCCACATAAAGCACCTGCTCGCCCGGACAATCGAGGAGCCGCATCAAGGCTTCACGCGAACCTCCGGCGTAGATTCCACCCCACGCCGGGACCTCGACGAGAGCCGTCTTGTTGCCGCAATCGTCGAGCTGAGTGAACGGCCGGCTCTTGCGGAAAAATGAAGGCTTGCCCGCTTCGACAATCACCAGCGCGAAGAGGTCGCGCCAGTGCGCGAGTTCAGCCCCCTGGAACAGGTGCGAACACAGGCCGTGGGTGTAGAACCACTCCGAGTTGGTGATCAAAATCAACTTGCGACCGCCCAAGGCCATGCGCCGCAATGCCAGCAAGAGCAAGGGGTCCTGCGGAAGAAAACGGGGGAGATCGCTCAAGACTTGCTGCTTTAAGGTGCCGTCCGCATGGATCGAGTCAATCGCGACCCGCACATCTTTGAACAGCTGGGCATAGGCGGGTAGCGCGAACTCCTCCGGGTATTTCTGGGCGAGCTCGATGACTTCAGAAAAAATATTGACTTCGGGCAACTCGAACAGGGTGTCGACGAAGTAAAAGCGGCTGCTCGCCGGATTGATCGGCTCGAAGCGATACAGGCGGGCACGCTCCTGCCGATCGAGGTAACGGCGGCCAAAATAGGCCCGCCCCACATAGCGGTGGCGGTCCATTTTGAGCACCGTCCCCGCTTCGGTGTCGAGCATCAGACCGCGCCGAGTGAACTCCCCACGGTAGTTGCACTCGAGGATGCGCTGCGGATAGTTGAAACGCTCGATCAACCGCTGCAAGGTGAGCTCAAACGCCAGCCGGGTCATGGCTTCGTGGTCATAATCCGCCAGCGTCCAGTCGAGGTCAAAGCCGATGTGGCGGATCTTCTCCATGCGCAGCGTGCGGTTGGCGAACACCTGACGGCTGGACGGTGGCGCGCTCGTCTGCAGCGCGTGGTGGAGCAAATCGCGGTTGGGCGAGGGCGAGAGTGTGGCCAGGGAGGCTTCGTCGATCAGCTGGTACCATTCGCTCACGAGCAGGCTCCCACGAGAATCCTAGTGCGCATGCGTTCTTGAGGGGGTAACGCTTTCAGCAGCTGGCGGCGCTGGGCGGTCAAATTCCAGTGGGGTTTCCGGGGGCAACCGGGTGAGGTGGCGGATCAGGACCAAGTCGTCGGCTTGCCAGCGGACTTCGAGTTCGAAAGCGATCTTGTCACCCACCGCGAGGCCCTCCAGCTGCTGGGGATCCGCCACCGGGAACGGCATGGCCATGGAATCCATGCCCACCACTTTGCCGGCGGAATTGACGAAATCAGGGATGGCTTCGTGGTGCAAGGTGAGCTCGCGCTGTCCCGGCCGGGGCAGTTCAACGACCACCCCGCGCACCTGATACGTCTGGTCGGCTGGCCCTGGATCTTGCGCTGGCGCGCAGGCCCAGCAGCCCAAGATCCAGGGAGCGAGCAACCAGGCGCGCAGCTTAAAGTGAGAAACGGACGATCGCACCGAGGGTGATCGCATCGGTTGAGGCCGAGTCGAGTTCATTGAATGCATCGGCGCGGTAGTTGCCATGGACGTCGAGCAAGACTCCGGGCAAGAGGTTGAACTGGAAACCGAGCCGGGCGGCATAAAACGGGTCGGACACGCTGCTGTCAAAATCGTCAGCGTAAGTCACGCCCACACCGACCCCAGCATAGATGCCTCTGCCGATCAGGACAAACCCGAGCGGGGTGATCGCGCTGCCGGAGGCCCCGCCGAAACCCTCGCCGCTATATTCCACGTCGATTTCAAAGCGGAGGAGTCCTTTGGGCACGTACTGGTAGGACAAGACCCAGGCAAAGCCGTCCTCTTTGAGGTCGTCAAGGCCCTGGTCAGCGAGGTCGTCGACGGTCCGCCAGAACTGGGCTCCCAGACCGAAACGGTGCTCGGCAGCTTGGGCGGGCAGGACCATGAGAAACGCCAGGACCAGGGAACAGAAGAACAGGGTGCGGATGGGATTGACAGTCACGAGGGTTCCTTTATTGGTTCGGCTGTAGTTCAGCTTCTGCTGGTGGATTCAAGTGAATTCAGTGAATTCAAGGATCAGGGCTTCCTCAACCCTTCCGGCACGTTGATCAGAGTTCGGAGCCGCAGGCCGATCGCTTCAGGGGCTGCCACTTCGGTCACGGCCGCGATGTCGATCGCGGCGCGCGGCATGCCAAAAACTACACTCGAAGCCTCGTCTTGCGCCAGGGTATAAGCGCCGGCTTCGCGCAAAGCGCGCAGCCCTTGCGCGCCGTCGCGCCCCATCCCGGTCAACAACACGCCGATCGTCCGTTTGGCGGTGACAGACGCGGCGGAGAAGAAGAGGATATCAATCGAGGGAACGTGCGAAACATCCTGGGGATGGGGGCTGAGGAGGGTGATGATCCGCCCTTCATGCCGCCGCAAGCGCAAGTGGCTGCCCGCTGGGGCGATATAGATGGTGCTGGGCAAGAGCGGCTCGGACGCGATCGCTTCTTGCACTTTGAACGGCAAGTAGGCGTTCAAGCGTTCGGCAAAAGCCTGGGTGAAACCAACCGGCATGTGCTGGACCACCACCACGGGCACCGGGATGACGCTGCCCAGGTGGTGCAAGATGCGCTCGATCGTGGGGGGGCCGCCGGTCGAGGCACCGATCACGATCAGCTCATACGCGCCGGGAGAAAAAACCGTGCTCCCAGCTGCAAATTCCGGCACTTCTGGCACTTCTGACGGGGTGGTGTCGGAGGCGAGCCGCCGTCGCCGTGGCCGGGGTTCTGGCTCGGGGTCGAAGCGACGGACGTCCGGGCGTGCGGTATCTGAACGCGTGGCGTCGGGCTTGAGGCGGGAGCTGGGCTGCGGTCCGGGTGCGGCCGGCTGCGGTCGTAGCGTGCCCGGCGCCCCCGAAGTCCCCGGACGCAAGAGCTTCAGCTGGGAGTCCGGAGGCTTGTTGTGCAAGGACTCGGCGACTTGAAAGATTCGGTTCAAGAGCACCGCGCGCAAGGCTTCGAAGTCGACCAGGGAGTAGAGCTGCTTGTCGATGAAATCAATGGCGCCGCGGTGGAGCGCTTCGATGGTCATGGGTGCGCCTTCCCCGCTGTGCGTCGACAGGATGATGACCGGGGTCGGGCGCCGTGCCATCAAGCGGTCCAAGGTGGCCAGGCCGCCGATTCCCGGCATGTTGAGGTCGAGGGTCACGACATCCGGCTGCCAGCGGTCGAGGTTGGCCAGGAACTCTTCCCCCGACCCTGCCGAGCCGACCAGCTCGATGCCTTCCTCCTCCCCCAGCATGCGGGTGAGCGCCTTGCGCATGAAAGTCGAATCGTCGACGACCGCCACCCGGATCATGACTCAACCCTGCGATAGGCAATGCACTGGCCCAAGCGCTGAGCTTGAAACGCTTTGGTCAGACCGATGATCGATTCTGAGTGTCCGAGGAAGAGATAGCCACCAGGGCGGACCGCCAGCGCGAAGTGTTCAATCACGGTCTTGAGCGCGGGTTCGGAAAAGTAGATCAAGACGTTGCGGCAAAACAGCGCATCATAGCCGGCTGCCAGACGGTAGGTCGAGAGGTCGAGCAAGTTGGCTTCGGCAAAGCGGACGCCTTGACGAAAGGCCGGCCGCAGCGCAAAGTGCTGGTCATCGATCGGCTCGAAGTGACGCTGGATCTGCTCTTCGTTCAGGGCGCGCAAAGCGCCAGGGCCGTAGATGGCCCGCCGCGCCATGTCGATCCGTTCCCTGTCGATGTCGATCGCGTCAATGTGCAGCCAATCCGCGCTGCGGCCAAAACTTTGCCGGCGGGCAAAAATATTCAGAGTATATGGCTCTTCACCCGACGAGCAGCCCGCCGAGAGAAAGCGCAGCTGTCCAGCCCGCGGGCTAGAAGCGCGCAAGCTTTCCAGCAGGTCGCCCTGGAGTGCTTCAAATTGCAGAGTTTCCCGGAAAAAGTACGTTTCGTTGTTGGTGATGGCGCTGATCAGCACCTCCTGCTCGGGAGCGAGGTCATACTGGAGCAGAAGGTAATAGTCGCTGAACCGCGTCAGCCGGTTGGCGCGCAAGCGAGGCAGCAGGCGATTGGCTAAGATTTCGCGCTTGTGTTCGGGAAAATGCAAGCCGAACCGACTGGCGAACAGTTCGTTGAACAGAGCCAGCTCTTCGAGGCTCATCTGCGGGTTATCGCGGTACAAGGTCTTTTCCCTTCAGGCTTCGAGAAATGACAAAGCCCTTTGGGCGACGATGGGAACCGGATCTGCGGCCAGTTGGGCTAAAGAAGCCAGGTTCTCCGGCCGCGAAAAGCGACCGAGAACTTCGGCGCAGGAAAGACGGATATACCAGTCGTTGTGGGTGATTGCCTGGCGGAAGAGCTCGTCATCCTCTTCGGCAGCGCAGCGGGACAGCGCGCGATAAGCCATGCGCTCGCGCTGCGGATGACCCGACGCAATGGCTTCCCGCAGCGCGTTCCGGGCTTCCGGACCGCCGACCCGGCCGATGCTTTCGAGGAGCAGCGGCTCGAGCGGCGAACCCGGTTGCTGCAGCAACCCGACCAAAAGCGGCACACTCTCGCGGTCGCCCAACTCGCCCAAGGTGCGGATCAAGTACGGCTCAGGATGGGCGCCGAGCATCTTGCGGAAGCTCGGAGCGAGTTCCCGCAGACCGATCCGTGCGGCGAACTCTGCGGCCACATGACCATAAATCTCGGGGTTGTCTTCCAGCCACTGACGCCAGGGCAGGGCGCGCATGACGTCGTCGTGGTTGAGCAATTCGGTGACCACTTGCACCCCTTGTTCATGGGACAGCTGCGTGAGCTCGGCCGCCAGATCCTGCGGGGGCTGGCCGAACAGCACTGACAACACCAGATGGGTGATCGGATCGTTATTTTTGGTGGCCTGCAGGTGGTCCTTGAGCGACTGGCGGTAGGTCTTGAGCAGGGGGTGGAGCACGGCGCGTTGTTCGATGGTCAAGCGCAAGTAAAAACCGAGGATGGCATCGCCCAGAGGCAGCGAACGCAGCTTGTCCAGGGCGCGCAACATGGGCGGCAGCTGTTCCGGCCCAGGCTCCTTGCGTAAAGCTTCGACCACCGCCTCATACGGAGTGTCTTTGGGATAACGCTCCGCGAGGAGAAAGCCCCAGATGCGGAGGATCCCCGGCTGCCCCAGCAAGTAGCCGATCAGATCGTTGCGATGGTGCAAGCAAGTGGGCAAAACCGTGGCTTCTTGCTGGTAATCCGCGAGCAACCGCGCTGCGCGGTGGTCTTCGAGGCCCGGCCCAAGCGCCAGGAGCGACCGCGCCGCAGCAATCCGGATCCCTTCGCGGGAATCGGTCAAAAGCTGGGTCAGTTGCGGCCGCAAGTCGGCGATCACCGGGCCCGGCGGTTTGGGCAGGCCCTCGAGCACATGGGCGAGGAGCCCGAGCGTGGTCTCGTCGTCGACTTCGTTGCGAAAGCGCAGCCAGTGGACCGCGAGCGCCTTCCAGGCATTGAGCCCGCCGATCCGCGCCAGGGCTTCGGCGGCCAGGGGACCTGCCATGAAGTCGGTCAGCAGCCCTTTCAAGGGCGGCACTGCCACGGCCGAACGCAGGTTGCCGAGGGCCTGCACCGCGGCCAGCTGCAGCCAAGAGTCCGCAGTCAAGAAGCCGAGCAGATCCGGGACGGCGCGCGCGTCGCCGATCTCGCCGATCGCCATGATCGCTTCTTGCATCACGTTGGGGTCTTGGTGGTGGAGGACGCTGCGCAGCGATTCGAGCCCGCGTGGATCGCGCAAGTTCTTGAGCACGATCACTGCTTGCAACACGACATCGGGATCGTCGTCCTTGAGCATCGCAAGCGCGAGCGTGAACCCCCGATTGCCGCGCATCTTGAGCATCTCGACGCCCGCATTGCGCAACACGTCATCCGCATCGCTGCGCAAGTAGTCCTTGAGCCGCTCGTCGGGGATCACGGCAGCGCCCATGCGCAAGGCCCGGCTGCGGATCCCCGGGCTGGGATTGCGGATCAGCTTTTCAATCGCTTCGATG
>CAZCOV010000323.1:0-7336 GCA_964499975.1 uncultured Thermoanaerobaculia bacterium
TCGTGCCGGCTGCCGTCAGGACTGAGCAGGGACCACTTGGGGTTGTCCGCGTTTTCGGGTTCTTGCTGGGGAGCGAACAGCTTGCCGAAGTGCAGGGACCAGCCGAACCCGGCGTTGGTGCGCGGGTCGGGGACGGGAACGGCATAGTGGTAGACCTGGCCGTCGAAGACGCAGGTGCGCTCGTCGAAGTCCCAACCGTTGGCGTTGTAGAAAAGGGTGAGCCCGTAGCTGAGGTCAGGTCCGACCGGGTAGGTCAAACCGAGGGGCAAGTGGAGGACGAGGTTGCCGTTCGCGAGGTTGATCGAGTCGATTTCGCCGACCTGGTAGGCGGTGTCCGCGGACAGGCCGCGCTGGTGGCTGGGGGGTGACTGGGCGAGGGTGGAACATGTTAGGAGCAGTCCTGCCAGCAAGCCATGCAAGCGGCGACTCATGATCTTATTATACAGTTTATACGGTCTCGAAAGCGTGCTATACTGGCAAATTGTACTGTAGCTCGACCGGCCGGCCACTCGGCCGCAGCTCAGCCGGGCTCAACCTCGAGCCCAAGCATGACCGGAGGTACGAAATGAATCGCTGGATCCAGGGCTTGCTCATCGGTGTTGTGCTGACCGTACTGCTGGTGCCAGCGGCATCGGCCAAGGTTTTCACGGTGACCCTGACAAACGGCACGACTTTCGAGACGCGCTATCGTCCGGAAGAGGTTGAGTGGGATGAGAACCTTGTGCTGGTCGTCACCGACCGCGGCAACCAGATCGCCTTGCGCAAAGACGAGATCGCGGACGTCACCGCCGCAGCCGAAGTCCGAGGCTTTGGCTATCAGCTCAATACCACCACGATTTTTGTCGGGTTCTCGCCTAACGACCTGGTCACCAAAAACGAGGAAGGCAAGGAAACCAGCCAGTACCAGGCCCCTGACGCAGCCCCGTCGCAGGATTACTCGCTCAGCCAATTCATCAACACTCCGGTTGCTGGACAAAGTGGCGGCGGGGGTATTCCGCTCTACGTCGAAAACAACGACGCCAATAATGATCAGTAATAATGGGGCACTCCTTTATCGCCTCGCCCCGGATGGGATTTATGCCGCGACCGATGCCCAAGACCAGGTCCGAGTGCTTTATTCAGACCCCTTTGAAGTGCCGCGATCGGGTTGGGATTTTGGTCGCAAGGTCGACTTGAACTCAGCGGTCTTGCTCCCGCCGCTGCGGCCGAGCAAGATCGTCGGCATCGGACGCAACTACCAGGAACACGCCAGGGAGTTGGGAAATCCAGTGCCCCAAGCGCCGGTGCTTTTCCTCAAATCGCCCACCTCAGTGATCGGACCTGGCGCGCCGATTGTCTTGCCCCCTGAAAGCCAGCAGGTCGAGTATGAAGGCGAGATCGCTGTGGTGCTGCGCGGAACCCTGCGGCGGGCGAGCTGGACCCAAGCCAAGGCGGCCATTCTCGGAATCACTTGCGCTTGCGACGTCACGGCCCGCGATCTTCAGCGGCAAGATCCGACCTTTGCTCGGGCCAAGTCCTTCGACACCTTTTGTCCGCTCGGGCCTGCCTTGTGGCTCGACCCCGAGCTGGAGGACCTGCGCGTGACCACGCGTCTCAACGGCACAGTGGTGCAGGAAGGGCATGTTGCGCAGATGAGTTTCGGGATCCTCGAACTCTTGGTTTACACCTCGACCATGATGACCCTCGAGCCGGGTGACGTCCTGCTGACGGGCACGCCCGCAGGTGTCGGGGTCCTCCGCCCAGGGGACTGTGTGGAAGTTGAAATCCCTGGAGTCGGGGCGCTCGCCAACCCGGTGACCGCGTGGCAACGCTAGGGGAAGGCGGAATCCGCTGGCGCCCCCTGCTGGCCGCGGCAGCAGCAACTTTGCTCGCGGTCTTCTACGGCCGCGAATTGCGCCACTACCCCTGGCATCTAGCGCTGGTTTTGAGCCTAGCGATCGGCACCCTGGTGTACTCAGCGGTGCGCACGGTTGAACGCCTCGTCATTCTGCGTCGACAAGGTCCGTCGCAGCTCGAGCGCTGGCCGCAGGGTCGAGAAGGTCGAGAGGGGAATCAAGACGAGGCGGCGCGCCACGGGAACAGCACGAGTGCCCCGAGCAGCAGGACATGGACCCAACCTTGAAGGGGAGATCCCCACAGCAAAAGGGTGATCCAGGCCGCAAAAGCACCACTGGCCAACCACAAGCGAAGTCGAGAACTGGATGCCATCCTCCGAGCATAGCAGAGGCAAGGTTGTCGCGTGCAGGTTGCTAAGGGGCAGCAGGGGCAGCTGGCTGCTGGTGCTTTGGCTTGCGGTTGCTTGTGGCGGGCAAAACTCCGAGGAAACTGCGCCGCCCGAGCCTGAACTCGTGGACGTCGGTGCGGGGATCGCGTTCGACCCGTCCGGGGATCAGCAGGCGGTCAAGCCCAAGGTCTCGCTGATCGGAATCTTGCCCGACGATTTTCCTGCCGATCTGCAAATCCGCTTACCTGCCAGCCTGATCGACTTCGGGAAAACCAGCCGGGGCCAGCGCTTTGTCAGCCTGATCACCCCTGACCCCCTCCAGACGGTGCGTGCGGAGCAGGAGAGCCTGCTCCGCCGACAAGGGTGGACGATTGAACGGGACAAGACCGCTTCGTCCCTGCGCAAGGGTCAACGCCAAGTCCGTCTGCGTTGCGAAGATGCCCGTCCAGGCACCGTCTTCAGTTTTGAGTACTGAAGTGGGTCCTGATGTGGGTTTTCACGGTCAAGCAGCGGTACGCGCTGGGTTCGCCAAACTGCGCTGCGCCCCCTCCCAGGCGAGCAGTAACTGCTTGCGCCCCACGCCCCAGCGGTAGCCGCCCAGTTCACCGGTCTTGCGCAGCACCCGATGGCAGGGGATCAAATAGGCGATCGGGTTGTGGGCGATCGCATGGGCCACCGCGCGGACCGCAGAGGGGCGTCCGATGAGGTGCGCGACTTGCTCGTAGGAGAAGGCGTGGCCGGGAGGGATGGCGAGCAGGGCTTGCCAGACCTTGAGCTGAAAGTTGGTGCCGCGGAGCAATAGATGGAGTGGGGTTTCCGCAGTGCTGCGTCCGTGCGCCAAGATCTGTTGCACGTAGGGACGGGTCACGGCGGGCTGTTCTTGCAGTTCGGCGTGGGGCCAGCTGGCAGCGAGGTCCGCGCGCAGAGCCTCCCGCGACGGCCCAGTCTGCGGCAAGTCGACGAAGTCGAAGCGCACGATCCCGCGGGCGGTGGCAGCCACGAAAGCATCGCCGAACGGCGTCTCGTGGACGCCATAAAAGATCGTCAAGCCGGCGCCGCCGAGCTTGAACTCACCCGGGGTGACCGCGTCGACCGCGACGAACAGGTCGTGCAGTCGTCCGGGTCCGGAAAGCCCGGCCGCATGGGCTGCCGCGAGCACGCTGGACGAGTCGCGGAGCAAGTCCTTGGCATATTCCAGGGTCAAGAACTGGAGAAATCGCTTGGGCGTCACCCCGGCCCAGAGCTTGAACAGCCGTTCGAAGTGAAACGGGCTGAGGTGAACCGCGCGCGCCACTTCAGCGAGGGAGGGCTGGCGTTCGAAGTTTTCGCTGAGGAAGCGGAGAGCCTGTTCGATGCGGCGGTAGTGGTCTGCGGACGTTGAGTCGTGCGCCAAGTCATCGTCAGCCGGCACAGCAGCGGTCAGGTCAACTGCCGGCAGGCAAAGGTTGTGATGGTGGTCAGGATCGAGGTTGTGGGGTTGTTGTCGCATGGTCGCAGTGTAGAGCAGCCGGGAGGGAGGAACGACCCGATTCTTGCGCACTTTGCATCAATCAAGGTTACTCGCAAGGTTACTCGCGCTGACCGCGGAAAAAGTTAGGCAGATCGCGAAAAGCTGGCGGACGAGTCGCACCGCTCATCCCCGCTTTCATGAGCTCAGGGGTGATCTGGCGTTCCCCGCGGCTGCGCGCAAACTCCTCGAGACCTTGCTTGACCTGAGCGCGGATGAAGGCGATGGGGATCCGGTCGAGCCGCGCTTGTGCTTCGCTGCTCCAGCGGATTTCGTGGTGGTCCAGCGGTTGGCCCGTAGGGACGTAAGGGCAGGCTGGGTCCTCGGCCAGGTAGTCGCCGAATGCGGCGTAAGCGCGGCAGCGGCAGCCGCCGCAGAGGTCTTTGAATTCGCACGCACCACACCGTCCTTTGAGGCGGTTGGGGTCGCGCAGAGCGGCCAAAACCGGCGAGTTCTGCCAGATCTCAGCAAAGCTCTGCTGCCGCAGGTTGCCAGCGGCAACGGTCATGTAGGGGCAAGGGGTGACGTCACCGTTCGGGGTGATGCGACAATACCGCGTGCCCGCCATGCAACCCCCGCTTTCTAGACCACCGAGCTGGCTGTGGTAAGCGATGCGTTTGAATTGGGGCGCGCACTTGGAGCGCACCAGCATGGGTTGGTACTGCTCCTGGACGTGGACCATTTCGCGTAACAATCCTTCGGTGTCCTCTGCCGAGAGATCATTGAGCTGTTGCCCGCGGCCGGTTTGGACCAGGAAATAAAGGTTGAAGGACCAGGCCCCTTTGGCCCGAGTGAACTCGATCAGCTGCGCGATTTCGTCGCGGTTCATCGCCATGACCGTGGTCTGTACCAGCACTTCGAGCCCCTGAGCCTTGCAGATTTCGAGGGCGCGCACCGAATGCTCCCAAGCGCCTTGACCGCCGCGAAAGCTGTTGTGCTTGGCTGGGTCAATCGAGTCAATGCTGATGGCAACTCCTTTGACCCCGCAGTCGCGCATCTTCTGCGCTACCTGGTCCGTGACGAGCACGCCGTTGGTTCCCATCACCACCCACATCCCGAGTTCAGAGGCGGCCAGCGCGAGGTCGTAAATGTCGCGGCGGAGCAGCGGTTCGCCTCCGGTCAGGATCACCATCTCGGTTCCCAGCTCCCGGAACTCTTTGAGCAAGCGCAAGCAGAGTTCGGTGCTGAGCTCGGGTGCGGTGGCCTTGCCGGCATCCAAATAACAGTGCGGACAGCGCAAATTGCAGCGTTGGGTGAGGTTCCACGAGATCAAGGAAGGCCGAAATTCGGGGATTGCTTTAGGCACAAAAGATTCCATGAAGTTCCTCGGGGTTGCCGGAGCTCTTGATTCCTTGCCCCGCACAAGCCCTGCAACCGGGATGACGGCGGAGTCGGGTCTGCCTAGTTTATCGTCATGCACCGTCCCGCGGCGCGCGGCCACACACCGACCCCACTATCCGGACCAGCCAGACCACGCAGACCGCCAGACCGCCTCAGGATTTAGGCAACGGTTCTCCAGGTCGGCTACAATCCGGGGCGAGCGGACGGCTGACCGGGTTGTCCCACCCTCCTACCGCCGCAAAGAGCACCGCCCCATGCCGCAATTCCCCACGCGCGAAACCTTGACGCCGCCTGGACGTTGGCTCTGGCCATGGGCTTGGTCGTGTTGTTGGTGGCTCGCGCTGCTGGCGCTTTTTGCCGGCTGTGACCGGACGACACCGCAACCCACCACCGCAGGCACTGACTTGCTGACGCTTTACCCGCTGGCCAAGGTGGTGGACCAGCCCCTGCGGCTCGAGCTCGGCAGCGCGCGCGCCCGGCAAGACTTGCGAGTTGGTTGGGGCGAGGACGAAAAGCTCAGCGAGGGACGCGGCTTTGTGTGGAGCTTAGGCGAAGTCGCCGAACTCGAATTTTTCGCCAATCAGGCGACCGACGTCACCCTGATCCTCGAAGGACGCGCTTTCGTTTTCCCCGGAGCGCCCGCTCAGCACGTCGAGGTCGCAGTCGGTGGACAGCCGATCGGGACGGTGACCCTCGGCGCGGACGTCGGACGCCATCCGCTGCGCGTGCCCGCGGCCGCGCTTTTCCCCGGGACCAACCGCTTGCGCTTGCGCCATGCCTACAACCAGCGTCCCCGCGCGGTCGACCCGACCTCGCAAGACGATCGTCCGCTCGCAGCCCAGTGGTTTGCTTTCGAGTTTCACGGGCTCGGCGGGATCGGTCAAGTCCAGGCGCACACCGCCGCGAAGTCCAGAGCGCCGCAGCTGGTGCTGCCCCGCGGTGCAGAAGTGTCGTTTTTCGTCGATGCTCCGGGCAGCGAGTTGGTGGTCTCGCGCATCACCGCCCGCGGTCGCGGCGCACCCGTGGCGCTGCGCATCGTGTTGCAAGCCGAACCCCCGAAGGAACCCGTGGTGGTCATGGCTGACGCAACCCAACCCCTTCGGGTGCCCTTGCCCGGCCACCCCGTGCGCATCGTTTTTGCCGGGGTACACCCACCCAATGCCCCGGCCGTGGCCCCAGACAAACTCGTGAGCAGCACCGGGGATACGCGCACCGGGGAAACGCAAGAACTGGTGCTGGAAGCGCCGCGCCTGATCGCAGGGGATGAACGGCGCGCAGAGCTCCCTCCCAGCACGACCAGCCCTGCGCTGCCCCAGCGTCCGCCGATCATCCTTTACCTGGTCGACACCTTGCGCGCTGACCATCTCGGAGCTTACGGCTACCCCTTGCCGACCAGCCCAGCCATCGACCGCTTTGCCCGCGATGCTGTCTTGTTCACTCAGGCGCAGGCCCAGACATCCTGGACGCGCACGGCCGTGGCTTCGATCTTCACCGGGCTCAACCCGCAGTCCCACCGGGTCAACCGTCGGCGCGACGCGCTCGCGCGCGGGCTCGACACCCTGGCCGAGCACCTTGCGCGGGCGGATTATTTGACCCAGGCGATCTTCACCAACGGCAACATCGAAGCGCGCTTTGCGCTCGACGAAGGATTCGCCGATTACAAATGGCTGCGCGAAGGCGGCCGTCCCGAAGTCCACCAGCGGGCGGATCAGCTCAATGGCTGGGCGTTTTGGTGGCTGACCACGGTGCGCCCGCCCGGACGGCCGTTTTTCCTCTACCTCCACGCAACCGACCCGCACGCTCCCTACACCCCCACCGAAGAGTTTCGGCAGCGTTTTGCCCCGCAAGTTGCCCCCGAGGTCGGGGCGATGCCCGGTTTGCGCGAGATCTTTGCGGGACGCGCGGCGGCCAAGCCCGGCCTCGAAAACGAGCTGCGCGCGCTCTATGACGGCGAAATCGCGTTCACCGATCAGGAATTCGGGCGATTCCTCGCCAAGCTCGACGAACTCGGGCTTTACGACGACGCGCTGATCATTTTCACCGCGGATCATGGGGAGGAATTTCGCGACCATGGCGGCTGGGAGCACGGGCGCACGCTGTGGAATGAACAGCTGGCCATCCCGCTGCTGATCAAGCTGCCGCACCAGCAGGGCGGAGGGCAGCGGCTCGACACCGTGGCCCGCCAGGTCGACATCTTGCCCACGGTCCTCGACTACCTTGGGCTGCCCTTGCCCCTAGCGCTTGACGGGCGCAGCCTGCTGCCA
>CAZCOV010000324.1:0-7334 GCA_964499975.1 uncultured Thermoanaerobaculia bacterium
ACAAACCCCAAAGGTTGCAACATCTGCTGCCGCCAGAACCCGATCGGAAGGCTTTGGGCTTGATCCGACGTCTGCGGCAGCTCACTTACATCACGGCTGAACGCGTGGGGCCGCGGGAGATGTACACCCTGGAAGACCGACAGACCGCGCCGGTTGTCGGGCCTACAGGCGAGCATGCGGTGAGCGTTTTGCACTGGGGCCGAGAGAAGCATATTCTGGACGAACTCACGCTTCCCGGCGCAGCACCGACGCTGCTGCATCAGGTCCAGGAACGGATGCGCACCTTTTTCCCAGGGTTTACCTTGGCGCTAGAACAAGTCCCAAGAATGAACGCGGTGACGCTCGGCCTGCGCACCTCCGACGCCACCGACTTCAATCGCCCGGTTCATGCGGGGTTTGGGCTAAGCCAAGTGCTGCCCATCGTGATCGCCGCGCTTTCAGCCGAGAAGGCAGATATCTTGCTCATTGAAAACCCTGAAGTCCACCTCCACCCTGCGGGACAGGCACTGATGGGCCAGTTCCTGGCAGATGTCGCACGGGCCGTGGTGCAAGTCATCGCGGAGACCCACAGCGACCATGTTCTGAACGGTATTCGGCGGTCGGTCAAGGCAGGACGGCTGCCAGCCGACCACGTCGTCATCCACTTCTTCAAGAGCCGTTCGGGTGGGGATGAACCTCAGGTGCTGAGTCCGGTGCTCGACAGTGCCGGCAATATCGACACCTGGCCCAGCGGGTTCTTTGATCAATTCGACAAGGACATGAATTATTTTGCCGGATGGGGAGAGTGAGCGTGGAGCTCCTCCTCAATGACCTATCATTTCACGGCCAGTTTCCTGACATCCCGACGTTTCGCGGCGCGGTCGAGCGTTTGCTGAAAATCCGGGAAGTCGGGAAGCGCTTTGGCCGGGAGTTGTCCTGTCACAGGAGCCTTCTTCAAGCCCAGGTGACCCGCTCAGAAGGGATGCAACAAGCCATCCAGAAGTTTGCCCGCGACGAGCGCCGGGTTCTGATGCTGTGGCTCACCCGGCAGGGGCCCTTCTGGGAGGATATTCGGCAGCACACCCGCGACGACTACCTCGAATGTAACGGTATTCTGGTCACGGACACAGCAGTGGGGGAGGCGGCCTTCTGCTGCTTGAGGGGCCATCAGCGGCTGCTCGTAAGTGTTGTCCCTTCTGACTGGCTGCGGACACCGGTCGAAGTGACGCTAGTCGAGACGAACGCGAACGATGCCAGAACCGTCGTCTCGGTCACCAACCACTGGGAGCCGCACAAAATTGAAGCCGAGCTGGAGACAGCGCCCCTGCCGATCGGGTCTTGGCAACAGTTGGAGACAGTTGCCACCAGCAGATGTCGGCTCCTGACGTTTGCCGCGGAGTGCTTTGAGCCGCTGAACGGCCGTCCCTTCAATCCTGCAGCAGCCCAGCGGCTGCTTCTCATTCTCAACACGCTGGATCAATTCAAGCGCTGTTTTGACTCGCAGGGTCAAAGGACAGAAGAGGGTCATCGGCTCTATCAACAATTCTTTACTGGCAAACAAGGAGATGGAGGACGCGGCTCCTTGTTCTCGGATTCATCTGACGGCGAAAAGCAGCAATTCAAGGCTGAGATGACCTTCAAGAACCCTGCAACCGGCAGAAAGGACCTCTTTTGTCCATGGCACGGAAAAGTCCAAACACCGCAGCTGCGGGTTCACTTTTCCTGGCCAGTGCGCCGTGATAAACCGCTCTACATCGTCTATGTAGGGCCCAAGATCTCCCGACGTTAACTCCACCTACCGCTGGTGGCCATATGCACCTCATGCCTTGACCTGGTTGCGCAGCAGCAGGATCCCGGCGCTCAGCGCGAGCGCGGCGCCGACCCCGTAAGGAGCGGCGAAGTGGAGGTCGTAGCAGGCACCCGCGAGGAGCGGGCCCACGGCCCGGGCGAGCGAGGACATGGATTGACTCACCCCCAGGACCGCGCCTTGCTCGTGGGCTCCGCTGGCCTGGGAAGTCAGGGTCGAGAGGGTGGGCACGGCCAGACCCTGAGCTGCGGCGAGCAGAGCCAAGCTGAGCACCACCCAAACAGTAGTCGGCACGGCGGGCAAGAGGAGCAGCGCCACGGCCATCAGGAAATCCCCAGACTGCGCCACGCGGCCAACCCCGAAACGGGTGGTCAGGGTGCCGATCAGCCCACCTTGTACCAGCACAAAAACCACTCCGATCGCGACCAAGATCAGACCAAAGTCGCGCTCGTCCAAGCCGTGACGCTGAGCCCCGAGCAGGGCAAACGTGGTTTCCATGGTGACAAAAGCATAGGAAGTGAAGAAGGTGGCGATCAGGATGTTGCGCAACTTTGGACGCTGGAAAGCGCTCGCCAGCGCGGCCAGCAGACGTTTTTTCGCGGCCGGTTGAAAGTGTCGAGGCGGTTCTCGCAGCAAGAAGATGGCCAAGATCCAGTTGCCCAAGCCCAAACCCGCAGCCGCAAAAGCAGCCCCCTGGAAACCCAAGCCGAACAAGGCTTCGAGCCCGACGCCCAAGGCCGGGCCCAGGACAAAGCCGAGCCCGATGGCCGCGCCGATCAGGCCCATGTACTTGGCGCGTTCCTGCTCGTTAGTGACATCAGCGACATAGGCTTGCGCTGCCGAGATGCTGCCGCCAAAAACTCCCGCCAAGGTGCGCGCTGCGCACAACCACCAGAGGGTCGTGGCGACCCCGCTGAGCAGGGTTCCTATGGCCGCCCCCGCCAAGCTGATGAGCAGGATCGGCCGCCGCCCAAAACGATCCGAGAGCCGTCCGAGCACCGCGCTGCCGACCAGCTGACCGAGCGAGTAGGAGGTCAGCAGAAGACCCATGCCCAGCCCAGCCGCGCCCAGGTTCATGGCATAGAAGGGGAGAAACGGGATGATCAGGCCAAAGCCTAAGAGGTCGAGGAAGACCGTCAGGTAGAGGATCGCCAGGGCAGCGCGGTCCGGCTTGGGTTCAGGTGTTGTCGTCATCGCAGTTGAACCTTCTACCACACTTGCTCCAAGACTGAGTAGCAAATTTTCTGTACCGATCAGGGCTAGCGCTTAATTTGATTGATAATTTCTGAAATGAAAGAATCAGTTAGCCAATCTATCGACCGGTGGGTGAGCTGGGATGCGTTGGGATATTCTTGGAGGTGAGATTGGAGGACTCATGAGAGCTGGGATCATCGCGCGGATCTTGTGGCAGCGGATGCGCCTCGGGGACCGCGAGAACTGGTCGCGGACCGCGCTCGCGGCGTTTCAGGCGCGAGCGTTCGCTGAGTTGCGCCAGTTCGTGCTGGCACATTCACCTTTTTACCGCAACTTTTATCGCGGTCGCGAAACCGCGCCGCTCAGCGAGCTGCCCGTCCTCACCAAGAAGGTGCTGGTCCAGCAGTTTGACGAGTTGGTGACCGACCGAACCTTGCGCCGCGATGAGCTTGAACAGCACGTTCAAGGGCTCCAGGACGACGAGCTGTTCCATGGACGCTATCGGGTGACCACGACTTCCGGGTCTTCGGGCCTCAAAGGCGTGATCCCGCACGATGCGCGCGAGTGGGCGACCCTGATCGCTGGCTACCGCCGGGCTGGCGACTGGACGGGAGTGCGCCTGGCCCCATGGCAGAGCATCCGCATGGCCTTTGTCAATGCGCGCACCCCGCGGCATCAATCTGCGCGGGTCGGCCGGACCGTCGAGGCGCCCTGGATCAAGACTTGCCGCCTCGATGCTGGACAACCCCTGTCCACGATCCTCGAGGCGCTGAACGCCTTTCAGCCGGAAGCGCTGGTTGCTTATGCGTCGATGGTGCGCATCCTCGCCGAGCAGCAACTCTGCGGAGGGCTGCAGATCGCACCGCGGTTTGTCCAGTCCACGGCGGAAGTGCTGACCGCGGAAACGCGATCGCGAGCGGTGCGAGCCTGGGGCAGTGAGCCCTTCGACCTCTATGCGACCACGGAAACCGGGGGCATTGCGGCTGAGTGCAGTGCGCACCGCGGTTTGCACTTGTTAGAAGACCTGGTGATCCCAGAAGTGGTGGACGAGGTCGGCCGGCCAGTGCCACCGGGAACCACGGGCGCGCGCTTGCTGGTCACCGTGCTGTTCAGTCGCACCTTGCCGCTGATCCGCTACGAGCTCACCGACCGCGTCCGGCTAGCCACCGAACCGTGCCCCTGTGGGCGAACCTTTCGCCTGCTGGCTGCAGCTGAGGGGCGGCTCGAGGACACCTTCGAACTGCTTGACCAGAAGGGAGCGCGAGTCCTCATCCCGCCTGCGGTTTTCTCGCAACATCTAGATCTTTTACCAGTGTCCGGATGGCAGGTATGGCAGGAAAAAGACGGACTGCGGGTGCTGCTGGTGCCTTCCCGGCAGAAGGTTAACTGCCAGGTAGTGGCGCAAAGCATGCGCGAAGTGCTCACTGCATCGGGAGTTGGGGCGCTCGAGATCCGAGCTGAGGAGGTCGCGACCATCCCGCCCGCACCTTCAGGCAAACGTCCGCTGGTCATCCGGCCGTAGAAGTCGCCTGGATCCGGACCCAGCTGCCAGGAACCAGATCCCCGCTTGCGGGACACTCGCGGAGGACCCATGAACGCTGCGATCATCGCTCGAATCTTGTGGCAACGGATGCGGTTACAGAATCGGGAGAAGTGGACGCGAAGCGCGATCGCGGCCCACCAGGCGCGAGCGCTGGCCAAGTTGCGGGCATTTGCGCTCGCCCATTCGCCGTTTTATCGCAGTTTTCATCGCGATTTGGCTGATGCGCCGCTAGCGGAACTGCCGGTTTTGACCAAAGACTTGTTGGTCAGCCGGTTTGACGATCTGGTGACGGACCGCGCCTTGCGCTTGGCCGAGTTGCAGCAGCATGTTGCGCACCTCCGGGGTGATGAGTTGTTTCGCGGTCGTTATCGGGTGACGACCACTTCGGGATCTTCCGGGCTCAAGGCCTTGATCCCGCACAATCCCGACGAGTGGGCAACGCTGATCGCGGCCTACCGCCGCTCCGGCGATTGGACGGGCATGCGTCTCCCTCCCTGGCGAAAAACCCGCATGGCCTTGGTCAACTCGCGCGCGCCATATCAGCAGTCCGCCCGGGTGGGCAGCACGGTCGAAGCGCCTTGGATCGAAACCTGTCGGCTCGATGCCGCACACCCCCTGCCCACGATTTTGGCAGCTTTGAACGCCTTTCAGCCGGAAGTGCTCGTCGCCTACGCTTCGATGGTGCGAATGCTCGCAACCGCGCAGTTGCAGGGAAAGTTGCAGATCGCACCGCGAGCAGTCCAGGCCACCGCGGAAGTGCTGACGGCGGAAACGCGGGCGCGGTCGGTCGAAGCCTGGGGCTGTGAACCCTTCGACGTTTATGCGACCACGGAAACTGGGGGCATTGCCGCCGAATGCAGCGCGCACCAGGGCTTGCACTTGTTCGAAGACTTGGTGATCTCGGAAGTGGTCGACCGCGCTGGACAGCCGGTGCCACCGGGGACAACCGGGGCGCGCTTGCTGGTCACGGTGTTGTTCAGTCGGACGTTGCCGTTGATTCGCTACGAGCTTGCGGATTGCGTGCGGTTGGTGCGCGAACCTTGCGCGTGCGGTCGGACTTTTCAGTTGCTCGCCGCGGTTGAAGGGCGGATGTGGGACACGTTGGAGTTACCAGGGCCAGAGCCAGGTGCCGGTTCGATCACCATCCATCCCAGGGTTCTGGTGCAACACCTCGATCAATTCCACTTGACCGCGTGGCAGGTGTGGCAGGAAGAAGGGGGGCTGCGCGTGCTGCTCGTCCCTGCGCCGATCCCGGTCGACCCGCGAGTCGTTGCCCAAAGCGTGCGCGAGGTCCTCACCGCGTCCGGGGTCGGCGCGCTGGAGATTCAGGCCGAAGAGGTCCCCACGATTCCGCCAACCCCTGCGGGAAAGCGTCCGCTGATCATCAGGCAGTAGGGATCCTCTTGCGAGGCGGCCGCGTCCCCAGGTTTTTTCTGCGGGTGCGGCGCTGCGCTCCCAGGGTTCAGCCCACGAAATCCAGGCCGACGTCGAGGTTGGGGGCGCTGTGGGTGAGCCAGCCGACCGCGAGCAGGTCCACGCCGGTGGCCGCGATCTGCGCCGCGTTTTGCGGGGTGATGCCGCCTGACGCTTCGGTGATGGCCCGGCCAGCGATCTGGTGGACCGCGCTCCGCAGCTGGTCGAGGGTCATGTTGTCGAGGAGGACAGCATCGACCTGCAGCGCGAGGAGCGCTTCGAGCTCGGCGAGATCGTCGAGCTCGACTTCGATTTTGACCAGGTGGCCGATCGCTTGGCGCGCCCGCTCGACCGCAGCCACGGCACTGCCGGCAATCGCTCGGTGGTTGTCTTTGATCAAGATCGCATCGTGCAGCCCAAAGCGGTGGTTTTTGCCTCCCCCCACCCGCACGGCGTATTTTTCGAGGGTGCGGAGGAGGGGAGTGGTCTTGCGGGTGCAGGTCACCTGGGCTGAGTAGCCGGCGATCGCTTGCGCGATGTCGCGGGTGACCGTGGCAATGCCGGAGAGGTGCCCCAGCAGGTTGAGGGCGGTGCGCTCGGCGGAGAGCAGATGTCGCGCCCGCCCGGAAACCTCAGCCAAGACAGCGCCTGCGGCCACGTCTGCACCATCCCCGGCCAAGACGTGGACCGAGACTTCGGGGTCAAGCTGGCGAAAAGCGGCGAGCGCGACTGCGAGGCCGGCAACCCGGCCCGGCCGCCGCGCTGCCACATGCGCGGTCGCGTACAGGTCCAGGGGCACGATGGCGTCGCTGGTCAAGTCGCCAGCAGTGCCCAGGTCCTCGGCCAGGGCCGCGCGCACGATCGCTTCGTACTGCAGCGGATAAAGGGGTGCTGGCGGGGTCATGCGGTCTCCCGCAATTCGCCCCAAGGCGCGGGGAGCAAGGGGAAAGCGCCTGCTTGCGGTTTGAAGGTCCAGAACAAGCGCTGCTGCCAACCCTCGCCCGGACCTGGAAAATCGCTGCGGAAGTGCGCCCCGCGGCTTTCTTCGCGGGCGAGCGCCGCCGCGGTCACCACCTGCGCGACCGTGACCAAGTTGCGGGTCTCTGCGGCGCGCACTCCCGACCCCCTGCTGCTGGCGATCCGGGCGAGCGTTTCCAGTTGCTGTTCGAGCCCCGCGCGGCAGCGCACCAAGCCCACCCGATCCCACATGCCAACGCGCAGGTCCTGGCGCGCCTGTTCCCCGAGAACCGGCGGTTCGGTCAAGGCCACGGCCGTTGCGAGACGGGTCGCTCGGGGGCTGCAGTGGGCAATGCTGGTCGCCACCCGGGCGCCGAACACCAGCGCTTCGAGCAATGAATTGCTGGCCAGACGGTTGGCACCGTGGACCCCGGTCGAAGC
>CAZCOV010000325.1:0-7267 GCA_964499975.1 uncultured Thermoanaerobaculia bacterium
GCCAGTGGGTGTTGAGCACAAAGCGGATCGGCTGCGCGCTGAGTTGGTGGATGGCGGCCTTGATCTTGTCGCTCAACGGCGCGAATTGATCATCCACCAGAAAGACCCCGTCAGGGCCAATGGAAACCCCGAGATTGCCGCCGCCGCCTTGCAACATGTAGATGCCAGGCGCGAGTTGCTGCGCGGTAATTTCGACCGAATCGAAGTTGCCCTGGGCGTGGGCAGGGCCAGTTGCGGACAGAAGAAACAGAAAAAGCGTAGTTCCGAGTCGAATCCGTTGCATGAATTCCTCCAATGAAAACCCGTTTCGAAGACTGCTGCGCGACCCGCTAGGCGCGAGACCTGCTGATTGCGAGACCTGCTGATTGTAGTGCGAAACCCGAGCCTCGCTGCTCGTCAACTACCCGGCCAGTCTGCTAGGCTCCTGCTCTGCCCGGGCCGCAGAGACCCGCAGACTGAGAAACCCTGACTCTGCGCGCGTTGACTTCTGCAGCAGAGACACTTGATTTGAAATGGATGATTAGCCTGTCATTGGATGGGATCCCGCCCGGCTGGTAGCTTGGAACTGGACTTCTGCAAAAGGCGCGGCATGCCCGCAACAAGGAAAGCATTCTGCGCAGTTGGGGGATGCCCCCTGGTGGGTCTCGCCCTCTTCTTGCTAGCTGGCCCGTCCCAGGCTTCCCCTTCTCCCCTGGGAAGGCCGACGGCAAGCGTCTTTTCGGTGCGCGACGGACTGCCGCAAAACTCCGTCCAAGGCATTGCGACAGACCGCGCTGGTTACCTGTGGGTCGGCACCCAAGACGGAGCAGCACGTTTTGACGGACGGCAGTGGGAGGTCGTAGATCTCGCGCCAAGCCAAAGCACTTCCCGCCACATCACCGCAGTTGCCGCGAGCGCGGACGGCGCGGTCTGGTTGGGGACCCTGGCTGGCCTGCTGCGTTTCGCCGACGGTCAGTTTCAGCGTTTCACCGCAGCGCGCGGTGAGCTGCCAGACGATCGCATCACTGCCCTACTCTTCCAGCCCGCAGCGCAGGGCGACCGGCTGTGGGTCGGCACAGAGCAGGGGATCGCCCGATTCGCTGCGGGAACCTGGACGTCCTCGGTCGGGGCTCCCCCGGAGCTGGCGCGCGCCGCCATCCGCGCGCTCGCCGCAGGACCTCACGGTGAGCTGTGGGTAGGAACGGATCAGGGCCTTATGGTCAACGACCAGGGCCAGTGGCTGACCCCATCCACCCCGCTTGAGCTGGCCCCACCCATCACCAGTCTGACGGTGACAGATGTTCGCCTGTGGGTCGGCACCAAAGAGCGCGGACTATGGTGCCGACAGGGTGATCGCTGGTCGCGCTGGGGGCTGGCCGAAGGGCTCCCGGACGACCGGATCACCAGCTTGACCAGCGCTACCAGCCCAGGTCTCGCGCTGGATTTGTGGGTCGGAACTTTGCGCGGGGTCGCCCGCTTCAACGGCCAATCGTTTCGCGTCTATTCGCCCGGCAACTCCGCCCTGCCCAGCCGTTCGATTCGCTCCTTGGCGGCAGTGTCTTATCCCGGTCGATCCGTGATCTGGGTTGGCACCTTCGATGCTGGTGTCGTGGCCCTGCATCCCGACGACCCCGAAGTTCTCGATGCCGAGAGCTCACCCTTGTCCGAAGGCGTTTATGCGATCGCGGAAACCGGTCCGCCAACGCGTCCGGAATATTGGTTCGGCACCCTCGATTCTGGGGTGTGGCACTGGGTTGACGGCCGTTTCACAGTCATCAACCGCAGCAACTCTCCCCTACCCGCGGACGAGATTCAGGCCTTCCTCGTGCCAGCGGAGGGGCACGGATTGTGGATCGGGACGACCGCGGGTCTGGCTTTTTACGACCCCGACTACGACCCCAGCGCGCGCCCTCTCGGCGGCCAGCCTTGGAAGGTGTTCACCCCAGCCAATTCCGATCTGCCCGACGCGAATATCTTCGCCCTGGCCGAAGATCCGCAGTCCGGAGCCTTGTGGGTGGGTACCGCGGGCGGACTGGCGCGTTTCCATGGCCAGGATTTCACGATCTATGACCCGACCAACTCTGGACTGCCCGATGCTGCGGTCCGCGCCCTGCGGTTAACCCGCGTGGACGGCGACCCCGTGCTCTTCGTAGGGACGCGAAGCGGCGGCCTGGCCCGCTTCGCCAAGGACGGCTGGACCTCGTTTCAAGCTGGTTCGTCGCCCTTGCCGAACAACTGGGTCAATGCCCTGCTCGACACTCACGAGGCCGACGGCCATGCCCTCTGGGTGGCCACCGATGGGGGTCTGGCCCGCCTCGACCTGACCCACCCAGAGCCCAGATGGTCGATTTTCAATGCCGCCAGCCAACCGCCCTTGCCGCATGCCATGGTTTTCGACGTCGAGCAAGACTTCATGGGACGGATCTGCGCCATGACTGGCAACGGCGCGGCTTGCCTCGAACCCGATTCCGCGCAGGGGTATCGCGTCCAGCTCCTGACCCCGACAACCGGCGGCCCTGCCCTTGAAGGAAACCAAAACGCCGCGCTCGTCGACCGTAGCGGGCGGCTGTGGGTGGGGACCAGCGCGGGAGTGCTCAAGATCGTACCCCCGCCCCGCATCGCGCCCTGGACCGCACCGCTCGCGATCACCCGGCTCAGCGTCGCTGGCCAAGAGCGCCCTTTGCCCACCTCCGAACTGGACCTCGCGCACCACGAAAACAACCTGGAACTCACTTTTGCCTTGCGTTATCCTGGGGCACGCGACCCCGATGACCTGGTCTACCGCACCCAATTCGCAGGACTTGAACCCACACCTTCCGCCTGGACCCCGGACCCCCAGCGCCGCTTTGACCGCTTGCCTCCCGGCGCGTATGTCTTCCGCGTGTGGGCCCAGGATCGTCGCGACCCGGTGGGCGGCGCAGCGGAGCTGCGAGTCCTCGTCGGCCGTCCGCTGTGGGCTACGGGTTGGGCCTGGATCTTGTACCTAGTGGGCGCGGGCCTGCTTTTCGAAGGGTTGCTCAAGTTGCGAGTCAAGACCCATCAGCGGCGCGAGCAGGAGCTCGCCGCCAAAGTCACCGAACGCACTGCCGAGCTGGAACGTTCCCAAGCGGAACTGCGTCAACAGACCCAAGAGCTGCAGGCGATGGTCCCCCGCCTGCGCGCCGCGCAGGAGGAAGCCGAACGTTCCAGCCGGGCAAAAACCGAATTTCTCGCCACCATGAGCCACGAGCTGCGCACTCCCATGAATGCGGTGATCGGGATGGCGAGCTTGTTGCTGGAAACCCAGCCCACGGCCAAGCAGCGCGAGTACGTCCAGGCCATCCGCATGGGCGGGGAAACCTTGCTGGCGATCATCAACGACATCCTCGACCTCTCCAAAGTCGAGGCCGGCCGTTTGGAACTGGAACACTCTCCCTTGAACTTGCGCGCGGTGATTGAGGAAGCGTTGGAAATCAACGCCCCGCTGGCGCTCAACAAGAGGCTGGAGCTGGGCTATGCGCTGGCGCCCGAGGTTCCCGAAGGCATCCTCGGCGATGCGGCGCGGTTGCGCCAGGTGCTGGTCAACTTGGTCAGCAACAGCGTCAAGTTCACGCCTGCGGGTAGCGTTTTCTTGACCGTGGACGGCACCACCAACCCGCAAGAGCTCTGCTTCAGCGTCCGTGACACCGGCATCGGCATCCCGCCCGATCGGCTGCCGCAGATCTTCGATTCGTTCGTCCAGGCCGACACCTCGACCACCCGTCGCTTTGGCGGTACGGGTTTGGGCTTGGCGATCGCCCAACGCATGGTCGAGGCCATGGGCGGACGGATCTGGGCCGAAAGCGTCGAAGGCCAAGGTACGACCCTGCACTTCACTTTGCTAGCATTCCCCGCAGATACCTCCGGCCCGGTCGACGTTTTACCCCCGACGCTGACCGAAACGAACATTCTCGTGGCCTCGCCGTCCCCCCTGGTGCGACAGACGCTCGCTGGCCAGCTCACCGCGCTCCACTTGACCGCGGTACTCGCGACCAGCCTGGAGGAAGTGCGCGCCGCCGTCACCGGAGGGGCTCGGCTTGCTGCTGCCTTGCTCGACTTTCGCTGGTTCGCTTTGAGCCAGGAACCCAGCTGGCCAAAGAATCCGCCCTTGCCGGTGATCCAGCTCGGCAATGACGCCCAGCATTTGACCGCGGATGCCTCCTCAGCTCTCCCGTTGCTGCTGCCGGCGCGCTGCAGCACGCTGAAAGCAACTTTGCGGCGCGCCATCGTCCAAGACGATGAGCCGCCCACGATGGACGCACCATCGGAGCCCACCAGCAATACGGGAATCCGCGTGCTCTTGGCCGAGGACAACCCGGTCAACCAGATCGTGGGCCTCCACATGCTCGAACAGCTCGGCTATTCCGCGGACCTCGCTGCCGACGGCCGGGAGACCCTGGACGCCATCTACTCCCGCGGCTATGAGGTGGTATTGCTCGATATCCACATGCCCGAAATCGATGGTCTGGAAGTCGCACAAAAGCTGCGCGCTGAGCCTCCACCGCAACGCCCGCATCTGATCGCGATGACCGCCAGCGTGCTGCCAGCCGAACGCGAACACTATCGCGCCGTGGGCATTGATCAAGTCCTGCCCAAACCCGTGCGTTTGGAAGATCTGCGCCGGGTGCTGCGCCAGTTCGACCGCACCCTCACAGCTCGCCTTGGGACCGCGGACAAGCCCGTGCTCGATCCCACCCTGATCGAGAAGCTGTGGCAGCTGGAGCAGAAGACCCAACCCGGGCTGGTCCAGCAAGTGGTGGCTGACTTCTTGGCCCAGGGGGATCAGTACCTCAGCAAGCTGGAGCAGGCGATCCGGACGGAAGCCTGGCCGCAAGTGGCGTTTCTTGCGCACGCACTTAAGGGCAGCAGTGCCCAAGTCGGGGCGGCACGGCTGTCATCCCACGCCGCCGAACTCGAACTCAGGGCCAAAGAGCCCTCCACAGTGAATTGCCGGGAATGGCTCGCAGTGATCACCCAAGACCTGGTCGCGGTCCGCCCCCTCCTCACTGCACTGGTTGCCCAGTTGGTCGCTGCCAAGCCAGGCGCGACCCGCAGCTCATGACCCTCAAAACCCGTTGGCTCGCTTTCAAGGTGGCAGGCCAGGCGGATCTTACCTGAGGAGGAAAAAAACGATCAGAACCAACGTCGGCCAATCCCAAGGTGAAGCGGCGGCACCGCGTAGACCCGATAGGGACCGCGTTCCCACACCAGTTCGGCCTGGGCGCGGAGGAGAGCACCCTGGAAATGGTCGTGGGCGCTGGGGATGAGGCCCAACCAGCGGGAGTTCTCCAGCAGCAAGACGGGTTTTGCGCCGAGCGGTTCAAGCGTCGCATGATGGACCAGGTGGCCTGAGCCCGCGAGCAAGTACTCCATATCCACGCCGGTGGCCCACCAGTCAGCAGCCAGGACCCGCCCGTCGCGATGTTGCGCGAGAAATTGCGCCGTTTCGAGCATTGCAGTGGTGCGCGCAGACGGCTGGAAGAACGGCCGCGGTGGGCAGATTGTCGCCCAATCCGGGGTCCGGGCCAAGAGCGCAGCCGCAGCGACCAGCGCGAGCACCCGCTGGCGACTCGAGCCAGCACCCGTGAACACGTCGAAGGTCACTGCCAGGCACCACAAGCCCAGTCCGATCAGCAAGTAGCGAATTCTCGCCTGGCCGGAGACCAGCAACCACCAGGTTGCAAAACTCGCCGCGCTCGCGGTCAAAACCAGCGGGGCCCGGGCTTCATGCCCCCGCCAGCGGTCGCGCGCCGCCAGTCCGAGCACCAAGGCTGCGAGAAACGCGACAACGGCCCAGCGCGTGTTGAAAAAGCTGCTGAGTGTCTGCCAGTTCTGCGGCAAGATCGCGCGCACGTGCGCCAGCGGAGCGCTGAGCAGCGCGTTCATCCCCGATCCCGGCGCCGAGCGCAAGTATCGGGCTTCAGCCGCCTTGACTTCAAGGTAACCGGGGAGGCCAAGGTCGACCCATTTGTAGGTCTCAAAAATGAGCGTCGGCAAGGCACAGCCCACCAAGGTAACGAGCACGCCCACGACGCGGGTCAAACGTCGACGCCAACTTAAGACTGGGTTCTGCCCCCCCGTACTTTGCCCCGCTTGCAACATCAGAAAAGCAAACACCGCGGGGAACGCCAGCGCGCTGAGCGCCTTGGTCTGGTAAGCGCAACCGAGCAAAAAGCCACCCCAGAAGTGGTCGCGCTGCTGTCCACTGGCGCTAAAGAGACGCAGCACGCCCAGCGCGAGCAACAGCAGCGCGGGAACTTCCCCAAGCAGTGCGTACCAATGCTCGTAGTGGCGGAGAAACGCCAGGTTGAGCGCCGCCAGCGCGCAAATCACCGCCAGCCCCAGCCGTCCAACCCCTTGCGGTCCAACCGCTTGAGTGGCTGCGCGTAAATACCAGAAGACCCTGCCGAGGAGCAGGAGGCAGGCCGCCACCACGACCAGACCAGGAACCCAAAAGCGGTTGCCCCAGAGGCGGATCAGAGCGGCCGCTGGAAAAACCAGGACGGGACCCGTGCTGATCAGGGGATCGAAACGGCGGGGCGAGGTCTCGCCGTTCTGGAGCGGCCGGTAGCTTGCGGTATAGCCGTGGCCAGTCGCCAGGTTCTTGGCCGCAACTGCAATAAAGGCATCGTCCGCGCAACATAAGGATTGGCTGAACAAGTGCGCGAACAGGTTCAGCGCGAAGAGCGCCGCGCAGAACAGCGCAGCCCCAACCAGGGTCCAAGAGCGCCAACCCAGGCGACGCAAGTGAGGGGTGGTGATCATCAAGGCATCAGGAGGGGTGTCGATCAGAACGGCCAAGGGTCTTCCGGAAGCAGAGGTTGCTCGGCGCGGATTCGCTCGAGATCGTCCGCGAAGTCCTGGTCGAGAGGGCCGAGATCGGCGAGTGCTGCACTCAGGGTGCGCAGGGTTGCGAGGCCATTAGGGGCGGGAGCGAGTTCGGCGATGGCCCGGCCATCTCGTTGGATGACGAAGCCCTCGCCAGCGGCCACCCGCTCCAGGAGAGCAGGAAAGTGGCGCACGGCGTCGGCCGACGTCAACGTGTGTGGTTTCAGCCGGCGTTCCATGTTCAAAAGGATGATCCAATCCAATATCTGGTGTCAACTCGATCCTGCCACTCTGCCGCTCCGGTGCGGACGGGTGCGGACAACGAGCAGGATGCCTTTGGCGGGTTTCCCGTTTTAACCTATAATCGGGCGATGCGACACCACGTTAATGGCCTGCTGGTCGGACTGCTCTTGGCCAGCCCGACCTTCGCTCAGGTCCTCCC